>JASMLX010000010.1 GCA_030748495.1 Candidatus Poribacteria bacterium | reverse complement strand
AAAAAATGTACAGGATCATAAAATCTACGTGGATGGAAAACTGAATGCCAAATTCGGTGCGGCTAAGGAACTGAACACCGATATAGAAACACAAGAAGTGGCGATGGGTGCTAAATTGCTGCATCACACCTTTATGCACGGTTCCTTCGACGAGGCGGCCATTTTTAATGTTGCCCTGACAGATAAGCAGATTCAACTGATTATATCTCAGGGATTGGCATCAGCTTTAGGTGGAAAACCGACGGCCGTTGAAGCCGGTAATAAATTGCCAACTAATTGGGCAGTTATCAAAGCCAGTTACTAACGTAAGAGTGAAATGAAAAAAACATTTTTTAGCATGGTAGTTCTTGGGATTTGTTTAGCCTCTTTTAGCCTATTGTTCGGGGCGCCAGTAGATATGAAGAGAGTGGAAGTGGCGTATTTGTTTGAAGAGGGAAAAGGCAAGGTGACCAAAGATGTTTCCGTGAACAAGAGAAATGGGACTCTGGAGGGTGGGGTCAAATATGGCCCTGGCAAATATGGCCGTGGCTTAGTCTACGACGGCAAAGATGGTAACTTGATTGTCAAAGGTTATCACGGCATCGGAGGTCGGGATCCGCGAACTGTTCTGTATTGGTTTAAAAGTGCCAGTGCCCGTGACCACTCATGGGTCAAGTGGGGTAGTGGCGAACAGACTATGAAGTATTATGTCCGGGGACATTTAGACGGAGCTAAATGCTATCTCCGTGTTGAAAATGCGGGTGGAAATAACTGGGGGGACGTTGATGTCTGTGACGGCAAATGGCATCATCATGCAGTGGTGTTTCCAAACAAGGCCAAAGATGTTCAAGATCACAACACATACGTTGATGGTAAATTGAATGGGAAAGCGGGAGCAGCTAATCCAATGGATACAGACAATAAGGCACAAGAGGTGGTGATGGGTGCTAAATTGCTGCATCACACCTTTATGCACGGTTCCTTCGACGAAGTGGCTATTTTTAATGTTGCCCTGACAGATAAGCAGATTCAACTGATTATGAAGCAAGGCTTGGCTTCTGCTTTAGCTATAGAACCTGGAGATAAGCTATCGACCAACTGGGCGGCCATTAAAGCTGTTTATTAGCTGATTGCTTTGGACCCTTGTTAATTCCCTCATGTCAGGTAGGGGGAGACTGCATTGGCGACGGCCTGGCCCAGCAAAGCCGACCCTTGCGGACTAAAGTGAACCCCGTCTGGTACCAGCAGTTGGTCACGTCCAGCCTCGGTTATAGTTTGGTATAGATCATTCACCATCACCCCCAGTTCCTCAGCTATCGAAACTGCTACCCGATTATATTCCAGTACATCGGATGTTAGTCGGTCAAAGCCTTTCCGCTGATGATGCCAATCCTGGTTAACCGGGGTGGTGGTGGCCCAAATAGTTGTTTCAGCCGCTTCGGTGACGGTTTCCAGAATCTGGCACAGATTCGAGCGGTACTCCTCCAACGGCACGGAAATCTGTTGGGAGGCGAACTCCCGTTTGATGTCGTGTAGTCCGCAGTTGAGGTGAACTACCGTTGCTGATTGCTCCAGTACCCATTCTTGTAGGTGGGATTTTACGTTCCGGCTATCTCCTCCGTTTTGGGTTGGGGCGAAGATCTCCACCTCTGTGGGAAGTTGCCGGCGAACCTCATCTTGGTAGCCCATCCGAATCGAATCTCCAATCAACACCAACTTTTTCATTGCCTACTCCTGTAAACGTATCCTGCTGACACTCCTGTCCTGTTTGATCACCTTTACCAACCGCCACGTTCGGTCACAAATGACATCACCTGATCGTAGGTGGGCATAAAATTGGCACAGCCGTGTTGCGTTACCACGATGGCACCACAGGCATTGCCTAGTCGGGCCGCCTGGTACCAATCCCAACCTTGGGCATAGCCGTATAGGAAACCGGCTCCGAAGGCGTCTCCCGCCCCCAAGATATTATAGACTTCGACCGGGAAACCAGGGGCGTCAATCGTCTCCTGCGGCAGATGGATCCGTACCCCGTCAACACCGCGTTTATGCAACACTGCGTTTGGCCCTAAAGTTAACATCAGGTCGATGGCGGCCTGAACATCGCCACTGACTCGAGTATCGGAAACCTGGGAGTGTGTCAATTCCATCTGGTTGGGATCGGTCAACATCACGGCGTTAATTTCATCTTCCGTGCCGATGACAACATCGACCAGACGGAGGATGGAGCGGATGGCTACTCCGAAAGCGCGGGGGTCGTGCCATTGGTCGGGCCGAAAATCGATGTCTAACACCACGCGGGTGTTATGCTGTTTGGCCTGTTCAGCGGCCAGAAAAGTGGCGCTTCGGCACGGGTCACGGTAAAGGTTGGTGCCAGCAAACTGAAAGATGCTACTTCCCGCAACCGGAGACGCCAAGACATCGTCAATGGTCACTTCCATATCGGCGCAGTTGTCCCGGTAATAAACTAGCGGA
Organism: Candidatus Poribacteria bacterium; assembly: GCA_030748495.1. GTDB lineage: Bacteria > Poribacteria > WGA-4E > WGA-4E > UBA9662. The sequence goes on along the minus strand of JASMLX010000010.1, from coordinate 69,589 downwards.
AAACGGTCAGGCGGTTCGATACCGAGAACCACAGCACTCGTACGGTGTCCTAGCTTACGGGGGCAAAACTTTGTTTCTACCCCCTCCTTCTGCAAAAAATTGAGAATAAAATCGCCCACCGGGTCTTCGCCCAAACCTGTTAGCACAACGGTTTTCAAGCCCAATCGTCTGGCTCCCACACTGGTGTTGGTCGGTGATCCACCCACATAGGCGGCAAAGCTCTGAATATCTACAAAGGCAGCACCAACATCGTTGGCATATAGATCAATCGACGAACGCCCCATATGAAACGAGTCGTAGGTGCGATCTGCTAAATTAGTCATTGGGTACTCCTATGACTGGATTGAGTAGAGAGGAAGTCTCGGGTCTACTTGCTGGTAGGTGTCCTTGACCCAACTGAAATTCGGATCGTCTTGGTTAGCCAAGCTTTGTGCTGAACCCGCCAGCACGTTCAGGTAATAGGTGGTATAACCGGGGGCACTGACGACCGGATGATAGCCTTCAGGCACAAGAACAGCTGAATTGTCTTCGGCCCGGATTAGTGCATCAATCGGTTTCCCCGCCTGATGTAAAGGTGAGTTATGATCAGTGTAGACACGCTGGTAGGCGTAACCTTCGCTTTTGTCAATTTTGTAGAAGTAAATCTCCTCCAGGTCGGCTTCGATTAGGGTGCCATCTTTGCCTTCGATATGGACATCGTGTTTGTGCGGGGGATAACTGCTCCAATTACCGCTGGGGGTATAGACTTCAACCAGAACTAAGCGATGAACCGGCGACCCTGGTGGTAATAGATCATTGATCTGGCGACTGACATTATCGCCCCCACGAACCGAAACCGGAACTTGGTCTGACGTAATTAACCATGGAGGATTGTCCTGATCGGTTGGTACCCAAGCTACGGCGTACTCCCCCCCGGTTTCAGCAATAACAGTAAACTCGCTCCGTCGCGGCAAGTAGAGTGCCGAGCCGGCACCTTGAAACACGTTTTCCCGATCTCCGAAGTTGGTCCACCGGCCACAGTTTGCCTCAATCGTATAGGTTCCGCTCAGGTTGACAATCACCAGTTCGTTCTGACCACAGGCAAAAGACCAGCTTTGCCCCTGGTTTAGTCGTCGGGCCTGAAAAGAGATCAGTTCCCACCCGGCATCTTGCGGGGCAATAGACAGGATTAGATCGTCATCTTCCGAAGAGGCGTTGGCGGGTACATATAAGTTATCATTCATATACTGCACGGTTTTTTGCTCCAAAATCTCGACCACCAACTACCGGTAGCAACTGCCACCAGCAGTCCGGTCGAATAACCAAATGTCAGTGGCGCCAATAGACGCCTGTTAGCGTGATTTGTTAGAAGGTTTGTAGAAGGCGTTTGGATGTTTGCCAGACACAACCGCTACCGTCCGCAATTGGCTAAAGATTTAGTCCATTCTAACAGAAATTGAGGTTGAACGGTTAATCTTTTTTGATTGGTCAAGAGATTGAGGATCTCCTCCCCCCAAATGCTTTGATAATGTATAAAAGAATAACGATCGATATCCCCTGTGTTGGTTGGTGCGTATAGTCCACAATATTATATCTGTTGCGGATCAGGTGTGGATTCATGGCATTGATCCCCCTTACTACCTCGCCCCTCAAGAAAACACTGACGTGCATGTGAGTTTCGAGGCCGAAATACCTGGTCTTGAAGCGAGTACAATTGCGATCGCAACGGTAAACTTTTCGGAGGAACCGTGTGTCGGTGTCAATTTCAGTAATCTTCTTACCTATACACTACACCTTGCACATAATGTAAAGTCTAAAAATTGAATTATTCGTAGCGGATTTTGTGGTAAGGCGTTGCTCCTATCCTTTGCCTGAAGGCCAGCGGGGGCATTAATCTCTATTAAAAAAACTGGTTGGACATCCACACGGCACGATAGCAATAAATATTTATGATCGCAAAAAACAGTGGAAGTTATATCACCGCTGTGTTTATACTGTTTGGCTCCAGAAGTTTGCGCTTTCGGTTCTCCGTCCAGCTAGAATTCCAGTTTATTCAGGCTTACTGTATCCGTTGCTTGTCTCAGAACCAGGGCGGTTTCATAACAGGTATCGGATTAATATCGATGCTCATCCAATTTCCAGTCCAGTTACTCTGGTTTGCAGCTTTGTTATAACCGCCAGCACATAGCTTCTCCTCCTCAATGGATATGTTCAGGCTACGTGTGGTCCCCTCCTATTCGTAGATTAGCTGTTTGGTCGTTGTTTGCGCGTTATCAACCTTACAGATAACCAAGATGGTTTTACTGGGCTAAGGGCCGCCAAGGTTAATCAGATTATGATCAAGTGTCGAGACATAGTCATCGGTCCCGTCAAATTGGAGTGCTTGCCCACCGGAGACATCTATCCACTGTGGAGTACCGTTGATCGTACCATGCCAACTTTGCCGCTCTTCGATTGCACTCGTGCCTGACCCTTCATCAAATTTCCAGACAAAATCCGGTTGCAAGGAGAAGACTACTAGGTTGAAGTGCAAGAGAAATATAGCTGTCAGTCGAGCAACTTTCCAGCGCATAAATCGGTTTACGGAAGCGGGCCGATGATTACTTCAGCCATGATAGGGAGATGATCCGAGGGGAACCGCCCGGCCCAAGAATCGCTCAACGTAGCATAACACAGAACATTCACATCGTGTTTGATGAAGATGTAGTCGATACGACTTTCCAGTATGCCCGGGAACTGAAACTTGCTCATTGTTCCCTCCGGCCCATGTGGTGGCTGAAGAGACACGAACTTGGCGTCCTTCATGGCGTTGGTCCATCGCTCCGAGTCAAGATCTGATAAGGTTTAAAGATAGGACGCGCGTTAAAATCGCCAGTTAGTAAGACGGGTAAACGCTGCGGATTCATCTGTCCGACCCGGGCTAGAATCAGTTCCGCGCTGTTCTGACGTGCCACCTCTCCCCGGCGGTCGAAGTGGGTGTCGTAGTGGAAAAAGTCTGGTCGGTATAGAGGTCATGGAGTTTGGCCTAGGTAGCGATCCGAGGCAGACTGGCGTCCCAGCCCGGCTCCGGTTTGTCAGACGATTCAAACAACCAGAAGGTATCGCTTTCCAGCACTTGAAAACGACTGCGGCGAAACCAAATAGCGCTATATTCCCCGGCGGTCATGCAGTGCTTCCTGAACACCGATCAGGTCAGCCTGATGAAAATAGATGATGCTTTGTACCGGTTTTTTCGATGCGGCCAAGCGTTATAACCGTCGTTGGGATTGTGATAGCGGATATTAAAGCTCATTACTCGTAAAGGCTGATGTTGCTCAGCGAGGGGCGATGGAGATGTCGGATTTATAGGGTAGGCTCAACAGGCAGTAAAGAAAGGTAGCTATTTTGTTTAGCATAAACATGTTGAGATTTGAGATCCGACTCAATTATACTTTGTCTCTAGACGAAATACCTATTATCCATCGACCCTACACCATCTTTCGAGGAGGCCCAGATCACGGCTATGAGTTACCAAAGAGATTTTGAAACCCGGTTGAATGTTGGCATTGTCGGGGTCGGATCGCACGCTTACCGGAATATCCTGCCAACAATGACGTTTTTACCGGTCAGGTTGCAGGCCATCTGTGACCTGAATCTTGACCGAGCGCAGATCACGGCAGATCAGTACGGTGTGTCGGCCTGTTACCAGCAAGCCAGCGAGATGTATACCCAGGAAAAGCTGGATGCGGTATTTCTCTGCGCACCGCCCCGCTTACACCCCGAATTGACCTGTCAAGCGCTTGAGGCCAACCTACACGTTTGGTTGGAAAAACCGCCCGGGATGCGTGCCGCCGAAGTGGAAGAGATGATCCAGAAGCGGCAAGATCGGATAGTGGTGGTCGGTTTCAAAAAAGTCTTTATGCCCAGCGCCCACAAAATGATCGAGATTTTGAACACGGCTGACTTTGGTGATTTACGGACTATCTTGGCTGTCTATCCGATGACAATTCAGCCTGACGGCGCCAAGATTTTACAGGAACGGATCCACACTAACTGGTTGCAAAATGGATGTCATCCGCTATCGCTTCTGCTAGCGGTGGGAGGAAATGTCGAGTCGGTTGCCACGCATCGTGGCCGGAACGGTGGTGGGGTCTGTGTGTTGTCTTTCACCTCCGGGGCAATCGGTAACTTTCATCTGGCTGACGGCGGATGTCAACCGATCGAACGGTACAGCTTTTTTGGCGATGGCTGTTATGTCACCATTGATAATAACCTGCGCCTGACCTTTCAGCGAGGTATCCCCTTTCAGTACGCGACAACGACCGATTATGTGCCAGAGGGGTTTGATACAGGGGCAACCGTTTGGGAACCGCAAAACAGCTTGGCTACGCTGGAGAACAAGGCACTTTTCACCCAAGGCTTCTATCACGAAATGCGGTATTTTTGCGACTGCGTTCTTAACCCGCAGTCTGCCCAACAAGGGTCTTTGGAGTTCGCCTTGCATCTGATGAAGGTTTATGAAGCGGCCTTGCTGTCCGAAGGTGATCCAATTACGATCGACGATTACCCTTTCATATCTACCAACAGCCCTTTTTGAGTGAACTCTATAGGTGAAGGAGCAGGTAAGGACCGCTTTTATCACACCGTAACAGTCAGCTTCTGCTTTTGCCCTCTCCATTAGTCGCGATTGCAAACAGCACCAGATAATACCGCTGGCGGGTTAGCCCTTCTACCCAAGGTACCCCCTTTCCTCCGGTCAGATCCGTTTTCCCTTGGCAGAGCATCAGAAGGGAAAAATTACAACTGGATTTTGAATTGGTGGGGATGAAGATTAAGTTCCGATAATTGTCAAGGCTAAGAACTTATTTGGTAGAAAAAGTGAAAAAACTGAGAAGATATAAGAAACTTACCTTGATTTTATCCTGAAATTGTTTACCAGAAGGTGAGTTTATATTTTAAGTCAAATTTCACACCTACAGTCGTACAATACTTTAGTTGTGACTCCATGCATAAGGCCAAAATATACTGGTTGTAATATTGGCAGTCATAGAAATTACCTGTCAATTTAATTTCTGATTTTTTCAGCATTGCAAGGATTGCCACCAAGCGAGGTTTATCTGTTTAGTTCTCGCTTAGATCTAAAAAAACGTGGAGGCGATATCGATATTCTGATATTTTCAGAGGCTAACCTTTTTCAACCATCGCACCAAGTAGCCGTTAAATTTTTTGAGAAGTGTGAGAAAAAATAGATGTCTTGGTAATGAATCCGAACCATTTAACAGAAGAACAACAAGCATTTCTAAATCAGATTTGCAAACTCCAAATCACATAATCAAAATATTAAGAACTGATCCGTAAATAACTTGACACTTTGCCTCATTTGCCTTTCAATAGGTACCATGTTCAACCAGATAGCATGGAGGCCGGATGGCAAAAGTGAAGTCATGGCAAGTTTCAGATTGATTCTGGCTAAAAGTTGAGCCATTAATCCGGTCACCTCAGCCAGATCCAAACCAGCAATACCTGCCCAAAGCCGGTGGAGGGAGAAAACCGATGCCGGCCCGCAAAATATTGGAAGGAATCGTTGATGTCTTGCCTACAGGCGACCAGTGGAAAGCCCTTGCAAAGGAGGGTTTGGCAAGTTCGGCATCGTCGAATCCAGCCGTACGGTCTACGTTTAGATAAACTGTAGTCATTCTATGATTGGATGATGACCACCCGGAAAGATATTGAAGCACGGAAGGGTGATACCCGTTCGATTTGTGGTGAAACCGGGTGTGACCGAGTTTGCGCCTCCGGTCCGTAGCTTTGAGCAGACGAGATTAGTCAAAGAGGCGCTGGAGCCGCCAGATCGAATTTTGCACGAGGAGTTGGGCCTAGTTCTTGTGGAAACCACTGTGATGCCCTCTACTAATCGACCCGGTTCATTAGCGCAGGTTCACACCGTTTTTCGGCCCAATCATAAAATCAAGATGCGTTGGAATAACGAGGTCAAGGACATGGTCTTTTTTATCCCTCCACTCGAAGGGCAGGAGGTGGGCTACTGCCACCTTACCGTTGAAAGACCTGCCTGGGCGGTTAGTCAGGAAGTCCGCAAAGAGGAGTTTGAACTCAAGAGTTCGTCCGACTTCGCAGCCCCGGTGACACTACCGACCTATGCGCTTTACTATGTCTGTATCAACGCCAAAACGTGCCTGTAACGATTGAAGTGAAAACAACGTAGCTTACCTGAACAGTTGCCGAGTTATAATAGGCACCAAGGGATTTTCAACCCCCTTAGCAACGCTACACAAATTCAATGGCTGGTCCGATGTTCTATTAGGACATGCAGCGGCTGGCAATGATGACGGACTAAAAGACCTCAACTTCACAATAGGTTATGCAACTAAATCACTCGGAAAAGCAATGCTTGTCTATCATAAATTTGATTCCGTAAAAAACGATGTTGACTTCGGATCAGAAATAGACCTTTTGTACAAGAAAAAATTGGCTCCTAAAGTGACTTTGCTCGTAAAAGCGGCTTTATATAACAATGAAAGCAACAGCGCGCTACTTGATACCAATAAATATTGGGTCATGACATCGATTGGGTTGTAATACTTTTTAGATAAGGAAGTGAATAAAATGTCGAGTACCAATATTGAGAAATGGGAAGTAGAAGACGAGTCATTCTGGAAACAAACCGGGAGTAAAATAGCAAACCGAAACCTTTGGATATCCATCCCTGCGTTATTGTTTGCCTTTGCCCTGTGGTTAATGTGGGGGATGATCATCGTCCAAATGAAAAAGTTAGGATTCACCCTCGGGCTGCCTGATGCGGCACCCAAAGTAATTAACGAACTACTTTGGACGCTACCTGCCATTGCAGGACTGGCGGGCGCAACGTTACGTATACCCAGTTCATTCTTAATTGCGATTGGTGGCGGTAGAAATACAATTTAAACTTGCCCATCTAAAGGAGTTAGGTCTAGTTTTAGTTGGGTCTAAAAAGGAACTTTTGATGGCCAAACTAAAACCATTTGTCACCGATCAACAATGGATCAGACTTGAACCCTGGCGGCCAAAACCTCAGCCTTCAGCCAAAGGTAGATCCAAGCCCAGAGGCAACAGGCAAGTGTTTGACAGCATTATCCGGCTCTTGTTAACTGGTGCCGGATGGAACCACTTAGCTGATCGATATCCATCAGCTAGCACTTGCCGGCCAAGATTACAGCAATGGGAAGAGCAAGGTGTTAGGGTAGACAAAAAGCCCGATAATGGTCATTATCAGCAGTCATTCATGATCAAAATTATCAAGGGGAGAAACCAGAGTGGAAGCGGGCTTCATATCTCAGTGATAGCAAAGATTTCACCATGGGCATTAATAGTCTTGGTTGAGAAAAACCCGCCAGAGCCCAGGTTAGCCCAGGCAGGCCAGAAATATTAACATATTTGCTGATGTGGGGGGAGTCCAAGATGAACATGGCGAAAAGGTTCGGGAGTCACAGAGGCAAGTACGCTATGATTACAAAAACCGATTGGAAGGTATGATGCGGAAGTTTAGTTGGATGTTGTTGGTGCTGTTGGCTTTTTCAGTTTATGCTGAAGATGAAAAGGAAGTGGTTATCGAAAGTCTGGAGGGATTAAAGGGGGTTACGGCGAAGAAGATCATTTGGAAGAAGGACGGGGCTAAGATGGTATCTATTCCCGGCGGGAATAAAACTAAACCTTTTTGGATAGATACAACTGAAGTCACAGTTGGTCAGTTTAAAAAGTTCTTATTGGAATCGGATCATCAATTTGATACTAAATTGTGGAGGAATATTTATCGGTTCTCTGCTACGGATAAATCCCCGATCATCTATGTTAGTTGGGATGATGCAAAGGCTTATGCCAAATGGGCCGGTAGGCGGTTACCACGTGAAGAAGAATGGGAATGGGCAGCAAGGGGAGGATTAAAAGACAAGATATATCCATGGGGGGATAATCGCAGCCAAGCAAGAGATTATGCTAACTATGATGGTGCCGGTGGTAAAGATAAGTGGAAATATTGTGCACCCGTAGGAAGTTTCGAGGCCAATGGTTACGGTTTGCATGATATGGCAGGCAATGTTTGGGAATGGTCTCAGGATTGGTACGACGATAATCGTACCCGTTACCGCTTGTTGCGTGGTGGTTGTTGGATTAACGATATTAAAGCTCTGAACGTGGCTAATCGCTGCAGTCCCGCTCCGTATTTTAGGCAAAGCTACATTGGATTTCGTTGCGTTGTGTCCGGATCGCCTTAATTACCCTTTACCACTAGTCAGTCAGCCACAAAGATAGCACAACCATCTCCTACCTGCTCAGCTTTGATCAACCCGTCATGGATCAGGTTACTGTGAACTCAGCTTGATTAAGGATTAGCTACCAGGGACAGCCTTTAACCTTTGAAGGAACGGCCGCCCCTTAATCTTGGCTAATTTGCTGGTGTTCAGCTTGATAGCGGCTCTCTGTGATAGCAAGGACTTCACCGTGGCCGATGTGTGGATGTGAGTCCAAGATGGACATACCGAAAAGGAACAGGAGTCACAGAAGCCAGGTCTGATACTGTTAGTTCTTTGTTTCAACTGGTCGAAACTAGCAGGTACGGTGGACTCTCACTTGCCCTTATTGATGTGCTAATGGCGCCATAATTCCCGCCTCCACCACCACCTCCAGTTCCGCTACATTAGAGGCCCCGCTCGACACGGTTGCCACTCGCTCATCAGCCAAGATCCAGCGAAATGCATTCTTCCGGCAAGATCACCCACAGCCAGATGAAAATCTCGTCTTCCAGCTAGCGATGGCCCCAGCAATCATCGTCAAATATCTTGGGCCGATGATTCCATTGACATCCGGCCCGTATCCGAAAGATGATACTGTTGATGGTCTAGCGAAAGTCAATACGGCCTCGAGCGGTAGGCCAGGGCCAGAATCGGTTGCAGTCGTTGTCAGGCAGTATCGGGAATTATGCTAGACCTTTTCCAAGGGAACTATATTCGCTTTTTTCTTACGTCCCATGACGTTACTCTTTTATTTTTCAGCTAAAGAATAACATCCCTTAAATGGTTTTGAGATCGTCTCTTACTTGTGGAATGTCGTTGTCGTGACTTGCAGAATCAGCGTTTGTAAACAGTATTACCTTTACTTTGATTTAGATTTATAGTCATAATTGGGCACCAGGTAGTTATAGTGGCAAAAGGAGAACAAAGGAATATAGCGTTACAATTGTTAATGGGAGCCAATACGCGGAAGTAAAAAGGCAAAGACATGGTTAGGTAAGTGAAACCATAAATACGGCTGGTACAACTGGAGGTAGTGTAGATGGTTTAAGTATTTCTAGTTAGGATCCACTTGATAAAAATAGTAAAGAAACTGGATAAAACTACGCTAAACGAAAAAGAAGCACTGTTTATTACCTCTACGTACGATGAAAATACGGAACAACATTTGAAATGGACAAGTAGAGATTAAATATAACAAAGCGCTGCACACCTACCGCTATTCCGTTACGCTCTATAGCGGTAGGCGAGTTTGATTGTTAGGTGGGTACTACGAGTATGAAAAAGAATAAAGTATGAAATGTGTGATCATTTTTGGACCATCTGCGGTAGGGAAAGCTACTGTTGGGAAAAAATTGGCAAATAATCTCGGATACAAGCTTTTTCACAACCATATGGTAATTGAACTCGTACACAATTTTTTCACGTGGTCCGATGCCGAGTTTTGGAAATTAGTAGGAGACATCAGGAGACGAATTTTTGAAGAAATCAAAGCATCTAGAATCGCAGGAGTGGTATTCACCTATGTCTGGGCACTTGATCAGCGGTCAGATCACGATGAGCTGATGGGCTACATGAAATCACTTGGTGTAGTCCTTGAAGATATTTACTTCGTTGAACTTTCAGCAGATCAAGAAGAAAGACTGGAAAGAAATAAAGACGAGAGCAGATTAGCGGAAAAGAAGACCAAAAGAAATATTGGGGAATCAGAAAGGTTTATTTTCGAATCAGAAATGAAATACAAGTTAAATTCTAATGGCGATTTTATGTATCCGGATCGACATCTGAAAATTGATAATACAAAATTAACAGTAGAAGAAACAACGAAATTAATAACTGAAAGGTTAGACAAAACCAACATTGTGTAGGTGCTATCTCTAAGATTTTGATTTGTGCCTCGAGGTTATCCTTTTGACTGTTATACACGCTGTAATGCCTTTACTTATTAAAGAAAGTTAGGAAGACAGTTAAAATGCAACGGCCGATCATCATGGAGTTGTTACAGGGATCAGTAAGTGATCTCCAAATAGTTGAGAGTGTCAAAATTTATTGGCTAAACACCGAGTTGAGAAGGTGACCAAAGGTGAAACCATAGAGGCAATGATCATCAATGGTTTAGGATTCACAGATCGACCTCTCTCTTACCATTACAATTTTTTGAAAACGTCCCTCTGAGCTTGCTTTTTAGACCAGAAATCGAAGCCGGGCATTTTAACCATCATAACTTGGACGAGTACTCGATGATATTCATACTTATAGGTCGACCAAAGGTTGTCGCTAAATTGCCTGAGATATCTGCAAAAATGAAGAGGTTGATTTCCTGTTGTGCCCAACGGAAAGAACTCGGGTGGCGAAACTCCAGTAATCCGGTAAAACAGATGAATAATCTGTTTTCTCCATTTCTACGATTCTATCTATCACTCTTGGCGAAACAGCTCAGCCAGACTATACGGATTACTGTAGAATACTTGCACATAATATTAAAGGTAAAAAAAAACGGGTTTTACGGCGGGCAATTGTATGATGTATCTCGATGGTCAGTCGGGGCCTGACTGGGAAATCTGGGAAGAAGAGACAATACCTCGCGCAGTCCATTAAATGCTCCAAAGATCCATGGCACGTGGAAACGGCATGGAATATTTATAAGCGCAGCCATGATCGAGATTACCCGGCCCAGATTTATGCCGTTTATCGAGGCCTCTATGGCCAGCAGTTGGACGGTGAATACGACTTAGGAGCTGAAAAGTGGCTCGAACTTTGAGGGGTATGGCGGCGGAGCCGGGAGAAAGGGAGGATATTCAGCTTTGGAGTCGTTGGTTAAAGGATCACACTGATAGAATTGACAATTCCTGGGAATCGGATACAACTCAATACTTTGGTTCGGGCCAAACCAAAGATATATGGCAGTTAGCCTATTTTTGGGCACGGGATATAAATAGCGGGCATGTTGGTCATATGATGGATCGTTGGGTAACGAATGCGGAAGAGGGATTTATGAGGACAGTACCCCTTCGAATTAGGACTCACGATTCGGAACAAATTCCACCCTTTAGCGTTAATACGATTAACACCTGGCTGGCAATAGAAGGGATGTTCCGTCATAGAATTGAATCCGCTGCGGTTGCCGTTACACTAGGACACATTGATGGAATGAATCGAGACCATGGGGCCCCGGTGACACCTGAGGCTTGGGATCAGAATGATAAGCCTTGGGGAAGTATGTATTGTGGCTGGGACGAGTCGATCTTATTACCATTGATTGATCGAATTTCTGGCATCGATTTTGATTTGATGGAAGATTAGGCTAGATGTCGTATCACATTTACCAGATCAATGGCAGTTTGCAGAAATCATCGTACCGATATTAAAGAATGGAAAATCTTATTGGGTGGAAGTTAAAACCCATCGTCATCGAATCGGCGACAGATGGCAAAAGACGGCGACAATCAAAGATAATGTCTTGAAAACTGTACGTATTATGCCATGGCAGGAAAATCGTATTTTGTTATCGGAAGCAGATTCGATGGCGATTGAAAACAAATCGGACCTATCATTTCGTATCACATTGGGAGAAAGAAAACCAAATGTCAAACACTACCTTTGGAAGTAGTAATATAGAGTAAACTCGATGCAAATGAAATCTATGTAACAGTTGATTCAAGCAGCAAAATGCCTACTGATACCCACGCAAGAGATAACTCGTGATAGGGTAATCAGGTTAATGGGTGCCAATACAATTAAACAGTTGGCGCTCTTTTTTAAAGGCATTACCTACTTTTTTTCCTATTCTAAATTCGATTCCCATCTCACGATCAGAATAACCTGTTGTCCTAATGTCCACTACTCTTAAAATTTAGCAGAAAAAGAAAATGTATGATCAGGTCATGAAATATTATGCTTGAAACAGTTGAAACAACACAGATCTCTGCCCAGGGCTTTTTCACCCTCGGGCGAGTTGGTCGACGCTGGGTTTTTCTCACTCCTGAGCGCAAGCCGTTTTTCTCGCTCGGACTGAACCATATTGATTCTTCTCCGCTTCGATATCTGGAGAACCTGTCCCGCTGGGAACATAAGTATGGTAACGACAGCCTGCGCTGGATCGCTGAATCGGTAGCCCCCAACTTGAAGCAATGGGGGTTTAATTCCGTTGGCTGGGTACAGGAGATCAGCATTCACCAACGGGCGCATACTCCCAGTTTTACCTTGGAGGAATACTGTGCTCTGCAGATGCCTTACTGCCACCTGCTACCTTTTATCGAAACCCATCACATCAGTGGAATGGGTGGCATAAGAATCCCGATATATTCAGCCAGGATTTCGAGGATTGGTGCGATTATGTGGCCCGATCTCAGTGCACACGATTGAAAAATGAAGCCAATCTGATTGGCTTCATTTTTACTCCGACTGCCCCACTTGGGTCCATATCCGTCATCCAGAGACTGAATGGCGTGGCCCAATGTTCGATCCTGAGCGCTTGGCAACAGAAATTGGCCGAGGGGAACTTCTCCATCTGGCCAAGCGATATTACAAAGTCACCCACGACGCTATTCGTCGCTACGACCCTCATCACTTGATTCTGGGAGACCGCTACGAAGTTCAAGAGGCACTGCCGATTGAGGTCGTTAAGGCTGCCGCCCCGTATGTCGATGTCCTTAGCTTTCAGGCTTTCGCCGAACCGGTCAAATACTTGAGCCAATGGTACCAAGCTAGCGGAAAGCCGGTTTTGTGGGCGGATGGGTCGCACCGACGGGAAACAGTTCAGGATAACAGTGGCAAGTATCTGGATGGGGAGTATTATCTGGTGGATGGGAAATGGTTTGCCGAGACAATCGAGAATCTTCTACAGAATCCGGGCGTCGTGGGCGCCCATCTCTGCGGCGGTTACATTCGGAATCGATATCGGCGCAAAGGTCTAATCGACGAAGAGGAGCAGCCCGACGAGATAGCCATCAGCGAGATTCAGAAGGGAAGCCAAGCGGTAACCGATTGGCTTCGCCAATTGGAATCTTAAACAGCAAGGACAACTAACCGAAGTGTCAAAGCAACTGTTGCGGGCTGAAAATACGGCTTGAATTTCAAAATTTCAGACCTTGGACATCCTTATCTGGGTGAATCAAGTTCAGCCTAATATTTTACTCCATCCCAGGTTAGAGGAAATTGACAGGTTCTCTAGACTTGACCTAGCCTCCAAACTGTTGGTATATTGTCTCCAAATAAGTGGCTAGTCTGATGGTAATATAAGTGGAGTGAGAAGAAGTAGGTTGATACCATCTAACATCATCATATTTTTAGCCGATGTCATGGGCACTGACGATACTGGTCAAAGCTGATTGTAATAGATACAAGCGAAACTGTTTTCGATGGTGTTATATAGTCCGAAGCGAGAGGGTAATCGAGAGTTTTCTGAAGGGATAGCGACCTTAAGATTAACCGAAAAAAGGAGATAGGTTTCATGATTAAAATTGGTTCCAACTACCTGAGTTTACAGAATGCCAGTGTTGAGGCATTCATCCAAACAGCTTACGATTTAAAGCTGGATATCGTTGACTTTCATCAGCGGGCATTTACCTCGACGGATCCGCAGTATTTGAGCAATATCAAGCTGCTGTGCTTGAGGTACGGACTACCGATCGGCTACATCGGTGTGAGCGGTCTGTTTGTCGGGGCGGAGACCCAGCGGCAGGAACATACACAACAGTGCAAGGATGCGATTGATCTGGCAGCCTTTCTGGGAGCACCGATTATCCGCGTGTTCTGTGCTACAGTACCAGAAAAGAGTGCGGATGGCGAGGACCCATGGCCAGCCATGATTCGCGGTTATCAGGAAGTAGCCGATTACGCCGCTACCAAAGGCATTGCTGTGGGGTTACAGAATCACCCTTCCACAGGTGATGAAATGCTACGCATCCGGCACGAAACTGATCGAAAAAACTTCACCTTTATTATGGATACCGGTCAATGGGTCGGCTCACCGGGCTCATCTCCAAGAGGTGAAATAGACTCGGATATTGACTTCTACCATTTTATGGAGCAGACCGCGCCGTATGCCATGTATGTCCGCACAAAATTCTACAAGATTGAAAGTGGCAGAGAGGAGTGGCTGGACTATGAGCGAATCGTGAGCATTTTGAAGGACGTCAGCTACAATGGATGTATCTCCATCGTATACGAAGGTCAAGAGGAAGACCGAGTCGAGCAGGTGCGCCTTGCCGCCAACTATCTGCGACAACTACTGACAGATCAATGAACGGGGAGGTATGCCATGTGTGAGAGCAGTATCAATGTCCGCCTCCCGTGGTCGGTCAAATCGTCCACGGACTTTCTGCGGGCAGAAGCCTCAACAAACCAGGTCACTGTTCAAGGTGGAGGACTAGTCTTGGCGAACTCAACTGAGGGGCACTGGATAAGCAGTTGGCACCATTGGCCAAGCACTGTTGATTCGGCGGAACTCTGTATTGAAACGGAGATCGATCTGTTTGACAATCAGCAAATTAGAACCGTCGTTCAGGGTGCAATGAAGCCCTACACAGACGCCGATGGAACTCAGCATACCTGGTACGGCAGGTGTATGATTGCTATCGTTGATGAGAATCGCTGGATTATGGCTATACGTTCCGGTGTGTCTCACATCAGTTGGGGGAATCGGGATACAATTCACCTCTTGACCTCTATCAACGAGGGACGAGCCTGGGGTGAGTTGAATCGATGGTTCGATGGAACGCCGATAGATGGTATGCCTTATGAAGATGGACATACACACAGCGAGCCGGGGCTCTACCGGATGCCCAATGGGGATGTGATTCTGCAGTTCTGGAGAACCGATTACTCGTCTGGAACCAAGCAACTTCGCTCCACCGATAACGGAAAAACATAGGAAGAGGATATTGATAGAATCCGTGTAATGGGAGTCGCCGGAGCAGACGACGACAGGGTGATCGGTACTGAGGATTATTTCGTGGACCCAGAAAACCGGCCTGACGTGTACATGGCGTTTCAGTATTTCCACTACAACAGCAAGGCCGGCACCTTACTGGCTAGATCAAACGACAATGGCCGGAGCTACTCGTTTTTGAGCCGGCGATTGAGTACGTGGGCAATCGAACGATTGTGGCGGTGATGCGAGATGCTGCAGGAAACCGAAGGACCTCGCAAACGCATAGTATCGACATGGGAGCTTCATTCAGTCCACCGATTGACATCTCGGAGCAAATTCACGGTGGTATCCCTAATGGTGTCTGGCAACGCGCTCGCTTTACAAGGAAAGTAACCCGTACTTCCAGCATAAGAATCTGCTCGATTACGCTGGCGGTGAAGGCAGATTATGGGGATTTGGTCTGCACAGTAATGGGGTCGGTTACACTCGCAAGCCGGTCGTCTACTGGTCGGATGACAATGGGAGTTCCTGGCATGGGCCGCAGTTGCTCCACGGTCCGATGCAACCCGGAACAGATACCGGGTATGGCGATCTCAAGCACCGAGGCGACAACACTTTCGTAGCCGCCACTTATTACGCCAACCGAGATTCGACTGTTGCAGATGTGGAACAATACACCTTTGGCGGCGAACGGGCGTTGGTGATGTTCGAGACGGACGGTGGCGATGGTGGTGCATCGGACGCTAGCTTGGGATGGTACGAACTCTCTAACGGACGGAACATCTTTTGTTTCTCCTTGCACGCTGTTACCCGCTTTCGACTTAGGTTTGTGCTTAGTTCAACCCACACAGCAGGCTCGCCCTAAGATTCGCCGTGTCAGAATTACGCCCTTGAGGGAGAACAGATGACATATACAGTGCCTGGTCTGGAATGTGGAGAGACAGCAGTTGACGCACGCTGCGGAGGGCGTTTCCTTCACAGGGGCGCAAGAGTCTACGGCGGATTGCCTCCAATGTTCTCTCCACATTCTCGTGCGTGTCTTATAACAACCGAATCCTGTGGGTTGAGGATGGCAAATGAACCACGAGTTCAAAGCCAAAAAATGACTATCAAGAGATGACCACGCCAAAGGAGAAACCAATTGACACCATCAACCGCTCAAGCACCGGAACCTTTTAGTCCCGTTCCATCGCTGCGTCAACTACGCTGGCATCAGCATGAGTTCTACGGATTCCTCCACTTTGGATTAAATACGTTCACTGACAAAGAGTGGGGATACGGAGACGAATCTCCAGAGCTTTTCGCACCAACTGCTTTCGACGCAGATCAGATCGCAGCTATTGCGGCCGAAGTGGGAATGTCGGGGTTGATCCTGACTTGCAAGCACCACGACGGTTTCTGCCTCTGGCCATCTCGATATACAGATCATTCGGTCAAATCTAGCCCTTGGCGAGATGGGAAAGTCGACGTCGTCGGTGAGATGGCTGAGGCTTGCCGAAGACATCAAATCCTATTCGGCGTCTATCTATCACCGTGGGATCGGAACCATGCAGACTATGGCCGCCCGGCTTATCTAGAATACTACCGAAACCAGTTGCAAGAATTAACAACTGAGTATGGTGAGCTGTTTGAGGTCTGGTTCGATGGGGCCAATGGTGGGGACGGATACTATGGCGGTGCACGTGAACACCGTCGTATAGATCGTCGCACCTATTACGACTGGCAAAACACCTGGCAAATTGTGCGTCGCAACCAACCAGACGCAACCATGTTCAGCGATGTTGGCCCTGATGTACGCTGGGTCGGCAATGAGAAAGGGATAGCAGGCGATCCGTGCTGGTCGACGCTTTCGACGGCAGGCCTTTACCCCGGCTTCGGAGGGGATGACTGGGTAAAAGAATTTGAAACCGACATGGTTAAAGCCTGGGCATCCGATCAGGAGATGCTAAATCAAGGATACCGTCAAGGCGACAGTTGGCTGCCAGCTGAGTGTGATGTTTCTATCCGGCCGGGCTGGTTCTACCACGCATCAGAAGATGATAAGGTGAAAAGTCCGGAATTACTACTTGACCTCTACTTTAAGTCTGTAGGTCGAGGTGCGTCCCTATTGCTGAACTTACCACCTAACCAACGAGGGCAGTTTCACCCAAACGACGTACAGAGTTTAATAGAATTTCGCCAACGTCGGGACGAAATCTTTAGCCAAAATCTGGCCTCAGGCGCATACATCACAGCGAATAATACTCGTGGCGACTCTCGTCGATTTTCTGCTCAAAATCTCGTCGACAACCATCCTGATACGTATTGGTCAACCTATGACAATCTACCGATGGCCGAGGTTATTTTTGAATTTCCAGAGATCGTCACCTTCAATGTAATCAGCCTTAGAGAGTATCTTCCACTCGGTCAGCGTGTGGAGAACTTCACTCTTGAAATCGACAGAGATGGCATTTGGCAGGCGTACCACAGCGGAACTGCAATTGGCAACCGCCGTCTGGTTCGGGGACGGAAATGTACTACCAAAAGAATCCGTTTCAGGTGTGTGGATAGCCCCGCATGTCCAGCTATTTCTGAATTCAACCTTCACCTAGACCTAAAAACAGTGGATTAGCCGCTGACCAAACAGAAGCCTGCTAGTGAGTTTTAAATGGTGAGCCTATTTAGCCCGCCTAGATAAAATAGGAAAGAGAGGTATTGATTTATGCGTGTTTTATTGACAGGTGCCGCTGGGTTTGTAGGCCGTATCGCATTGGATCTACTCAACGAACGACATGATGTAACGGCTTTTGATATCCAAACCGTGGAAGGATGTCTTGACGCCATAGAAGGTGACGTGCTCGATTATGCCACCGTTGAAGCTATCATGGAAGGTCACGATGCAGTAGTCAATACGATTATGGCCCCCAACCCCACCTATGGAGGAAGTGGTCTTGGATTCACGACCAATGTTACTGGGGCCTATAATCTGCTCGAAGCCGCTCGTGTCCACGACATTCAGCGTTTTGTACACACGTCGAGCGGTGCGGTGCATGAAGGTTATCCCCGGCCCCCCGAAACGTTCCTAACCCATGATTTATACCCGCTTAAGGCCTCTGGTCCTTACGCCCTGTCGAAAATAGTGCAAGAGGAATTAGCTCGTAATTTCCATCAGCAACACGGAATATCGATCGCTGTTATCAGGCCTTGGGGCATCATCGATTCGGAGCGGATGGTCACGACGGACGGTCAGCCTGTTACCGGATTTCACTGGGGAGCTATCGACCGACGTGATGTTGCTTCGGCTCTGGTTTGCGCTTTGGAAGCAGATAGTATCGGCTATGAATGCTTCTATGTAATGGCTACGCCGGGCGGTTATAAAGCGACGGACGTAGCACGAACTGAAGAACGTTTGGGATGGAAACCTACAATTACCTTTGACGAGGACCTGTAAATTCTGTGGTAGCACGTGTAAGAGCATATAAGAAAACGTGCGTGTTCTTTGACATAACCTGCCGTGATTTTAAATGCCATAATCTCTCCCACATCATTGATCACTAAGTGCAATTTAAAGCCAAAAAACCGGCCGATTGTTGATCTGGCTTTTGTGATAACTCCTCTAAAGACCCGATTCGGTCGCTCTGGTTTGATGTGACACGCTTTTAGAATGGTTGAATCAACCAAATAAATTCCTGTGGCTTCTCCTGTGAGGGTGGGCAGGAAAAAATTCAACGGAAGCCAAATAGATTTGACCCGTATAATGAATAGTGGATAAGAAACTAAATTTGGAACCAATCCGCGTCAATATTTATTTTGGAAGCTGTTGAAGAAAGAAAAGTTTAAAATTTCGGTTATGACTTTGGTGAAAGTGAATCACAATGGTCATAATTTCAGCGGTGGGCAAGATGGTTTGGCGCGGCCGTTCCGCCAGCCATTTGAGAGTAAAGTTTTATCCCATTGGGGCCAAAACTGCGGGCCAAATTCATCGACCAGACAATATAAATGTAAGTAGAGTATCTTCCATAACAACGTCCTTGTTTGGTTTGTGCGGCTAAATTTCGATAACTTTGCAACCAAACCATAAAAAGGTCGTCATTTCAGCAAGTTGTACTCTCCTTATCCATAATTGACGTTAATTAATAGCGGGGAGAATTTTACTAGTATTTTGTCTTTGATTTAATTTAGCAGCATAACAAACAGCATGTAGTTAAAGGTTTCCCGTCTTCTACATGCTGTCGGTTATCTGTTCCGGATTATTTGCCATGAAAGGTTAGTAATCGTCCATAATGCGGGGGGCAACTCCGGGCATGGTGTCAAGTTTCCATATGTCCACCGACACATCGTTTTCCTGTGGCAGACCGGGCGTGCTTCGGCCATCAGCAACCTGCCTTCTTAGCAAAGCCAATAAATCCCTGACTTTGTCTGGATTCTCCGCCTGCAGATTACGCCTTTCACCGGGATCATCCTTCATATCATAAAGTTGAACCAGGGGCATATCCGCTTTGGCCGCCTCGGCATCGTTGTAGGTCCAGCCCCCGGAGCCCGGGCACAATACTAACTTCCATCGACCGTCTCGGATTGCAAACTTGCCGGAAATGGAGTGATGCACCAGGTTCTTTCTGCCTGATGGACCATCTTGGCACAACAGGGGCAGCATACTGACGCTGTCCTCGCCGGCGTTATCAGGAAGTGTGTCACTCACAATCTCGGCACAGGTAGCCATCAGGTCAGAGAGACATACCAGTTGGCCGCACTCAGTTCCAGGCTCGATCACACTTGGCCAGCGAGCGAGGCACGGAATGCGATGGCCTCCATCCCAAACGTCAGACTTGTAACCTCGATAGGGGCCGCTCGGATGATGGCCCTGCGGTTCCATCGCCTTTTCGTAACTCCCCCGACCGTCTTCTGATACTCCGATGTAGTGGGCACACCCGTTGTCGCTGGCAAAGATGACTAAGGTGTCGTCGGCCACACCATGCTTATCCAGTGAGGCCAGGATTCGCCCGAATACGTCGTCGGTCTCCAGCATCAGGTCGGCATACAGATTATTCAATCCACTCTTTCCAATCCAGGGCTTGTTGACCGACAGTGGCGTGTGGGGAGAAGTCATGGGAAGGTAGAGGAAGAATGGTTCGTCTGCGGCCGCCCGTTGGCAGATGTAGTGGTCTGCCTTCTTGGCCCAGGTCGGCAGCAGTTGCTCGAAGTGCCAGTAGGGCATGGCAGGACCTGAGAAACTGGCCAAGTTATTGCCAACCAGACGGGAGGGTAGGAATTCAGACGGAATTCCTACAGTACGATTGTTCTCAATAAAACAGTAAGGCGGCCAATTGGGGACATCCACGCCGAAATAGTAATCGAAACCACGTTGGGTCGGGCCGCCGGTAATCGACTTGGAAAAGGCCTCTCGCCAGCGCTGCTGTTGGTCAGGGCTAGCCTGCTGATCGGCGTCAGGCTCTGTAGGGATCGGGCCGTAGTTACTTCGAGGATGAAAATCCTTCTCGTTCAGCTCGAAATCCCAACCCTGGCCGAGATGCCACTTACCGATGCAGGCGGTGTGATATCCATGCTGACCCAGGAATGCCGGTACGGTAAGACGATCTGTGGGGATCAGAGGAGGCCCGTAAAGGCCAACGATGCCTTTCTGAAGGGTTGATCGCCAGTTGTAGCGACCGGTCAGCACACTATAACGCGAAGGTGAGCATACAGCCGAACTGGAGTGGCCATCAGTGAACACCATCCCTTCTCGGGCGAGACGATCAATATTTGGGGTTTGGATCTTGCCATCAGGATTTAGGCAGGAGGCATCACCATAGCCCATATCATCGACAAAGAAATAGACGATGTTGGGTCTGGTCGATTTGGCAGTCATTTTTCTATTATTACTACTCTAATCCCTGCGAACTAGATAGTGACAGCATTTCTCCGTTTTTGTCAACCTGACAGGGATTTCGCACAATTGGAGGTTGACGGAATATAGCAGGAATTTTGGCGTTTGCAAAGGTAGGAAATCAGAGCCCCTACATACAACCCAGATAATACAAAGCGAACGCCTCCAGGGCATCCAGACGCATTCTATGTTTCTTCTTCGCAACTTCCTCATAAGCTTTGGTTAGTCCCACCAACATCAGTAGATAACTGAATAAATACTGCAGTAAAAAGGGAAACTTTCCGTTTAATAGGATGAAGTGGCGTGTCTCGCTGGTTATTAGGTCGGGACTGGCTGGCTCTTTATGATTGAATACCCTTTTTAGGTGGTTCAGGGTTGGTACTCATGTTTGGTCCATTAACCCAACCCAGTCGGGCCATATCCTTGCTCCAGTAAGCGTTCAGAACACAGCGTCGATCGACATCACTGTGCCAGGCCCAAGCACCATGCGTCGTAGCTCCACCCATAAAAAATAGCAAATCTCCCGCCTGCATCAGTGGATGTAGTACTCCTTTGTGTCCTGCTGGATCACCCGGATCGTTTGAAGGTAAAGGAAACCTAGCGTGGTGAGACCCTGGGACAACCACGAATCCACCCTCTTGTTCAGTTATATCGTGGAGTTGCCAGGTGACGTTAACCTGTCCGGTATAACACCTGCCGTTCCGGTAAAGATAGGGCCACCAATTAATATTGGGATAAATTGGTGCTCCATTCCCATGTAGGATTTGTCCTCCGCCTCCACGTCGGGTGGCGATTACGCTACCTATCCCTTCGGTCCGGAAGTGCCCACCAAGCATCCAATTGAGCCTGTGAACCAGTGCTGGATGGGCCATCATTCGCTGAAATGGTCGACGATGCTCTGCCGCGAGTTCAACCAGTGACAATCCTGGCCGTCCGGTTCCCCGCATTCGATATCCTCCCAGCACCTGATTTTTGCTGGCTCCTTCATAGTCAATTCGGTGCAGGTTAGCATCAATCGCTGCGTTAGCTTCCGCCAGCCAGTCTGGATCCATAACCTTTCTGACGACTAAGAAACCGGTCAGTTCCCAGTAAAAGAACTCCAGGGGATCAACTATGGCCGGGTCAGGTAGTTGTTTTTCATAAAAGCCCGGGTGGTAAGGAACCCCTCCGTTTTGAAGCTCAGTTTCGATCCAGGCCTCCTTCCCGTCAGACAACAATGGCGGAGCCAAGGTGTTAACAGTGTCGGCTAATCCAAGCACTACGCGCTCCTCAGGCCCCAGTTCTTCCATCCACGGCAATTCTGCTACTCGTCCTCCTTCGGTGACATTATCGGAAGAGAAGTTCGATGGTCGGGTATAAACACTGACGAACTCGCAACTTGCCAATCGTTGAGGGTTGCCTTGATAGAGCCAGGGCCGGATCCCGTGGGCCAGCGAACTGGCATGAAGCAGCAGATCGCCTGCCCGCAATACTGGTTGAAGACACATGCCGAGGGATTCCAGATAGGTATCTTCTCCATTGCGCACACAATCGGGCACGGGTACATTAACGGTATGACTGCCCGGTAACAGGGTCAGACCTCCAGCTCCGGAAGGAGTATCTGCCAAGGCCCACACTGCTCGTACCCCCTGGCAGAACCGACTGTCTCCTTGATGGAAGTAGCCGCGACTGGGGTTGCGGGGTTCGTCTCCACCTATCATAGGCCGAGATTCGTGTGCCTCTATCTGTTCGATCATGGTCACCGGTTTATCTAATCGGTAAGCTAGACCACAGAGTTGCTCAATATAGCGCAGCAACACCGGATTTGCGCACAACCCCAAGGGAACTTCTCCTTGACCGACCAAACGATTGCATTCCGCCAATTCCGACTTGTTTAGGACATTCCGTACAACTAGAAACCCCTGTACTTCAAACCCGTAGTTTTCTTCTGGACTCATTTTGCCGTCAATCGTCGCTTCTGCTTCTGACACCGCGGCTTCCTGCCCTGGCAGATGTGGATGCCATGGAGGTTTGAGGTGAGGCCACACCTCCTGTGCTGCTTGTAGTCGTTGCTGGTGTGTCGGTGTCTCTGGAACGGTTTTCATAGAAGGGATGTTTGGCCTTTTGGACTCAGAAGACATGATCGTTTTCCTTTGCAAAATAAATACTATTGCTGCATTTTGATAACAGTGTCGATGACCCAAAAACGTTTGTTGGGCGGTTAGTGTTGACTAGCATCCGTCAATGCCTGGATGACATCGGTTTTTACGAATACTGTTAGATGGATCGATAGACACCTCCAAAGGATTTGAGTCATTACCATTTATCAACTCCTTATACTCCACCGTCCTACAAGTAGCATGTATGCATCATCTTGAGCCTATACTGAACTAAAAACAGACTGGCCTAGTATCAGCCACAAAATCAACGCGGTTAAGTGGTATGAGAAAGTAGTAATGGGCCTAGCTAGAAACAACGCCAGTCGAGAGCGTGAATGGACCATGTTCCGGAAGAGAGGCCGAGGACGTACATCAGGTCTCGGTTGCCTCTGGACGACCGTCGGAAACTGATCGACGCGTTGATGATCAAGCGATCCTCGTACCATTAGCGGGCGATGTCTATCGTAACATTTGACCTCTCCAAGTTTTATTGGATAGGTTAAAAAAATCGGCCTGATATCAGTGGTAAAAAAGCCCAGAATAAAGGAAACGGATCGTGTCACAATAGACGGAAATGGTAAATGGGGAAGGTTAAAAATCTCACGTAGATCCTTCATTATCGGTATTTGGACTTGGGTAAAGGGGGATGGACGGCGAAGGGTATGTTTTCGCGCTGACTTTAGTGAAATCGGAGTAGGAGGGGAAACCCGTTTATCCTACAGCTTAAGTGTTAACTATCCGGCACCAATAGATCTTGAGGATGGCGGAGTACACCCAATAGGGCTTGAGGCTGATCTGTGCCGATGCGAAATTTTTTGCCGTTGGTATAAGTCAACTCTACCGCATCAAGGCCGCTAATGTTCCACATCCAACCGTGTGGCGTCAAGCGGATGCCCCAACCGTACCACCAACTGTTACGCACTTGTTCTGCTTGGGCGATTTTTTGGCGAGGAATCGTTCGTCGAATTATCCCCCTACCGAAGAACAACCGGACATCTTGCGCATCGACTTCAACCATCAAGCTGGAATAATAAACGACACACATCAAAATACCTGGAATAAATACCAATGCCAGCATGGACCCGACAATCAGAAATATCAGTGCCAGCAACAAAAGGACAAGCAGCATCACCCGTGGCCATATTGGCGACTGACGATGCTGATAAACTATCTGTTCCATTACGGCCGTTAATTAGACCGGATTGTTCCCTTTACTATTTGTCTTGATTGCCAGGGCAAGACCGGTGTTTTGGAAACAGGAACGATGGCCTTGACAACCTTTGGGATCTATAAACTGATCGTCAGGCCCAACCACGTTGCTCATAGTAGCGTTACACCAGTAATGGGTTTCGGGATTGGTTTCGGTTAGATTTTTCCAACTACCACCCGGGATATAGACGGCCTTGGTACGAAGGTGCTGGCAGACCGGCCGTTGAAAAGCAAACGGTTGTTTCTCTGGTGTCATTTCATTGGGCATCTTCATCTCCTTTGGTTAGAAACCCTTAACTGACCGCCATTACAGCGGCGCGTTTGACCAGGTTTTGAGTTAGCGTTACCTTATAGGCGTTATCGCTCATCGGATCGGCGTTCTTAACTGCCGCTTTGCCAGCGCGTTCACCCAAATCATCACTGATGACCTGTCCGCGTAAAACTTGCTCGGCTTCGTTAGACCGCCATGGTGCTGGTGCGACCCCGCCCAAAATCAGAGACAGATCCTGGCATTTTTTGCCTTGCGTCTGGAAGACACCCGCAATACTGACCAACGCAAAATCGAAGGAACTACGTTCACGGAGCTTGATATAGAAGCTAGTGGTATTCGCAATTGGCTTAGGGAGGTGGATCTGAGTGATGATCTCGTTGGGTTCTAAGATATTTTCCCGGTAAGGATTGGCTACTGTAGGCAGGATAAAAAAGTTTTCCAGCGGAATCGTTCGCTGGCCACCTGCCCCCAGGATGGTAACTTCTGCTCCTAATGCTACCAAAGCAGGAGCCGTATCAGAGGGGTGGACGATGTAGTTCGGACCTCCACCGAAAATGGCATTATACTTGTTTAAACCTGATAGGGCATAGCACATGTTACCGCCTTTTTTTAGGCAATCGGTGTCCGGATCTCGATAGTACCAGCACCGGGGGCGTTGGCAGAGGTTCCCACCCAACGTGCCAACATTACGGATCTGGGGTGAGGCGACTACGCCTGCCGCTTCAGCTAGAGCGGTGTAATTTTTCTGGATTTCAGAATGTTCAGTAATGTCAGTCAGGGTGGCCATCGCGCCGATTGTCAACCCCCCATCGTCTGCCGAGATTTGATCGAGACCCGGAATTGATTTTAGGTTGATTAACCGTTTAGGAGATTCGATATAATCCTTCATTTCACCGAGCAGATCTGTACCGCCGGCAATGACTTTGGACTGCCAGTCATCTTTTAGCAACCCAGGTACCTGTTCCAGACGGGCTGGATTGATATAACTAAACTTCTCCACGATTACGCCTCCTCGAGTGCGGTTAAAACTTTGTCTGGTGTGATGGGTAGAGATCTAACTCGCACACCAATTGCGTTATAGACAGCATTAGCGATGGCTCCTGCCGTTGGAATGGTTACGGGTTCACCAATACCTGTTACTTTGCGGTCAGTATCGTGGGCAATGGCTCTGATTTCGGGGATCTCTTGAGCCCCTGCCACCTTGTAGTCGATCAGGTTGGAGTTGAGCGAGCGACCTGTTTGGCCATCCATGATCCGGTCTTCCAGTAGCGCGTAACCGATACCTCCAATCACTCCACCGTTAATTTGACTCTCGGTTGCCAATCGGTTGATGATTAGGCCGCAATCTTGAACCGCCACAATTTTGATTAGCTTGA
Source organism: Candidatus Poribacteria bacterium (assembly GCA_030748495.1). Taxonomy (GTDB): domain Bacteria; phylum Poribacteria; class WGA-4E; order WGA-4E; family UBA9662. The sequence continues at coordinate 43,618 of JASMLX010000010.1, read as the reverse complement.
CCTGACCAGTTTCGGTGTCAACTTCCACTTCAGCGAACTGGGCTCCGGCGGCTCCGCCTTCTCGCAAGTTTTCGTCCCAGGACCCTTCTTCAGAAATGGTTTCCATACCTAGGGTCGAAGCAGCCTCTTTCCACGACAGTTGGTTATTGCCGATCGTTACTGACCCCTCTTTAATAACCACTTCATCGGCGACAACGTTGACCTTTTCGGCCAAGTGATTAATCAAGCTTTCTTTAGCTGCCATGGCCGCTGTTTTTACAACCGGAGCTACCGAAGGAGTAGTTTGGCTTCCCCCACTTCCCCCCGAAGGTAAACCCGGTAATGTGTCACCGATTTTTACTGTAATATCGGTGGGTTGCAGTCCCAGTTCGTCGGCCACGATGATGGCGATGGCGGTTCGGATCCCAGTACCTAAGTCTTGTGTACCGGTGACGGCCTCTACTGTGCCATCACTGTTGATATTGACACGCGCTTTGGTGCCTTTACCACCGCCGCCGCCCCATTGACCGCTACCGACACCGATTCCCCGCTTCTGGATTCCAGGTGCTGATCCAGCGACTTTTTGCCGCCGATTCCAACCGATCTCCTCAGCACCGCGGTCGTATTCAGCGTGGCGAATTTCGTTCGGATCGTTCAATTTACGAAACTCCAGCGAGTCCATCCCAATTTTCTCAGCTAGTTCGTCCATCAACGAATCCATAGCAAATGCCCCTTGTGGATGGCGAGGTGCACGGAAGGCGCGACCGGATCCTGCATTGATGGCTACGTTGAACTTTTCGGTTCGGTAGTTGGGCACTTGATAGACGTAAGGACCGGTGAAACCGGCACCACCACCTAGTCCGGAGGTACCGTAACCGCTGACCTCGTAGGCAACCAGTTTTCCTTCTTTGGTTGCACCGGCTTTGACGTGCTGTACCATCGAGGGGCGGTTACCTGCGGTGTTCTGCTCGCCTTTTCGCGTCAGCATTAACTTGACAGGCTGACCTGTCTCCTTGGCTAACTTGGCGGCAGCCTGGCCTTCAACACCAGGACCAAACTTAGAGCCAAATCCACCACCCATATGTTCGGTAATCACGCGCACCTTGTCTTCAGGCAGTTCAAAGTGCCGGGCGAAATCTCGACGGGTGCCAAAAACTGCTTGAGTGGAGGCCCAAACAGTCAGTTGATCACCGTCCCATTCAGCCACATGACCGTGCGATTCCAAGCAGGTATGCACCTGCACCTCGGTGCTATAAGTGGCTTCCACCACGGCATCCGCCGTGGTCCAGCCAGCTTGCAGATCCCCCTTTTCATCGATTTGCCGATCGCTTTGGTTATTTTCCCAATCCCGTATTTGCGGTGAACTTTCGCTCATCGACTCCCCTAAATCAACCACATGATCCAGAGGATCGTAGTCGAATCGGATAGCACGGATGGCGTCTGCCGCAATATCCTTGGTATCTGCTGCTACGGCAGCAATCTCCTGCCCTTCGTAGCGAATCTCTTTTCCGACCTCGATCAGCGGTATCGCCGCCTTGACCCCCGGCATCTGTTGCGCCGGTGAGAGGTCCAAGGCCGTCAGCGTACCACGTGGGATGTGTGAGCGTAAGATTCGGCCATATAGCATTCCGGGGCGGTTAATATCAAAGGTGTATTTAGCCTGACCTGTGACTTTTTGAGGGCCCGATAGCCGTTGCGTATACTTACCTAACAGGCTCGATTTTCTTGCTTCTCCCCATTCAGCCATACTATTTCTCCTTTATATACTATATACCAAATGCTATTTCATCTTTTTGGCTGCCGAAGCGACGGCTTCAAAAATGAACGGGTAGGTACCACAACGGCAGATGTTACCCGACAATTCTGCTTGGATCTCTTCTCGTGTCGGGTTCGGATTTTGATCTAAAATCGCTTTAGAAGCCACCACGAAACCAGGTGTGCAGAAGCCGCACATCAGCGCATCGTGTTCGATAAACGCCTCCTGTACCGGATGTAGCTCATTATCGTCGGCTAAACCTTCAACCGTAGTGATCTCCTTGCCTTCAGCGTCGATGGCTAACATCATACAGGAGTAGACGGATCTACCATCGACCAGGATAGTACACCCACCGCAAGCCCCCCGGTCACAGACCTCTTTCGCACCGGTAAGATCGATGCGTTGGCCTCCGGTGTCGATACCGTCCCGGAGCACCGTCAACAGGGTAGTGCGTGGTTCGACCTCGATCTGGTAAACCTGCTGATTAATACTTAACTTGACGGTGGCTCGAGTAATTTCCGCACCGGTTGTTGCACTGTGCGAATCGGCCTCTGCCAGCGTCGCGGGTGCAACAGTGGCCGCCACCGCTCCCGTGCCTAACCCTTTCAGAAAGTTTCGGCGAGATAATCCTGTTTTGTTGACCTGATGTAGATCTTTTTGTCGATCTTCAGGTTGATCCGTTGATCTGGTTGTATCTTCAGCCATCTGCCCCCCTTGGATAACCAATCTTGAAGTAGGACATACTTCTTGAACAAGATAGCGTATGTGTATCCTACATCCATCTTTGCTAAGATGTAAGTGTGCCGGATCTCCCCGATTGGAGAGCCAGACCTCGACCCAGTCTATAGGTTCAACGCAGCTGGCTCCTTGCATCCGCTGGTACCCTTACATATCTATATTTAACATCAACTACAATATCAGTAACCGCCCCTTTTGTCAAGCTCAAAAACCCGGAGTGTATTACAAAACATTTCCCGTTTGGATGAGAAATGATTCAAAATCCAAACACCATGAGAATCCTAAGATTGAGGTAATGGTTGGAGATGCGACCAGGTCTGATGATGTTGGCAAAATCGTAGTGGAAACCGATGTTGTAGTTAGTTATTTCGGTCATGTCAAGAGGGTTCATATGATGGAAAAGTCACATTCCAATATTCCGGCGGTGGCTGCTGAGCAAGAGAAGATTCCATCTATGATCCGGCCGGGAAGTTGGTTCGTCGCTTGAATGTTGGCTTGCAGCCAACGGGTGATTATAAAAGTCAGAATAGGGCCGCTTACTGGGATGGTAAGAATAAGTTGGGTGAGCAGATGCATCTGGAGTTTATTTCTATACCATTCAAGCCGGTGAATTTACCGATACGTGGAAGGTCTTGCTGATGAAGTGAGAGAAAAGTCCGGACTCAGCGCTGACATCTGGTACTGGTGTGCAAACCCGAATTACACAAAATTCCAATTTTTGACCCGAAGAGTTCCACACAATCGAGGGGGATCGTCACCGCGGAGTAATTGATGAGGGGACCTGGTCCCCGTCATTACCTTCTTTCTTACAGACTGTTTGAAAGCCGTTGTATTCGTTTGAGTGTGAGTTGTAGCCGCTTCACTAGCGAGCCATAGCGCCATAGATCATGTTCTCTAAGTGCGAGCTTTTCCCTTCGTAATCTAAGCTTAAGGCCTCAAAACCAGACCACGGTCCGTTCTGCGATCTATAGCTAAGGCTTGAAGCCCACCCTTCTTTCAAATTCACTGCTATTTCTAATTCCGCTTGAAACCAGTAGCACGACTACCAACCGATATTGAGGAGAAGCCCAGGCCAGTGGATAAGTTAAGATCGATGGCAGGTTTTGAACTGATCTTGCAGTACAGTCCAGTATTCTGGCATAATGTGGATTGACTGGCGATAAAATTAGATATAGAGATCGACAATACGAACCGAGTCACAAAATCTAGGTTAACAGTGAAAAGTAACAAGAACAGGAGTCCACAGCTATGAAAATAGGCACCCCATTCACCCCTCAGGCAACTAAAGTGTTGATGCTCGGTGGCGGCGAATTAGGTAAGGAGGTGGTTATCGAACTGCAACGGTTGGGGGTCGAGACCATTGTTTGCGACTGTTACGAAAACTCCCCTGCTATGCAGGTGGCACACCGAAGCTATGTTTTTGACATGCTAGACGGTGAAAAAATCCGACACTATCTGGATTTGGAAAAGCCGGATATCATCGTACCGGAGATTGAGGCCATTGACACTAACGCACTGGAAGATTACAAAAGGAATCTGGTTCCCAGCTACAAAGCCGTTAGCCTGACCATGAACCGGGAAGGTATCCGCGAGCGGTCAACCCAACTCGGTTTGAAAACATCAGCCTATCGGTTCGCCGATAGCCGGGAGGAGTTAGCCACCGCAGTGGAGGCTGTTGGTTACCCCTGTGTAGTGAAACCAATTATGAGTTCTTCCGGTAAAGGCCAATCAGTGATTCACACCGCTCAGGATATCGACCACGCCTGGAACTACTCGCAAGCCGGTGGTCGTGTGGCCGACTGCAAAATCATCGTGGAAGGATTCGTCAATTTCGATTACGAACTAACGCTATTGACCGTTCGTCATCGTGACGGTATCTCTTTCTGCGATCCAATTCGACACCTGCAAATCGATGGAGACTACCGCTACAGTTGGCAACCGGCCGAGTGTCAAGCCTCAGTTTTGGCCCAATGCCGGCAAGTGGCTGAAACCATTGTCCGGGACCTGACTGACGATACCGATGATGGCATCTGTTACGGTATCTTTGGCGTGGAACTCTTTGTGGAAGGTGACCAGGTCTACTTCAGCGAAATTTCCCCCCGTCCACACGATACCGGCTTAGTTACGCTAGTTAGCCAGGACCAATCTGAGTTCGCACTTCACGCCAAAGCTATTCTGGGACTTCCCATTCCCGACATCCGCACTGTTTCCCCCGCGGCCTCAGCAGCGTTGGTGTTGGCCTCTGACAGTGAAGAGCCGTTTACCTACGACATCTCGGACATTTTAGCTACCGGTTGTGAAGTCCGACTGTTTGGCAAACCCTCCATTATCGGCCAGAGGCGAATGGGTGTTGTGTTGAAAGCTAGCCAAGACCCCATCCACGCCTTGATAGATGCTACCATTGGTGCCCAGAAACTAAAACAGTTTCAGAGCGACATATCATAATCGATACCTGACCATCTGTTTTTTTAAGGCTTTAACCATCGCTCCGCAAGACAGCAATCAGATCAGAGGGCCCCACGTTTCAACCTCACCTCTTTGAATGGTGCGCAAATACTTTCCTCGATTAGAGTGGGTACCACAGAGTTCAGTAGTAGACATCAGGAAATAAAGTTTCTCTCAACGATACCAATGAAACTAATTTTAGAGGCGGGATAGTATCTGACGCAGATACCGGGCATCTTCCGTTGCCCACCGGGCCAGATTAGGGGGCGAGACCTCAGCATAACCAACCTGACGGATGATGGCTTCGTCGAACTGATATTCGGTGTGAACTGTCAGCGGGCCGGTAAACCCGACCTGATCTAGTGCCTTTAGACTTTGTTCCCAATTCACGATTCCTTCTCCAAGTTTGACAAAACAGGGGCGATAGGGTGGTTTCTTGTCATCTGGTTGATGTTTATCTGACGATAGGATATAAAACGCATCTTTGATTCCAACCACGGATAGATAATCACCCATCATAGATAGCCCCATTTGCCAATCTTCGCCATCCAGCGCCAAATGTCCCAGGTCGGGGTAGGCTCCGATCTCTTTTGGGCTGAAGCCTTCAAGCAACTGCATCAGCCCTGAGACATTGGAACCCAGACAGGCGCCACTGTGTATCTGGTAACAGGTCTGAACCTGATACTGACGGCTGAGGGTGGCGAAACCGTCTAATGACCTTCGGGCTTGATCGGCTACCTGCCAATAGTCGTCACCGGGTCTAAATTGCCAGAATCCGATTTTCAAGCGGGGGATTTCAGCTTCAGCGCAAGCTGTGTAGAATTGTTCTGCAGTTTGGTCAGGTTGGTTGAAATCGACCGCCGCCGTAGCTAAGGGACAGGTAAGCCCTTGTTGTTGCCAGAGACGGTGGGCTGCGGGGAGTTCCGTCATCACATTACCAGCGTGAATCGGGTGATTGGGCCGAATGCAAATATCAAGCCCATCGTAGCCGAACTGTTTCGCTGTTTCACCCAACTGTTCTACCGACAGGTGGTTAAAAAACTTTGAGTTGAGTACAATTTGCATGGCTGATAACTTCCTGGGGCAGAGGATTAAATCTTGTTAAGCCAGGCCAGTTGGCATTAAAATCAGTTCTGGAACGTAAGCACGAGGGGGTAGGGTAGCTATGAAGAGACAGGTGTCGGCGACATCTTCTGGCTGTAGTGCTTGAGCAACCACCTCTGGCGGTGTTGGTACCGGTCGTTTTAGAACCAGCGGTGTATCGGTTAGCCCTGGAAAGATCATCGAAGTCCGAATCCCGTTTTCTTTCTCTTCCTTGAAGGTGCCATGGGCTAAACCGACCATCCCGTGTTTGGTAGCCTGGTAGGCAACGCCGGAGGTATCAGGATAAGGGACCGCCGCACTGGAAATATAGATGATTAATCCTTCTGCCTGCTGACGCATGGTGGGCAACACCGCTTTGGTACAGTAAAACGCGCCGGTTAAGTTAGTCTGAACCATCATCTCCCAAGTCTGGTTAGACAGAATTTCCAGACGACGATCTGGAATGTTGGTACCAGTCGCATAAACTAGAATATCGATGCGGCCAAACCGGTCTACTGTCTGCTGAATCAGATGATCAACCTGGTCCGGGTGCTGAATATCGGTTTGACAGGGAAGCACAGCCTGATCGTCTTCGACCAACGTTGCGATCTCAGAAGTCAATTCATTCAGGATTTGCAGCCGTCGAGCGGCGAGGACAACCTTGGCTCCTTCCTGAGCGAAAGTTAAGGCGGTAGCTCTACCCATGCCACTACTACTACCAGCGATAATGGCGACGCGATCTTTAAGTCTAGAGTTTTTGAGAACTTGCCCCATACCAGTCTCCTATTTATTACACGATTCAAAATTGCCGAAGGTTATCGGAACAGAAAAATAACCACTAGATTATAGCACTCTTTTACCAGTCTTATCCACGCTTACAAAGATAAAAAGAGCGTATTGGTCATGAAGAAACCGACAATAACCGGTCTATGCCCAACTCCAGTGAGAGAATTTTCCTGATCCTTGGGCTTGAGTTTTAGACCTGTTTTCAGTCAGCGGATGGTACCCGCTCTTGCGGATATACACAGTCCACTCCCCCGTCCTCATCCCCTAGGTCAGAGTTGAGGACACACTTTCACAGGGACGATCAAGGCTAAAAAATGGGAGGATTTGGCCGCCTATTGAGAGCTGTGAAATAAGCCATTCGCTTTTAACTCTCTACTCAATGATTATTGTTTCTTAATAGCGAAATAGGCGACAGAAGCAATTAAGCTAATACAGAGGCTAACGACACAAGAGAGGGTAAAAGCAGCAATGGTAGGTAGAATATCAGAGATATTAATTTCTGGTTTTTTCACTTCAGTTTCTCGGCGGATATAAGATTGTACGGGTACGCAGTAGGTCGCCGTCCTATCTAATCCAACGCCGGGTAGATAGATGCGTTTCGATTTTCGTAAAGCTGGTGCTAGAACCGCATCAGACAAGCGATGCGATGAGCATGGCCAAGTCCCGGGTCAGGCACAATGGCATAATCGAATTGGAAGTGAATGCCCTCTAGTGAGATCCGCCCTCGACGGCGCAAGCCGATGCCAGCGGTAAGGCCATCTCTGGGATTTTCTCCTTGGCTGGCATTGTAGCCTAAACGGACCGCAATCAAATCTGAGAACCAGTTCTCAAAACCGAGGTGTAAGATGGGGAACCCGTCGATCAGCGGATAGCTGAGATCCGCTACTATTGAAATTGACTCTTCTGGATGGAGTGAAACACCACTACGGATTATCATTGGTAATGAACCATTGCTAGTGGTTTGTCCGACGTTCTGGGCTGAAAATCCCAAGCCGATGGCCTTGCCAAATGGTTGCAGGAAAACGCCTAAATCTCCGGCATAACCCAGTGTATTCTCGACGCTTAGTTGCTCGACAACTGCTTTAGCAGTTAGGCCAACAGCGATCTGCTGTCTCAGTTGATAGGCCAAACTGAAACCTGGCGCGAACCCACCAACAGTAACCTCCTGGTCTGGGTCAGCCGTTGGTCCTTGACGGAAGTCAACACGGGTGAACACACCTTGCAAGCTAATTCCCCAAACTACCTTTTCATTCAGGCGTTGACCATAACTGAGTGCTTGAGTATAGACTTTTCCGATGGAAAAATTTTGCATAGCCGAAAACTCTTGATCCTGGATTGAAGTCAGTCCAGCGGGATTCCAAAAGAGCGTGTTTACGTCGTCGGCTAGTCCGGTGAAGGCTCCACCCATTCCCATGGGACGGCTACCAGCGTCGATTTTAAGAAAAGCGGCCGCAACAGTGCCAGCCTTTTTATGGATATCATCAGCCGCTGCGGTTGTGCTGACAAAGAGAAATAAGAGTACAGCCATAGAAAATAGACTAATAATTCTGGCACTAAAACGTTTTTTCATTTTTCTTCCTAATTCAGATTTTGAATCCAATTTTTAGTAAAGGGAAATAGGCGGTTGAAAAGTAGATTCAATAGGAACGACTGCGCCACCCTGTTCAGCTGAATCCAGAATACCGAGACAAATCTCCAAAACGTGATTGGCTTGCCGCCCTGTGCACCGTTGTGGTGCATCCTTCCTGACAGCATCAGCCATTTGAAAAACGGCCCGCCCCCACTCGACGCCAGCAAAAGGCTCAGCCACGTAAGGGATGGGTTGCCAGCCGTGGTCGAAGGTGTGTAACTCGACAGCGGCATTGAAATCGTGTGATGAGGAAATAAAGATTGATCCGGTTTCACCATGAAACTCAGCGCCAACCTGCTTGCTAAAGCCCAGAAAGCTGGCCGTTAAGCGGGCAGTAATTCCGGAATCGAAGTGCAAAAAACCGGTTACCTGGTCAGGGGTTGTCACCCGATAAGACTCGCCTGTATTTGAACGCCGCTCCGGTTGACAGATTTCAGCATGTCCTTGCACATCCTTAACTCGACCTAAAACCGAAGTCAGAAATGTTAAAGCATAGACGCCAACGTCTAGCATGGGGCCAACGCCTTGTTGATAAAAGGGAACCGGATTCGAGTGCCAGCGCTCAATTCTAGCCCAGTTCATTTCAGCATAAGCGGTCAATACCTGACCAATTTGGCCAGATTGGATAGACCTCAAAACCGTTTGCTGGCCTTCACCCAGGAAAGTGAAGGGTGAGGCACTCAACCTTAATCCCTTCTCCTCGGCCAGGTTGACGACCATTTGACCATCTTGCCGATTAGTAGCCAGCGGTTTTTCGACATGAACATGTTTCCCTGCCTTAAGGGTGGCCTCCGTAACCTCAGCGTGAGCCGAGTGGATGGTCAGGTTGACGACCGCTTCGACCCGGCCATCACCCAAAACGGCTTCCAGACTGGAATAGGCTTGACCACCAAATTCTTCTGTATAGGCATTGGCTCGTTCTGAGTCGATGTCGTATGCTCCTAAGATCTGGACCTTTTCCGGCCTGGTGTTGAGGCTGTTTCCATAAGCCCGTGAGATGTTACCACAACCAACGATAGCGACTCGAAACGGTGAATCTTGGCTCATTGATGATTACTCCACAACCAGGATTTTTCCGACGGTATTAGCTGTCTCATCGGCGTTATTCAAAATCTCTAAACGGAACAGGTAAATACCTTTAGCCACTTCAGCCCCCGAGGAGTTACGCAAATTCCATTCAATAGCCGTATCTTTTCGACCTGAAGATACATTTTTATACTTACGAAGATAGATCAGATCGCCCGACAGATCGTAGACGCTAAACTTCAGATCGACCGTCTCACTACTAGCAACATTGGGATCAAAAGAGATATGCGCCTTGCCGCCCAGAGAGACGGGATTCGGCCAACAGAAGGTGCTGCCTTTGAAACCGAGAGAGACCGTAAAGGTCGCTTCCCGTTTTCCGTAGGTCTCAGCATTCCCCGCTTTATCGTAAACACGAACGCTGAGAACGTACTTACCAGATTTAGGTGGCAGATACTCAATTTCCCAACTGTTCCATTCATCGCTACCACCTTCGCTTTCGTCGGTTGCCAAGGCCGGTTCGATCTCTTTTCCGTCTGGGCCGGTACCAACAATCTCAACTCGATTGACACCGGAGGCCGGGATCTGCTCACTAGCCGGATCTGAAGCGGTGCCCTTCATCACCAGAGCTTCGCCCTCCTCCATTTCATCGTCACCGTCATCAGTGATATGTGCTATTGGCGGAACAGTCTCATAAAGAAATTCAGTGCCGATAGTGGTTGAAGGTTGGAATCCTAGATTCTGTGGATCCAGACCAACGCTGGTGATTAGCACTTTGTAGTAGCCTTGAGCAGACAGTAACTCCGATGAACTGAAAGTGAGTTGATCGATGCCATTCTGAATCAGACTGCCAGCGACCGGGTTTTCTTGTGGTGAAAGCACCGAAATAGTAGATCTTGCCAGATCGACACCTAATCCATCTGCGTCGGCCATCTTGGCCGAAATCACGACCGAACCGCCGCGGCCTGCAACTGAAGGGTAATCTTCATGATTCGCATCTACGATCAGTAGCTGACCATTGATTTGTAGATCTGCAGTTTGGATCACAGGAGGACGAGTATCGTAGTCAAACTCGTAGTCCCAGGCCAACTTGTTTCCTGCTAGATCTTCAACGGTGATTTTGAGTTGGTATTTACCGTCCTGGCTACCGTCACTGGCTAAAGGGGCGTTGAGGTGGAAAGTGACAACGCCTGTAGCCGAATCGGCGGTTGTTCGACCTGACACGGATTTGTTATCAGTTGTTTTTAGCTCGATTGCAATTGGTAGAGGGCGTTCAGACCAATCAATGTCAGAGCCCGGTGAAGGGTCCGTGACAGGGAATTGAATCGCGATTAGGGAGTTATTGGAACCCAATTGGGCTACATTTAAAAGGACCTGTGTTTCATCGATTTCCGGCGTTACGGTATCATGGGTAAATGACATCAACTGTGGCTGCCCTTTTTGGCCGTTGGCACTAATCGGCGTAAAAACAATGGTATAAACTCCATCATCAGATCCATCATCCTTGAGAGGTTCTTTGAGGCGATACTGTAAATTCGACGCCCCGTCTCCATCTTGGTAGCCCATAACGACCTGGCCCCCCTCGCTCTCTAGATGTAGAGTAGATAGATGAGCACCAACGTCTGCCGGAAGTTTAATCGAAACAACGTCTAGTTCTTGCCGGCTAAAGGCTTTTTCCGCCGGTCGGGTTAGAGGCGTGGTTGAGGCTGCTACTAAAAGGTTGGATAGACTGATGAACCCACTTTCAAAAGAGGCCTGATTCCCGGCCCGGTCAGCGGTTTCTAAGTGAATTAAGTACGAACCGCTACTTGTCAGATCATTGATTTGGAATACCAATTTGGATTTACCATCGTGGCTCATTTGGCCCTGAATCTGGTTGCCGTCAGTATCCGTTAAGGTCAAGGTTGTTTGGTCAAAATCAATCCCACTGTCACCGTCATCTTCCAAATTAACGGCAACTTCAGTAACAGTCTCTTTGATCAATGACCCGTCTTTAGGCGTAATAGTCGCTAACGTTGGGGCTTGAGTATCGTAGATTACCAGGTGATTGACTACCGCTTTATTCCCAGCTTTATCGGTCAAGTCGATTATCAGTTTGTATCTACCATCATTGGTGCCGTCTTTGGAGAAAGGTGGGTTAAAAGTGAAGTAGAGATTCTGTGCACTATCGTGCGTCAGGAATGCACTAATCGCCTTATCTCCGCTATCGTGAAGTACTATCTTCTGCTTCTCCATATCGAGTCCCGCAGGACCGTGATCAACGACTGCGACCATGATTTGCGCTGTTGGATTAGACAAATAGGAAACCGGTTGAGTTAGATTCACGATCGTAGTGCTGGTGATTTCGGGTTGTTGGGTATCTAAAATGAATTTCTGCACCGATGGAGGTCCTGAAATTCCACGGTTGTTAGTAGGAGTGATGGTAACCGTATAATTGCCATCGTCAGTGCCATCATTGGTTAAGTTTGTCGGTGCCCACCCGATCTGATTCGGCTTTAGCCTAGTGGTTTTACCCATCACCGCCCCGTTTGCGCCGGCCACTTCGACAGTTGAATGTTTAGCATCCGCATCGGTTAAGTCAGCGACGATATTACTCAACCGTTCCGCAATTTTTATCGATGTGACTTCTGGCTCGGAGAGGTCGAGGCTGATTTGATAGAGGTTTGTATGACCCGTATTACCCGCTAGGTCTTTCGGTGTAACCGCTAATGTATAGAGCCCTGTGAGTTGTATCTCTGAGAACTTGGCTGTAATCGTATCAACACCATTGTTCTCAACTTCCATTACCCCGCTACTTTCCATCTCCATGCCAATCTCTAAACCCTGATTGGTCTGTAAGCTGACTGACGAGCCAACTAGATCAACGCCGGTAGACGTCTGAGTCGGTACATCGGTCAGCTTAACAGTAATGGAAGAAAAAGCCTCAGTAATCTCAACAATACGTCCGGCGATAAGCGAGGTAGGTTTTTTGGTCGCTACAGACACCGAACTAACCTGAGGGCTTTTTGTGTCATAGGTGAATTGAGATTCATAGGAGAGAATCTGCTGTTTGTCTTTCGCCACCACAACTTGAATGGTATATTCGCCGTCGACCGATCCATCTTGGGGCAAAGGTTGGCTCAAAAACCAACTGGCCGTAGTTCCACTATATTCCTGCCGCCCTGCAACTTCGGTCTGATCGGGAGCTATCAGCCGAACCTGAGCTTGATTTTCGATTTCAGCCTCTGACATGTTTTCAATGGTCACACTAACTTGCTGTAGATTATTAACCTTACTATACTGAGCAGGCTGGGTGATAGTAACCGTAGCAGATCGCCAAGTAACGGAAAACTGACGGCGGTAAGTGGTTGAATTGCCCGCCATATCTGCAGCTACAACTTCTACATAATAGTCTCCATCGATAGAGTTGTCTGATTTAGGCTGACTGTTTAGGGTCAGTGTAACTACATCTTCACCAGTTTCGACGTTATGTTGAAAATCCTGAGTCGCGCTGAGTTGGCCGGAAGGGGAGACCAATTGTACTGACGTCTGCTGATCGTCAACCCCACTACCGGAGCCAGCATCGGTCAGTGTTACGGTGTAAGTCGTTGGCAGCCCGATGATTTGTCCTTGTAGATTGGCCTTGGTGACTGTTGGTTCCGAACTGGTTAAATAGACAACTGAAGTCACCACTGGAGGCTGAACGTCGGAGGTCCAAACGACGGAAAACTGGCGACGGTAAGTGGTTGAATTACCCGCCATATCTACGGCTACGACCTCTACATAATAGTCTCCATCGATAGAGTCATCTAATTTAGGCTGACTATTTAAGGTCAATGTAACTACATCTTCACCAGTTTCAGTGCTATGTTGAAAATCTTGAGTTGTACTAAGTTGCCCGGAGGGAGAGACCAATTGTACTGATGTCTGCTGACTGTCAACCCTACTGCCAAAACTAGCATCGTTCAGTGTAACGGTGTAAGTCGTTGGTAGCCCGATGATTTGTCCCTGTAGATCAATCCCGGTACTGCCGGCCCCATCTGAATTGGTTGGGTAAGTAACCGAACTCACAGATGGAGGCTGGGTATCGAAGATTATACTACCTGTCCAGACCCCGCTGTAATGCCCAATCATCTCAACTGCCGGCAGAATAGAGAGCGCATAGTTCCCATCCTGACTTCCATCTCTAGACAGTGACTGACCAAGCGTAAAGGTCATCTGCTGCTGACCATCGTTGGTTACAATACCAGCTATCGTTTGATTGGCTGGATTCTTGACGTCGAAAGTTGTTTGGCTGAAATCGATATTCTGCTGACTCTTAAGGGTCACCAAAATTGATTCCAGGTTGTTGGTAATGCGAGGCGAAACATCGACCACCTGGGCAGGTTCAATACCATAAGTATAATAAAAGGTTTGTGGCACACCGGTATTACCTGCAGTGTCAGCGAGTGCAACTTGTAAAGCATAAATACCGTTAGATTCCAGTTCAGCTGAATTGTAGGAGGCTTTACCCGACCCGTCATAGACAGCTTGACCTTGAACCGCAACTCCGTCTGAATTAAACAATTGAAAACTAGAAGCAGAAATATCAAAACCGCTCCCTTGATCAACGATACTAAACGTTACTGCCACCTGATTGTTCGAAAGTTTTTGGTAAAGTGTTTTAGTCTCAGTAGCGGTTGAAGAATCGATAGTCGGCGGTTGAGTATCATAACGAATCTGTCGTGAATCGGTCGCAGTCGATCCTAGCTTGTCCACCACCTTAATCGACATAGTATAAATCCCGTCGGCAGAGCCATCAGTCGGTAGAGATAAGCCATTTAGTGTCAATACCAGATCGGTGTGGGTGGTCGTGCCATCGATGTTTTTTCCGTCGGAATTGGTCACCGAGATAGTAGTTTGGTCGAAGTTGATCCCTTTCCCACTTCGATCCAAGAGCGTGGCGGAAACAGTTGTTAAGTGGTTAATGGCAATACTGGCTTCCGGTGAGATGCTAATAACTTCTGGTAATTGGGTGATATAGTAAAAAGGAATTTGTTGCGTACCACTTGTATTGCCAGCCAGATCGGTTGCAGTAATTTCAATCAGATATAAACCATCTGCCGTTCCATCAGTCGGTAAAGCGGTGAATGTCAGTTGTATCTGGTTCGCACCGTTGTCAGTCGAAGTAGCTGAAACGTTTTCGGCAGGTGAAGCCAACGTAACTTGTGTTTGGCTAAAATCAATCCCACTTAAATTGTCGCTCAGGGTGATGGTAATATCACTCAGTGTAGAGACTTTAGCATCTTTAGCCGGCGTCGTACTCGTCAGGGTTGGGCCGATGGTGTCGACGGTTAGTTTCGTCTCCTGCTTATAGTTATACCCCTCAAGATCGGTAAAAGTTGCAACGGTTGTGTATATGCCATCTTTAGAACCATCCCCAGGTAGTGGGGCCGCAATTCGCCAAACCAGGTTCTGGTCTGTTTTTTCAAGTTCTTTGGCATTTACAGTATTACCACTCGCATCATTAACCACCAGGCTTGATTTTTCCATATCCAAACCTAATCCGGCATAGTTTAGTATTTGGGCCGAGACCGTAGTCAGGGAAACGATTGAGGTGTCGCTCGGATCCAGCTGTATTTCTGGCGTTTGTAGATCGACATAAAATGGATATTCGATTGTTTGCTGCTTATTGCCTGTTAAATCTACGGCGGCAGCGGAAAAGATGTAATCACCAGAGGGCAATCTCGATTCAAATCGTAGCTCGATGTTTTGTGGCTCGGTTGACGAATCGCTGTCAACTTGCAGGATCGCAGGAACCATAGATCCATCACTTTTAGACACCGAAATTTTGGTGGCTTCGGCATCAATACCCGAGATTACTGCACTTCCGTTCTGGTCGGTAAAAGTCGCCGTGATAGCTGTTAACGACTGGTCGACACGGAGTTTATCCAGCGAAAAGTTAAATGGACTGGTCGATGTCAGTTCAGGTGGCTGAGTATCATAAATAAATGTAGTCGTTTGCTGATGCACATTACCAGCCATGTCAGCGACGTTGACGGCAATCTGATATTGACCGTCATCAGTTCCATTGGTTTGTAGGGCACTATCAAGCTGCAAGTGAATCGTATCGGCGTCGACTTGAGCTAGAATACCGTTCACAACAGTGCCAGCTCTGGATAGCTGAATTGCGGAATTGACCAGGTCTAAGCCAGAAACACCGTTGTCGGCCAAGTCCGCTTCGACGGAACTAACAGTACTGTTGATGTTGCTTGGTCCAACAAAAACTATATTGTCGAGTCGAACTTGAGATACAACGGGTTGCCTAGTATCGAAAGCGAAGCCCAACGTTGATGTATTGCTGTTACCTGCTAAGTCGAAACCTTTAATAGTGACGGTATAAGTACCATTTTCAGACACCAGGTCGAGTTGGTTATCCAGAATCTGCACCAGCGTATTTCCGTCTTGGCGAGAAGTTCCAGCCTGAAAGATACCATTTGCATCTTTGACTGTAATGGTCGATTGCTCAAAGTCGATCTGGCTACCCGTATCAGAGCCAAAGATCGCGCTCAATTCCGAAACCGGGGTGTTGAGATTGGCATTGGCTATCGGTGACGATTGAGTGATAGTTGGCTTTTCAGTATCGACTTGAACTGTGTCTACTACAGTCGTACTCTGGTTACCTGCTAAGTCAGTGCCTTGTAATTGTAGCAGATAAGAGCCATCTGGCAGAACCATTCCGAGCCCATTTTTACCATCCCAGTTTAGAGTATGACCTCCCGCAGCTAAATTTGACAATTGTACTGTTGGATGGCTGGGAATTAGTAATTGCAACTCTGATAGCGTTTCATCCAAAGTATAATTGAGAGTCAGGGTATCCCGACTACCGTCACTGTTGGGCGAAAACTCAGAACGGGTGACTTGAGGGGAAACTTGGGGGGGTTGTGTATCAACGGTTATGGGAAAGGTTCTGGTATGATCCGTCCGGGTTGGGTTCAGCAGTTCATCTTGAAAAAAGTCGATTTGTAATTGCAGTCGGTAAGTTCCATCAGCAACTAACTTAGAGTTGCTATCGCGTCCATCCCATTCAATACGAATACGCTTCAGGTCATCATTAACTGTCAGGCCCGGACCAAATTTACCTAGGACTGACCAGTCATCATCGGCATCAAATTTGTTGTCGGGTTGACCAACGCCACCCGGTCCATGCACGTCGATGACAATCTGGTATTCACCCGTGGTGCCGTCCATAACAAAGACGATTTCAAGCTCATCTTGGATTCCATCGGCATTTGGACTAAAGAACGAATCCTGACCTTCGGTATCGACTACTTGCGGCGCCACCTCAAAATCATTGGCATGGACTGTAACGACGAAGTAAGAAATATGAAATAAAAAAAGTGCCAGACCAATTTTACCAATGTATTTCCATTCGTCAACATTCGCTTGGCTAACCACCCAACTTAACTGAGTTGGCAAACTCAGGTTTTTTCTACCCAAAATACTTTCCCCCATGAATGCTACTCTGATCTAATTGTGATAATCTGCTACTAATCTTGCAGGATTTTCCAGAAGTTTACTAGATCGTATCTTCGTAATCTTATGAGATATTTCGACCTGTTTTAGACGTAAGATTAATCGTTTGGTTGATGTTAGCAACCTTAAACTTTCACTCCTATTCCAGACCTGTAACCTAGAAGTAGGATCTACTCATTGCATTACCGACGCCAAAGGCGTTGTACGGAACACCTACCGGCAGGCTACGGAAGCCCCAAGTCTCCGTGACTGCATCGTAGCCCAATCCAACCGAAGCCGTTGGATCTGCAATTAAGTTGATCTGAAAAGTGAAGTCCTGACGGACATTGTCGTAATTTGGTGGTCGTTTAATACCGATCCTGTGCCAGGATAAGCGCAGATCCCAATCGTGGAGATTGCGCCGAACCGTTAGGCTTTGCGAATAAAATTGCTTCTCAATCCAATCGTAGTCAGCGCTAAAGTCGATTTCAAACAGCGAACTCGGTCGAAACTGGAAACTGCTATTAATCCGCCGTGAAGCGTACTTGGTTCGTTTACTGAACGAATTACCGAAAGTTAGGTTCCACTTGTCACGTCGATAACTGAAATTGGAGCGGAATCCAACCTGTTTAAATCGTTTCCCATCGATTTCCGAGATATTAGGATCGTGCGTAGCTCGCATAATAATGCTCATATTACGGCTGGGTAACGGTGTGATTGTAATGTCACTTTCAATATAGTCGTAAGTTCGATTGTTCTCGGCTGCATATTCGGTAAAGTCGCCCCGAAGTTGTGTCCGAAAATCGAATAATCTGAGTGCTGAACGGTGTTTTCGAGTTTTGATCTCAATGCTGGTTTCCAGTTCGTAGGTTATATCTTTCCGTTCGTAAAAATAGGTGCTAGGACCAAATGGGTACAAGCGGCTATTTTCGTCGCGATCGACGGCAGGCTGGTAATTGAAAAAGACACCAGAGTTAATCTGGTGTCGTAGACGGCGTGCACCGGGGATCCAGCTAATGTCGTAAATGCGAAACAGGATGTTCCGAGCATCTGTATTAAAACCGTACACACCCCGCATAACATTTTTATTTCCGTCACGATCTCGGTCGTGCCAAACAACGTCGGAATCAAACCCGACATCCAACCGAACCTCACGAGTGGGCGAGACCTTTAACGTCGACTGCTTTTGAATATCGAAGCCAAGAACACTGGTTTTAAGATAAACATTGTTTTCCTGTTCGTATTTCTGCCGGTAGAAATTACCCAGATCCATATCTAAATCAAACGACGTGTCCTCTAAGGTTGGAAAAGCAAGCAGAGACAAAAGTGGGATTTCTGTTTTCGTCTTCTCAGCAATTTTAACCATTCCTTCGTTGAGGGTTTTTAACAGCGGTAAATTACTCATTCGCATACGGGAGAATTGGATAGATAATTCTGGTAATTTCTGAAGGGTGTAGGAATCACTCTCGATTAAATCATAGACATGACTGAACTGTAAACGCCCCAGAAATTCGCCGATAGTCTTGGTTGAAAATCGTAAATTCCCATCCTCATCTCGATCCATATCATCCAATGCTGAAAAGGCGGAACCCCAGGTCAGTACCCCGAATGAATTGACACTCGACTCCGAAGTGCCATACCCTTCACCGTAGTAACGGGCCTGCCATTCCACTCGCCCCATAAAGTTTAACGGTTTTCGACCTTCTTCCGGGTTGTCCCAAGGAGTATAAATGCTGTGATAGTGTCCCCAGCGCATCACATACTGTTGCCCGATCTTCATCGCATCCTTACGAGAATAGGAGAATTGATCGTTGCCGTACAGATATAGGTCTCCACGGTAGGTGCGTTTTTTATTCACATCGATTAGGTGGTAGCCGGCCTTACTCTGAATGAGATCGCTGGTTTCACCACGATTCAGTTGACGTGCTTGACGCGCTACCTCACGCTCATTCTGCCAACTACCTTGAAAGTTATGTTGCTGGAAGATCTCTAAAGGTCGATTCGCTTCATCAATGGAGTCTTCGCCACTGGGAGTACCGTCCCTATCCTCGGATCTACTCTTCTTCGATTTCCTTTTTTTGCGATTTAGTTCAGTCTCTTCACTACTCTCACTCATTAAAAAACTCTGCGACTTTTTCTCTTCCTTCGGCTTACGGCGTTCATATTCTTCCCGTAGCCAATCACCGTGTTGCGCCTCAAACTCCGTTGCCAATTGGGTAAACGTTGGTGTCGGTTGTTTTTCCACTAATTGGAAAATATGAACACCCCGGTCGGTCATAACAGTGGTTGTTACTTCACCCGCTTCCTCCAATCGACGAACTGAGTACTGCCAACGGTCGTCCATTTCGTTGAGTGATAACCACTGGCCGGCGTTAACATCTCTCAGAATAGCTTCCTTATGTTCTGCTATCAGAGATGTTACTGATTCGCCGGCTGTGGTCCTCCCCTGAATCGTCTCGGCTAGTTCTCGAATTTGCTCCTTAGTCTTATCGGTTGGACTCACCGCCACATCAATCCGGCGGAGTTTAATCTCTTTTTGTCCATAAACCTCCAAGATGTGGTCCACTCTAAAAATATGATACGCAAACTCTGTTTGCAGTATTGGGCTAATTTGGCCTGCTTCCATTGCAAAGATAACATCCTCCAGCACCGGATTAAGCCTCGGCTTACCTTCAACGTCAACTTCCCCTCGTACAATGTAACCCATGTTACCGCCATAATACTTGGTTTCTTGATGGTCGGAGTGGTCTTGTGCCGCTTGGCTGAAAGCTGATTCTGTTACCGGAGAAGATGTATGGACTGGTACCTCCTCTTCTCCAGACTTTGATTTTGACTGCAGTTCTTCATAGACCTGCGCTACTGTCTCTTTGGCACGTAAAAAATCAGCCTCCTCTAAGCGATATTCGAGGTAGACCTCTTTCAGTTTGTAGAGATCATAGTCACCATCTAGTTTCTCTTTAATTTCCGTTGCCAGTCCTTCCAACTTTTTTCGTTCGCTGGGAGTTGCATCCTGAAAGACCGGAATATAGATCTCATTGTATTGGGTGTCGTTAATTAGATACGATCCATCGGCCCCACCTCCTCGCCCTCGTCTCGAGGTTTGGTCGAACAGCAGGCGAGCGTCCAAACGACGTTTTCGGGACAACGGCAATTCAATGCTCATAAACGGCCCTTGGTAACTGTCTGTGCCCAACCGAACAATTATCTTGGCTAATTTGTCCTGACGCAGATCACGACGGTAGGCTGGAATATAGAACAACGGAACCCCGCCAATCTTGAGAATCACGTGCTTAGCGATGAGTTCTTTATTAACCTTAACGATAATTTCAGAACTACTAAAGTAGTAGTGAGGTTGCTTGAGTGAACAAGTAGTCAATGATCCTTTGCGAATATAAGACTCATTGTCCTCAGTTTTAAAGATCTCAGTTCCTCGATAATACCAGGGATCACTATAGGTGAAACCCTGACGGATGATGCCTTTTTTAGTTTCCAGATTAAAGAGAAGTTCATCGGAATAGGTGTGTTCTTCACCAGAAATCAACCGAACATTGCCAGAGGCGCGTAGTAGATTTTGATCAAAGTCTGCCCAAATATGATCTGCATATAAGGTCATTCCTTCTGCTTTGACTAGCGCATTTCCGTGGATCTGAACTAAATTACCTTGGAGAAATAGGTCGTCCCCCTTACCGATAACTTTGTCTTCTTCCGGTTCTGACTGTTCCGGCATCAGTCGATCAGACCTCGCAACCGGTAGGTCACCTGCAAAAACAGAGGCATCTACCGGCGCAGAATCTGCTGAGTTTGGAACAGTTGCTGAATCAGTTGAATCAGAAGTTTCTGTCGATACAGTAGGGGTTGTCTGCTCAGATGGCATTTCCTGAGCAGACGGGAGGCGAAGGAAAGCAAAGTTTAGAATTAAGCTAAAGAGGATAAAACCTACAAGTTTCTGAAGGCCTTCAGGACGCTGCAGGAGAGCCGTCTGACAGGTAGGGTGGGTCATTCGTTAACAGAGCCAACCTCGTTAACTCCTGACTGGGCGATCAGTTGCGGGTCGAAATATTTGATGAAGGCGTGTTCAATCAGCAGATCCGTATAAACTTTCCACTCTTTCTGAAATTTCTGATCCTTCAGGTACAAGTTTATCTGCTCTTTCTCCTCCTTCGTTAATTCGCTAGCTTGTCGATCTACAACCGTAAAAATATGAATCCCTGAGGGGGTTTCAACAGGTTGGCTATGAACGCCAACCTCTAGTACTTTCACAACTTTTTGGATCTCAGGTGATAGGCTGGACAAAGGCTGAAACCCTAAATCGCCTCCCCTTCGCTTACCATCTTTATCTGACTCATTGTCAGTAGATGAAACCTGACGATGCGTTTGAAGCACTTGGTCAAAACTTGTACCTTGATCGAGTTTTTTGGCCATTTGGTTGACCTGTTCCTGAGCTTTTGCTCTAGCTGTCTGACCGATCTCGAACGGAACTACAAAATATTGGAAAGATATTTGTTGATCACTCTTTTCTTCAACTCTGAAAACATAGTAGCCTTCCGGTGATTTTACCGGCGAACTAATTTGACCAGAACTGAGATTAGATAGAGTATCTTGAAAGATCCGGGACAGGTTCTCGACCTCATCCAATGGGAGAATAATTAATTTTCCGAGCGCCTTTTCGTGGCGAATCCGGGAAGGACTTACCATTCGAACTGCAACCTCTTCAAAGTCATCTCCTAACGTTAAGTCAGCAATGGCATCTTCGACCTTCTGTCGTGAAATTTCAAAATCCTCCAACGTTGGCTGAAACAGCACAAAAATATGTTTCAGATGAACCTCATCGGTTTTATTTGGAAATTGATCTCGGTTCTTTTCAAAGAAGTCTTGAATCTCCTGATCCCGAACCTGTAGCTTGGGCAAGACCCGTTTCATAATCAATTGTTCAGCCATCAGGTTCCGCTTGGTCTGTTCACGAAAAGCCGGAAATGAGAATCCCTCTCGTTTCAACTGTTCGAGAAAGTCAACTTCGGTTTTAACACCGGCACTCTCTTTAAATGAGTTAACCCGTTGATCGACCTCTTGTTCCGTTACCTGTATCTGATCTTTCAGCGTTAAAGCTGTCTCAACTAGCAGTAACTGACGAATGTATTGATCCAGTAGTTGTGGTCGGTCTTGTTCGGCTTGACGGATTGCCTCTTCACGGCTTACTCCATAGGCTCGTTGTAGTTCCATCGATCTCTGTTTCACTAGCGTTGTTAACTCCCATTCGGTGATAATCTCGTTGTTGACCTGGGCGATAATCCGATCAAAGGTTTTGGCTTCGGTTGAGACTAAGCCAAGTCGTAAGCCCACCAATGAGAGGCAGAAAAGTACGATAATACAAACGCTAGTATTGTGTCGAAAACGAAATAGGGATTTAAATTTATACTTCATCTTGATCTTGGAACAAATGGTGTCACCGGCAGAAATCCTCCGGTGACACCATGTTGGTCAGAATATTACTCTTCGTCTACCGAGTCAGGCTCGTCAGATTCGGGAGCAGTGATGGCTGAATCCTCATTGGTATCAGTTGTATCCTCTAACTCCTCCTCAGTTGATGGCAGGTCTATCCGATCGGCAAAGACCTGAACGGCCGCCTTTTGTTTTAACCCCTCCAACCATGCTTTTGTCAAATCTTCACGTAACTTCTCTTCCGCTGCGTAAGAAACGTCGTCCTTGACCTCCTCGTACGGTTTTTGTCGCTCTTCCTGGTACTCTTCTTTCCGAAAGATCATGTAGTATTCAGTACCCTGTACATCGACTTCGATGATCTCCTTATTTATTTCACCAATTTGTAGATCAAAAGCTAGATCTACAAACGGTTTTACGACTCCAGAAAAACTGTCGCGAGAGAAAAAGCCGGTGTCACCCGGTGAATTTGGGTCTGATCCAGGCCCTTCTAATTCGCCCTTTTCCGACAATTCCTTGGCGATCTCAGTAATATCTCGACCATCTTGGTGAATCTCGGTTAAGGCTTTTTCAGCTGTCTCTTTGTTGGAAACAGCGACACAGGTAACACGGACCTGCTCCGGGCTGACGTATTCACTTTTATTAGCTTCATAGTATGCCTTAAAATCGGACTCTGTCGGCTTGACTTTCTGCTCAACTTCGATACCGGTGATTTTCTCGACCATCAGCTCATGCAAATACTCCTGCACCTTCTTTTGGATCTTTCCGTCTTGGTCGAGATCTTGTTCCTTCGCCATCATTAAGATCAGCCGGCTTTCTGCCATTAGCGTCATATACTCTTCCAACCCCTCTTTAGTTTCTGAGTATTGTGTCTGCTTGTATTCTGGCAGTTCGCTAATTTCTTGCATCATCTCCTCTAGCGTAATCTGGTGCTTACCTTTCCACTCAAACTCTGCAATTACGGTTCCCTCAACGGCATTGGCCTTACCGCCACAACCGGATAGCGTCACCGACAGAATTAGCAATAGGTACCAACAAAAGGCATGGTTGAGACAATTCTTCATTCTGTTTCCTCCTTAGAAGTTTCTTCTGCTTGGTCTGCGTCTTCACCATCGGTTTCTTCAGTGGCCTCTTCTTCCGTCGGTTTTTCCGGCACCGGAATTAACTCTGGATAGAGTTTCAACTTTCCTTCTCTGGTCACTTCATCGACCCAAGACAGAATCCGCTCCCGCTTTTTCTGTTGCTCAATAACGGTGACAATATTATCTTTCACTTCGTCAAAGGTTTCCTGTCGGGATGGTTTTTGCTCTTCTTTGCGGAAGATCAAGTAATAGACATCATCTCCGATATCGAGTTCCATCTGTTCTTCCGTTACCCCACCTATTTCCATGTCGAATATTGCATCGACAAACGGCATCCAGTTTTCACTAGCATCTCTGGTAAAGAATCCTGTATTACCTGGATCGGAGCTCCCGTCTCCGGGCCCACGAAGATCGTTCTTAAACTTCTCGGCAATCTCGGTAATCTCGCTGCCTTCCTGGAACATAGCATAAGCTTCTTCAGCCTTATTTTCATCTAAAAGGGAAACGCAGGTAGCACGAACCGTCTCTTCTTCTACATACTCCTCTTTGTGGGCTTCGTAGTAGTCCATTAACTCTTGGTCGGTATAGGCAACTTTTTCATCCACTTCAACTTCTGTTAACCTCTCTACCAACAGTTGATTTCGATAGTCTTCTGCCTTGTGCAGTAGATCTTCATCTTCGTGGAATCCTGCTGATTCTGCTGCTAATAGTTTTAACTTCTCACTCAAGAGTTCTTGCAGGTACTCCACTCTGCCCTCTTCACTGTCGTAATTTTCCTGCCGATAACCAGGTAGATCTTGAAAGGCTGTGACAAATTCGGAGTTGGTCATCTGGTATTTTTTCCCGTCCCACTCGTATTCTAGTATTGCCGCATCAACAGATTTAGTAGCACTGAATATTACAGGGAAAGTTCCAATAGGCAGCGGGATTGTTGATCCAGAGCCGATTGGTGCATTTAGACGAACCCGGAGGTTGTCACCTGGATAAATTAAATTGGGATTGGTAAAGCGATTGTCTTTTCGAAATAGTCGCCACTGTTGCCCCTGGCCATAATATTTACCGGCTAGATTCCAAAGTGTATCACCAGATTGAATGGCTACCGTTTTGGTTTGATGAAAAGACTGGATTGGTACAATTTTCGACTCTGCTACCGGCAACGCCAGGATAATAGTTAAGATAAAAAGAAGTGGACTGATCCACTTTTTCTGAAATTCCCAACCACTAGAGATATAGCTAACATTAAAAATGCGTTTCAAACAGTTTCTCCTTTTAGTTAATTTAGTTGATTCTTCAAAGTTTTAAGCCCTGATGTTTGGCTAATCTTAACACGCCAAATTAGACCAGGCCTTAACACTAAGCTGCTTCGATTTTTTCTAACACACTCCGAAATATAGTGATGAGGCTTTTCCCCCTGAGCCCTTTGGTATTGATCGTCAGTTGTGCGGGTGGTTCAAGACTGAGTCGTCGATCCTGCCGAATTAGTTTAATAATACGTTGTGGGTCAACCTTCGCTTTTTGAAGATCGAACAAAACCTTTATATTTTCTCTTGCCGATGCGATTTTGTCAATGCCCATTTGCTGACACTGTTGTTTGAGGATAGCTATTTCAAGCAGCATTTCGACCGGCTCTGGCACATTTCCAAATCGATCTTTCAGTTCTGCAGTTAGTTCGGATAGATCTCCTTCGTTTTTGACCGCTGCAATTTTCTTATAGAGTGAAACTTTTTGGCGACTATCCGGCACATAATCGTCAGGCAAATAGGCTTCAACCGGTAGGTCAATTTTTGTCTCTACTTCTTCGACCAGTTTTTCACCTTTCAGTTTCCTAACTGCATCGTCTAACATCCGGCAGTAAAGGTCATAGCCCACTGCCGCAATATGACCGTGTTGTTCTTGCCCCAAAATGTCTCCAGCTCCGCGAATCTCCAAATCCCGTAAAGCAATTTTAAATCCAGAACCGAGATCTGTAAATTCTTCAATCACCCGCAAACGCTTTTGTGCACCTTCCGTAATCGCTTTCTCCGCAGGATAAAACAGGTAACCGTAGGCTTGATAGCGGTCTCGTCCGACTCGGCCTCGAAGTTGGTACAGTTGGGCTAAACCAAGTGCATCAGCCCGATTGATGAGAATTGTATTGACGTTCGGGATGTCAATTCCCGACTCAATGATGGTGGTACAAACCAAAATATCATACTGGTGATCCATGAAATCCAGAATTATCTTTTCCAATTGGCGCTCCGGCATCTGTCCATGTCCGACAGCGCATCTGGCTTGTGGGACTAACCGCTGAATCGAACTAGCGATACTCAAGATAGTCTGGACTCGATTATGAACAAAAAAGACCTGTCCTCCTCTGTCTATCTCTTGTAAGATACTGTCGCGGACAATATCTGTATTGTATTCCATAACATAAGTTTCAATGGGAAGTCGACTTTCCGGAGGCGTGTTGATCAAACTTAGATCACGCATCCCAACCATAGACATATTTAGCGTTCGAGGGATCGGTGTCGCCGTCAATGTCAAGACATCGATGGTTTGTTTCATTTGTTTAATTTGTTCTTTGTGCTTGACGCCAAATCGGTGTTCCTCATCCACGATCAGTAAACCGAGATCGTGAAACTGAACCGATTTTTGGAGGAGGCTGTGCGTACCGACAACAATATCAACGCTACCTCTCCTTAACCCTTCTTTAACCCTTTTATTCTCTTTTTCGGTACGCAACCGGCTTAGCATCTCTATATTAATCGGGAATTCCTGAAACCGTTTAGTAAAGGTTGTCAGGTGTTGCAGACATAAAACAGTGGTTGGTACAAGTACAGCTACCTGTTTACCCGCTGCAGCAGACTTGAAAGCAGCCCTCATCGCAACCTCTGTTTTGCCATATCCCACGTCGCCACAGATTAGACGGTCCATCGGTTGTGCGCGTTCCATGTCAGCTTTGATGTCTTCGATAGCAGTTAGTTGGTCTGGTGTCTCCCGGTAAGGGAACAAAGCTTCGAATTCCTGTTGCCAAGGAGAATCTGCCGGAAAAGTAACCCCCTGCGAACTTTCTCGGATCGCGTAGAGTTGCAGTAACTCCGCAGCCATCTTCTCAATAGAGGCCCTCGCTTTGGCTTTGGTGCGACGCCAAGTTGTCCCGCCAAGTTGATCAACGCGGGGTTTATAATCTTCGTCTCGGCCACCAATATATTTTTGTACCAGATCGATCTGATAAGTCGGCACATAGAGCGTATTTTCGTCCTGATACTTAATTATTAGAAAATCCTGAGGTCTTCCATCCACTTCCAGCCTTTGAATCCCTTCATAACGACCGATACCGTGAGAGACATGAACCACGTAATCGCCTACCTGCAAATCAATCATACTGAGTATCGGTACGCCCTGTTGACGCGCCGGTTTTTGCTGGCGACCAAGTATTGGATTACGGTTTTGACCAAAGATTTCGTGATCTGAAACTACAGCCCACTGCTGATCTTGGCTAACAAAGCCTTGACTCAGTCCACCGACTTCCAGTTCCAGACCTAACCATGGCAACTCCCGATCTTCTAAGATCCGGGTCATCCGCTTGACGGAAGTTTCATTCTCACAATAGACATCAATCTGAAATCCCTGTTCAGTCCACTTTTTAAGTTGCTCGATATTTCCCTGATAGTTCCCTCTTTGTAAATCGGGGGCACTAAAGTTAAAATCAAAGAACTGGGTCTGGTCCGAAAGTTCTGCTGGGGGAGGTGAGAGTGCCATCTGAATCAAATTGAAATTCTTCAGGTTTCCCAATACCTGTTGGTAGTCAGCAAATACCTCCGACGGATTAACCATAAACTGATCCAAATCCTGTTTTTTTTGGAATACTGTTTCCAGTTGAGTTAGCGTCTGCTTGGCTTCATGTGCGATCCAATTTGGCTCCACCAGCAAGATAGAAGTCTGAGGTGGAAAATAGTCATATAGTCGATCTAAATCCGGATAGAGTTTCGGGTGGAGTCCCTCGATACCATCGAGAATATCTGTTGATTGGTCGTAGTTTTGCCAACCTTCAACCTTCTCTGTTATCTCGCTAATTGCTTCCTGGTAACGAGGTGAGGTGTAGGTCTGTTTAGCGACAGTTGCGAATGTGTGCCAATAATCTATAACTTCAGGGCTGAAAATCGTTTCGCTAGCGGGACTGA
The DNA here is from genome assembly GCA_030748495.1 of Candidatus Poribacteria bacterium. Classification (GTDB taxonomy): domain Bacteria; phylum Poribacteria; class WGA-4E; order WGA-4E; family UBA9662. The sequence continues at coordinate 16,024 of JASMLX010000010.1, read as the reverse complement.
GCGTAGCTCGTTCTAAGGTTTGAATAGATCTTTGCGTGCCAATATCAAAAGTTCGAATCGCCTCGATCTCATCTCCAAAAAAATCGAAACGAAGCGGATACTCAGCGGTCATTGGATATAGGTCTAAAATATTCCCTCGATAGGAAAAGGTACCTTTGGTTTCGACCATATCAGCGGGTTGGTAGCCACAATCCAGAAGATTTCCTATCATCTGTTGTGGGTCGACTTCATCTCCCATTAGAAAGGTACGAAATGTCGGTTCTAGCACTGATTTTGGTGTTAACCCTTGTAACAAAGCTCGGATTGAAATCGCAACCACGACTGGCGGTTCGCCTGTAGGCTGAAATAGTTTTTGTAGGCAGATTAACCGTTCAACGGCAACTTTTTTGGGAGGTGAAACTCCATCAAAAATAAAGTTCTGCCAACTAGGAAAAACGTGTGCACCTTGAACTGCAGAGGCCTCGAGGTCGAAAACCAGTTTTCTGGCCTCCTGTTGTGATGGTAAAACAATGAGAAGCGGATTGTCCGGCTGGTCCTGAAGTAGCGATTTAATAAAAAAGCTAATTGAAGATCCATGAATACCGCGAAGCCAAAATTGACGTGAGGTTTCAAAACAGGATCTGAAAGCCTTGTAAGGCTCGCTTTCTGGTATCCGATTTCTCATTGGTAGGGGGTAGGGGATAACGACTCAATCCGTATCAGACTCCCAACGAACTTTCCAACTTTTACCTTAGCTTCGATCCGAATAGGAATACGACGCTCGTCATTAGTCAACCATATTTTATATCGATCTGAAGTAATTACCAGCGCATCGACCTTCCCCAGTAGTTTACTTTTAATCGTTCCTCGGCTGATCTGACAGGCGATATTCCGTATTTTATCCTGAGTTAAAAATGGAAAAGTATAGGTTTCACCAATAGTTAATTGGTAATGTCGAAAAAAATAGATTAGTGATAGTTCATCTTGGCAACCTTCCACAATCTGAATTTTCCGGACCTGTTTGTTTTTATTATAAGTGGCCGTCTGATTTGAATGATCGTAGATTACTTCAACAGTAGCACGATATTTTCGATCTTCCAGAAGTCTACGATGGAATAAAGGATTCAGTTCAGTTACGCTGAGGTAAGTTTGACGATTAGCCTGGAAGTGATAAAATCTATCAAACAACCCTGTTGTGGTTTCTGTTGAGGTAATGGAGTAAACTGGTTGACCGTTCCAACTGGTTACCTGCCCGATAGAGATGACTTGAACACCAGCACGCACACCGGCAACTCTAACCGAGTAGGTTAACTTGTCCCCAGCGTTTGCCAATCGGCCACCCCAGATCTTGTCGACTAAAGCAGTGTTAGCCGAGGCAACAACGGTTTGCAAACTGATTGAAACTATCAGCAATACTTTCAAGTGCAACCTTAAAATCAGTTGCTTGGTAGTTAACACAACTTCATGCCAGATATCTAAGTTAGGTTATCTCCACAAAATTGGGGCAAGCTGCGGGTTCTCTCGATCTATCTGTAACGCCCAGTCAAAGGTAACGCTATCGGTCGAAACTTGTTTTACATGAACCTTAGCAAAGTTTTTACCGGGTAGATAAAAAGCATAAATATGCCCCTCTAATATCTCGAGAAACTTGGTTGTAAAACCGCGAACAGGCGATTGGTCCAAGTCGGCAAAATGGTCACGATACCCCATATCCTGCATTTTCGTTCCGTTTACGGAATAGAGGTAAGCGGCACCGACCTCATCATCAAAGCCAAAATAGATGTCACAACCTTTTGCTAGGTCTACAGCCCCACGATTGGGGGCAGAAAAATCGAATCCGCTCTCTTCTGGCCATTGTTTGAAATCTGTCAACGTTATGTTAGTACCTGCTGGACGTGGCGTATCCTGAATCGTCTCCAAGCTAATTCGACTTTCATTCCCAGCTTGATCGAAGGCAGATACCTTGTAATGGTAGGTGATACCGTTGCGGACCTTAAGATCTGCATATTGAAAGTCAAATTTCCCAAGAGTGGCTATTTGGGTGAAATCCTGTCCATCTTGACTTCGCCAAACATGATAACCTGCTAAATCTCGTTCTCCATTCGGAAACCACTCGACAACAATCTGACGATCGCCAGTAATCGATATAATGCCCTTCGGCATCGTAGGTGATTCACTGTCGACTAGCGAGGTCTTATCTTGGCAGCCACAACAGATACCGATAACCAGCATTTGTCCGATGACGGGCATAAGAAATTGTACACCATTCTCTGGATTCATCCTGAAATTAGTACCAAAATTCCGCCCCGAATAATATCACACCGATTATCTTATCTGCAAGGGGTCGCACCTCCGGAGCAAACGTGATTCTAGCGCGTTAATATACTGTTGGCTTAGACTTTTATAATATTAAAGCGATAAAAAATGCCATAACTAACATCCTTTCGATGTTAGTTATGGCATTAGGTAAGAGATGAGTGGGATTGTGAGTTAAGGGGCAGTTCGAATTGTTGCTTTGGTAATTTTATCGCCTTGAGCAATTCGGTCGGTAATCTCAATGCCTTTAATCACTTTACCAAAGACTGTGTAACCGCCATCTAAATCTGGCAGATCTCGCAGACAAATATAGAATTCGGAGGCGTCTGAGACGCTTGCCCCTTCCTCCTTTGCCATAGCAATAGCCCCACGAACGTGTTTATGGTCACTGATTTCAAGCGGTAGAGTTTCAATAGACTGGAATCGAGATCCAGTCTGAATTAGACTTTCACGTTCCACCCGGTGAAAACTAGCACCATCATATAATTTACCGATTACTTTCTGGGTGAAATTGGTGACAGTTTTAGGGGCCTCTTGATTAAAAAAGGAGATCTCTATGCTTCCCTTCTCGGTTTCGAGAACGGCCACCGCAGTATTGAAATCAATTGCGGCCTCTTTCTTGATGGCTCCAGCCCTTCCTGTTTGCTGGGGACGTGGTCTGGGCGGTGCGGTATCGGGTTTTTCACAACTAAAACAAAAAACGACCAAGCACAATAGAACAGTGAAACTTAACTTTTGGGGTAGATTAAGACAACTCCTTAACATACTCTTTTTTCGCCTCCAGACGAATGGAACGTATAATGTCACTTTTCCGTAGTTTCATGACAACATCTACTCCTGATATCACACGTCCAAAAGACGTGTAATTTCCATCCAAGTGCGACGCCTTATCCAAACAGATATAAAATTGACTTCCGGCTGAATCTGGATCCTGTGCTCTCGCCATTGAAATGACTCCTCGCTCGTGTGGCGGCATTTTAGCTTGTAGTTCGGGATCTTGAAATTCACCCTCGACCGACCAGCCAGGATCTCCAGTTCCATCTCCCTTAGGACAACCACCCTGGATGACAAAACCCTCTACATAACGATGGAATGTTAGACCATCATAGAATTCCTGCCGAATCAGAGTCTTAAAGTTCTCAACTGTTTTGGGGGCCGCTTCCGGATAGAGCTCAATTACGATGACTCCCTTATTGGTTTCTAAAACAACAACTGGTTCGCGATCTCGATTGCCCCCAGGAAAAGTGAGACAACCGCTAAATACCGAGGTAGCAAGTGCTATCACCATTAAACACCGTAGATATTTTTCCATAAATCTACCGTCTCCTTCTAAAGTTTCAATTAGTAGGCTAAACATAACAAAATGTAGCCAGAAAGTCAATGAATTGTCTACCTTGTGCGATATCTCAACTGATTTTCGGAAATATTTTCGAGATAGCATCTATCCTAGGCGTCAAAAAAGATGAGTGTACACAGTTAGATCGGGATTTTTCGACCAAGATGCCCATAACCCGTATTAGCTTCAACCCACTTGATTCCCATTCAATAAGCCAACGGTAATATCGGGGCGTATCTGTAGAGTCTGGCCCATACTTTGCCTTATGACCTTCGTTTTAGGAATTCAGGCTATGGGACGTTATGCCTTCTTCCCGTCCGACGCCTTGAGTTTGAGCATCTCTGCGACATTTCGCCAAGCAATGCGTCTCTTGATCGCTTCAGAGGTGTCGAGACACTCGAGCTTTAACAACGCAGGTTCAGGTACCTTGAACGGCATCCCGCTACCGAAGGCCAGATGTTGCGCACCCGCCGTTTGAATTAGAGCAGGGATATTCCGCTGCAACACCGATGTCATACGCGATATTTCGATCAAAAAGTTTGCGTCAGAATTCAGCCGCTTTCCGTCGAACCCCAGACCGTTGAGTACTATCCACGATGTAGACGGAAATCGGTTGAATACAACTTCAAAATCACCTGGCTTCAAGTCTTCAGCCAGATCCCACCGGTGACGCTGACGCCGATCGACTATGCGCATCGGTACCTGTATTGTCCAACCTAGCTGGGTAACAGCCTCAATCAATTCGACGCTCGCAGAATCAGTCAGGCGATATCCGTGATATTGCGGGTAGAGCCGAATGCCACGCAGTTCGAGTACTTCGGCACAACGCCGCAGGTCTTCTTCCCAACCAGGATAGGTCGGATTTAAGGTGGAAAATGGGATTAAGCGTTCCAGGTGCGGTTTGGTCCGGAAGGCGAGTTCCTCATTGGAGTCGTGGACATTTTTGTACAGGATGCCGTGAATAGAGGCCACGATTGCCTGATCAATGTGGTGTTTGTCCATCCGTCGCACCAGCGATTCCGCTGTATTGTAACGCAACTGCCGAAACGGCCAGTGCCCAATGTAGGTATTTACGTCGATGATCATCGCCCATTGTAACTATGCCCTTCGGTCAAGGATTCCCTTCATGTTTCGCCAGAAGATTTGTTCCTTTTCGCTTTCTGTCAGATTAGCAGCTAAGACCTTGCCGACTCCGCCTTCCATAGTCATATCGGTTCCGAACAGGAGGCGATTAACACCAAGCTCTCGCGCTGCTACCTCCACCAAGCCTTCGTCGATAACGCTGCCGCTGGTATCCAGATAAACGCTTGGAACTGCTCGAAGCTGTTTGATAGCCCACTCCCAATCCCCACCACCACCGATGTGCGCCTCAATCAGCATCGCTTGCGGATATAGCCTGGCAATCCGAACGAAATCGCCAGCGTGCGACATATTCGGTTGATCTACCCAGTCCTCTGGCGTCGTTGGATATCCGGCGTGTTCGAGGATGGGTACCTGCTCTTCGATCGCTTTCTCGATAACTGAATAAACGACTGGATCCCAGATTTTGTACTGGTTGTAGAGCTTAATTCCGATCATCCCGGCGTCTAGGCAACGACTAATTTCATCAATAGATTCTCTGTGTCCAGGACAGATGTAGCAGTAGCCCAGAATGCGTTCTGGATACCTTTTCATCATTGTTATCACATCGTCGTTATTCTCTCGCACTTCGTCTATTGTCGGCATCCCACGAACGGTCGGTATGGAGACGCAGAGTTGATCGATACCCAGTTTGTCTGCTGCTTCGATGATGCAGTCGTTGCCACTCCACCCCCATTGATGATGCCTACCGTTAACATGCATATGACAGTCGATTTTCACCATTTCACCTTTAGATTACCGGGCATTGTAGCGTGCGTTTAACTATCCCTTTAAGACTTTGACGTATCCAACACAACTCGTCATTTAAATGTATTTCCCACTCTTGCTCTCCACGTCCAAGGCAACAAAGAGGTATTTGTGTCTGTCAATAAATTGAACCTCAATTGCTACGTTGGCTTCAGGATAGGTTAGACTGGTCTCAACCTCCAACCGTAGTCGTCGAATACCGGCTACCCTTGGCTCCTCCTGATCAGAGGTGTTATCACGGCGACAAAGGTTGATGCTAGCGGGGTGTTAGAAGATTGCCGTCGGATCATCAAGCGTGGAATCCACGTTGCGTCGTCTGATCTGCTGCTCAACGAAACCTATCCCTCTGTGACAAAGGCCTGTGCCTCAGCATCCAGGTCAGTATAACGGAGATGCAGGTCAGCAACCGGTGGTAGAAGTCCCAAACGGTCATAGATTTTCCAGTCTATAGACCAACCGGTCAATGGGGGCGGATTTACCCGAAAATTCCGCATCTGTGTATTGTGACCACAATCATCTGCTGGTGTGAAGTCAAGTTCCTAGGTCGTGATTTTGCCGAAATGGCTATGAAAGAATTTGTTGTGTTGGCTACCACCTACAACTCGAAACAGGTCAATGACGTATACATCTCTATCAGAGATATCGACCAGTGTACGGTTCGCTCAAACTGGATCCCGCTAATCAGATCAGTACCCGAGACACGAATCGCTCGAAACCCCCACAATCACCGACCGTCGGATAGCATTTTCCCATGCACCCAGATATCGACGCGGAAATGGAAGGTCTGCTTGAGTTGGAAATAATGCCAAAACATCTTAGGCAGCAGATTGCGGTCAATGCTCCTTTAACTTCGTAAACGATTCCTTGTTGGCCAAAATCAAAGGTCGGATAGAGATCCGCAACTCAATCCAGTAGAATTGCTACTTTGTGTGCGTGGATGTCGGCCTGAGGTGGGAACATAGGTATTTGCCAGGTTCCTGACACCAGTGACAATTAGCTATTTCCACTGTCCGTAGATCAGATATGCCCCAATAAATCGCCATCGGTACCAAAATGGTGTAACAGGTGGGAAAGGGTTGAGTTCAAAGATACAAGAGTCGTCGAGATCCGACCGGCAGAATACCTCAAAGTCGTTGGTAGGAAAAAACGTTTCACAGTGTGGGCAACGGACCTTCCAGCGATATTTTAAGGCATTGATCTACCAGTTTTGTACATCGTCACCGATTGTTGATAGGATGGGCCGTGACCATCTGACCATACCATCCATGAACGACTAATTGTTGGTCCGAACACCATTTCCCATAGCTCACCATCCGAAAACTCCAACCATGGCTGAGTTTGCTGGATAAGGCGTTGTCGAATTTTAACTGTTCATTCAAATTGATGTGCGTTTTCTCGCACTTTCTGGACTAAATGTCGCGGATGGAAGTACGTTTCTTGATTCGATCATCTTCGTTTCCTCCAGGCCTAATCTATGTTAGGCATTTGTTCGCCCTGCTTGATCGCGCCCCTTTGAATCTAGGTTGCGTCATGGTTATGTCGCTGGTTTAGGACTCCTTTCGAATTCTGTCGCGACTTAGCAATGAAGCGACAGAAACGGTAACCTTTATCTCTTAACGGACCACTCAAAAACCTACGTCAATCTACGTCCACTGATCTCAGATCAGATTATATAGGAGTTTGGTCAAAATGTAAACGCGACTTTTTCTGCCGTGTCACCGGCATCTATCACCACATGAATTATAAAGGAGGAGTATGTTGCCTCAGCAGAGATTAGGGAGAGAACCGACCTTCGATAGGAACAGTAATTCAGTCGTTTTCAGCGCGTCTTCAGGTTTCATAATTGGTAGGCGCAGATAGGTTACCATTTTAATAAACTGTGTAAAGTATCCTGTTGGTCTTAGTAGTCAATATGTGACTTCTATTCTTTCCTTAATAAGAACGTCACTAGGGTTGAAAACATAGCCGTATTGCCAATTTTGAATACAACGCGTGAAATGATAATAGTAAAGCTAGGCCGCGATCGAATGGAACTGGGTAAAAATCTGTTCTCGTTCGACTTATGCCTGGCCTACCAACAACGCCAGAAAGGCAAAACCATCAATGTCCGATAGCGGTGATGATCCAACCGTATCCAGTATTGTCAGCAGAACATCGATGGCGGAAACAAAATGGGTTTAATCTACTCTTCCAACTGCGAGTTGTCCCGGCTATCGGATAATTCAGGGAGCTCGCGTACTGTTAAGGTGGCAGTTAGTTGGAGTATCGTATTTGGAAATTTTCAACCGCACACCAGGTAGATTCAGCAGAAGATCGTCTCTAAGTCTTAAACAAAAAAAGCGTGTCCCCACAGGACACGCTTTTGATTGAGTTTGTCGAAGGTTTACTTGATTGTGACTGTCGCACCGACAGCTTCGAGTTTTTCTTTAATTTCGTCTGCCTCTTCTTGGGACGCTCCCTCTTTGAGTACGTTGGGGGCACTTTCTACAGCTTCTTTGGCCTCGCGCAGACCAAGACCTGTGATGGCTCGAACCTCTTTTATGACCTTTATCTTCTCTGATCCGAACTCTGTTAGCTCAACATCAAACTCGGTCTTTTCTTCTTCTGCTTCTTCCGCTTCGCTATCAGCCCCTGTGGCACCGGCCATTGGCATCATACCAGCCGCCATTACAGGAGCCGCAGCACTCACCCCAAATTTTTCTTCAATTGCTTTTACCAGTTCCGACAGTTCTAAAACTGTCATTTCACTGATCTGGTCAACCATTTCTTGAACATCAGCCATTTTTTATCTCCTTAGGTTTAAAACCAACGTACCTGTCGACACATTGATTAATAGATCTATGATTCTGCTTTCTGGTCTGCGACAGTTTGTAACAGACTAGCTAGTTTTCTGGGTTGGTCATTCAGCGCGCCTACCACACCGGCCAGATCTTGCATTGGAGCGGATAGAACTTGTGCAATTGCATAGATCGGTGCTTTTAAGCTACCAGCAACTTGCGCTCTGAGTTGATCTTTAGACGGCATATCGACCAGCTTTTGAGTTGTGGCTTGATCGATAACCTGCCCACCTATAATCCCACCTTTGATTTTGAGTTTCTCGTTTTCTTCACTAAAATCGCGTAGGATTTTAGTTAGACTTGCCGGGTCATCACTGATGGCGATAGCCGTTGTTTCATGAAGGTACGACTCCAGCCCTTCGATTCCCAAGCTGTCTGCACTGACCTGAATCAACCTGTTTTTGTAAACTGTATACTGAACATTAGCTCCACGCAGTTTGTCGCGAAGTTCGACCATCTCCGCTACGGTCAGCCCTTCATAACTGGTTAAGACCGCAACTTCAGCCTGCTCAAGCCGGGAAGTGATCGCGGCCACCTGTTCAATGTTTTTTTGACTTGGCACTTACCAATCTCCCTCAGAAGGCCCCTCGAAAATCTCGAGAGGAAATAGGGTTAGATTTATCGGCAAAAAAAAACCTCCAGTCAAGTGGAGGTGCAGGTTTATCCCAGAAATAGAACTAACTAAGAAAAACCAACAGCCTCTGCAGGCAACTTTAAGCGACCAAACGCACCTACGGTCTACGACTGAATCTTTTTAAAATACTTTCTTCTCTTATATCAATCTTGATACTTGCTCGATAGGGTTAAACAAACGACTGTGGGTCGATACGGATACCAACTCCCATGGTCGATGAGATCGATACACTTTTCAAGTAACGTCCTTTAACTGTAGAAGGGCGGGCTCTCATCAGAGTTTCCATCACGGAGTTGATGTTGTCTTTAATTTGATCCTTAGAGAAAGAAGATTTGCCAACGGGAACATGAATTACACCAGACTCCCTCTCTGCTCTGTATTCAATTTGACCGGCTTTAATACTGCTCACCACCTCGGCAACGTTGTTGGTGACGGTGCCAGTCTTAGCATTGGGCATTAATCCTCTCGGCCCTAAAATCCGGCCGAGCTTGGGTGTGATACGCCGCATTAGGTCAGGCGTTGCTACTGTCGCGTCAAACTCCATCCACCCGCCTGCGATCTTATCCACCAGTTCGTCGACGCCGACTTCGTCTGCACCCACATCCAAGGCGGCTTGGGCGTTTTCGCCTTCGGCAAAAACAACCACACGAACCTGCTTGCCAGTGCCATGCGGCAAGGAGATCGTTCCCCGCAAATTCTGGTCGGATTGCCTTGGATCTACCCCCAGATGTGTCGCTAGATCTACTGTTTCATCGAATTTAGCCGTTGCATTACTTTTTAGAATCTCTACCGCTTCATCCAACATGCAGGGCTGGTTGCTATCAGCAACTTGACTGGCTTGTTTATATCGTTTACTGCGTTTTCCCATTTGAACTCCCTTAACTAATTGACGAGGATGCCCATACTTCGTGCGGTTCCTGCAACCATTTGCATCGCTGATTCGACACTGGTTGTGTTCAGGTCCTCCAGCTTAATTTTAGCGATTTCTTCAAGATCTTTCCGGGTCACTGTCCCCACTTTATCTCGATTAGGTTCACCAGATCCCTTGGCCAACTTAGCTGCTTGTTTCAGTAATATAGCAGTGGGTGGGGATTTGACAATAAATGAATAGGAGCGATCCGCATAACAGGTAATGACTGTTGTTACCACCAACCCCATCTGATGCTGCGTTTGAGCATTAAAGCTTTTAACAAACTCCGATAAGTTAATTGCGTATGGAGCTAAACTCGGTCCAACCGGTGGTTGCGGGGTGGCTTGGCCAGAGATCAGTTGTAATTTGACCTCGCCAGCTATCTTTTTTGCCATTTAATTACTACTCCACTTTTTCTACTTCAAAAAATTCGAGGTCGATTGGTGTAACTCTACCAAAAATCGAAATATCAAGATGTAAACGCCGCTTATCCATATCAACCCGACTCACTTCAGCCGCAAAACCTCGGAACGGCCCGTCAATGACACGAACTTGATCGCCAACAATATAGTCAATCGTCTCGATCTCTTCTTCTTGTTCTTCTGGTGAAGCTAGAATTGTTGAGATTTCATCTGGACTCAGCGGAACAGGTTGTGAGCCTCCACCAATAAAGCCCATGACGCTTGGCGTATCTTGGATAAGTGCCCAGCACTGACGAACAGACTCTTCCTCTGAATCAGAACGAACTTCTTGTTCAGTTTCGATCATAATATAACCAGGGAAAGAGGGACGTACAATAACCCGTCGCTTACCATCTTTAATTTCAGTGAATTCTTTTAAGGGTACAACTACCTGCTTAAGTATGTCGTCCAGACGTAAAGCGACAGCCCGCTGCTCTAAATTCAGCTTGACCTTCTTCTCGTGACCAGAATAGATATGAAGAATATACCAGAAACTTGCCATTGGATTTTCTTGCCAGAAATTACAAAAACAGGCTGCGTAGCCAAGCGATACCAAAACCGGTCACTGGACCACCTGCTGTTAGGTGTAAGATAGTTGCAGCTGTTACCGGGATTAGACCGATAATAATCGAAAACTTCCACTCTTCCATGAATCGACTTACCAGAAACGGAATAACGAGAGGGAGCAAAGCAAGGAAAGTAAAAGGGGGTGTTATGAGATCCGTCAACTCCTTCGATTTCCCTGTCCAATGAGGTAATTTATCCGCACCATCGGTCAGCCACAAGAAAGTAGCCAATATCAGCGTTGCAACGATGACAACGAATGAATTCCCTTGAACGTCCTTCCATTCCGGTTTTGAGACTCTAGTCCATTCAACCCGGATATCTTGAATATACTGTTTGGTTTTAGCGATCATTTAAGACCTGTCCCACCTAAATTTTAGCCTTCCTGCGCGATCAAAGCTAACACAATAAAAAGGCAGGCCAGAAGGGACTCGAACCCCCAACCCCCGGTTTTGGAGACCGGTGCTCTGCCAATTGAGCTACTAGCCTGCAAGTTAGACAGCGAGAAACTGCCAGTTCAAGTTATTAATAAGCTGATGGCGGGGATTGAACCCGCGGCCTCCTCCTTACCAAGGAGGTGCTCTACCACTGAGCTACATCAGCAAGCGGCAAACAAAAGCGGGAGACGGGATTCGAACCCGCCACCGTTAGCTTGGAAGGCTAATGCTCTACCAAATGAGCTACTCCCGCAGGTCAGCGAATCAAAAATGGTGGGGAGAGACGGATTCGAACCGCCGAAACCTGAGGTGTCAGATTTACAGTCTGATGCGTTTAGCCACTTCGCTATCTCCCCACAAGAGAGAGCTGATGAGAGGACTTGAACCTCCAACCTGCTGATTACAAATCAGCTGCTCTGCCAGTTGAGCTACATCAGCACCAGCCCATAGCGGAGTGGAATTATATCCATTTGGAAATTCAATTGTCAAGTGGATTTAGTTAGTCCTAGAGCGAAAAAACAGGCCTGCGCTTAAAATCCTCTATATTGCCTACCCGCCAACATTCCATTCAAGCAGCCTCTATTAACACCGTCGGGAAACTAAATTGATAGAATCGACTTAACTTTATCGATAATACAAGCTGCATTAATACCGAAAATTTGAAGTAACTCTTCCGGCTGGCCAGATCGTGGAATACCGTTGACGGCTAACTTGTGAACGCAAACACCCTTCGAAGCAACCGCACTCTGTACCGCTTCACCAATACCGCCTTCAGGATAGTGGTCTTCGACCGTAACAATGGTGTTATTAGTAGACTTTGCAGACTGAATGAGTGTCTCAGTGTCCACTGGTTTGACTGAATACAGGTCGATGATACGGATCGTAATCCCGTCGTTTTGCAATTTATCATAGGCTTTCAAGGCTTCATGTACAGTAACCCCTGCACCGACCACGGTGATCTGATCCGCTTGGCTGGATCTAAGAACTTTACTGCCGCCGATCGGAAACATTTCACTGTTGTCGTAAATGACAGGAGTTTTGGGCCTAGAGGTTCTCAGGAAAACAACCCCCTCATAATCGGCGGCCTCGGCAACCAGCCGTTCTGCAGCCACGGGATCGCCAGGGTAAAGAACCGCTGCATCCGGAATGGCTCGGAACATGGCTAAATCCTCAAGCCCCATCTGAGAAGGGCCGTCCTCACCGATTGACACGCCACAGTGTGACCCCGCATATTTGATGTTGGCTTGAGAGATGGCTGACATCCGTATCTGGTCGTAAGCGCGAGAGAAAAAGGCCGCAAAGGTTGAGACAAAGGGAATTTTCCCCCGCTTAGAGAGTCCAATCCCAGCACCTACTAGATTCTGTTCAGCGATAAACATTTCGAAATATCGGCTGGCGTCAACCCCGATCATCTCTTCAGCATAGGTTGAGTTCTTGGTGTCTCCATCCAGTGCTACTACATTCGGATTAGCCAAAGCCAATTTAGCCAGTCCGGCCCCATAACCACTCCGTGTGGCGATTTCTTCACCAAGAGCATAGTCTGGTGGTGCCATTTCACTGACTGAAATACCCTGTCCGCTAAAAGCCGTCGGTGGTTGGATCTCGACTGAAACATCGGCCACCGGCCCCAATTCATTGAGAGCTTGATCGAGTTGCTCGTCTGTAATAGCTTTGCCGTGCCAACCATCCGCATTCTCGGTGAAGGAGACTCCCTGGCCTTTGAAGGTTTTGGCCACGATTACAGTTGGCTGTTCTTTAGACGTCTGAGCCTCAGCTAAGGCGGATAAGATCTGGTCGGTGTCGTGACCATCAATGCCGATGGCACTCCAACCAAAGGATTCAAACCGTCGGCAATAAGAATCGATATCGAACTCATACATGGTGCGTTGGCTTTGCCCAATACCGTTGACATCGACAATGCCGATCAGGTTGTTGAGTTGGTAGTGGGCGGCTAGTGCCACTGCTTCCCAAATTCCACCTTCCGCTGTTTCACCATCACCCATCAGAACGTAAACCCGATAGTCGGATTGGTCCAGATACTTGCCGTTGAGTGCCATACCTAATCCGACACTTAGCCCTTGTCCCAATGACCCGGTAGCCACATCCACCCAATCCAGACGTGGCGTTGGGTGCCCTTCCAAATCACTGTCGATTTTTCGCAGATTCATCAGGTCTGCAGAATCGATAATACCGGCTTCTGCCCAGGCTGCGTATAGTAATGGGGCTGCGTGCCCTTTGGATAATACGAAGCGATCATTATTTGGATGGGCAGCGTTTTGCGGATCGTAACGCATGGCATGAAAGAAAAGTGCCGAGACAATGTCTGCCGCCGATAAGCAGGTGGTCGGATGCCCAGACCCTGCCTCCGAAGTCGAAACAATGGAATGGATCCGCAAGTTGTTCGCTTTTTGCTCAATAATCTTCTTAATATTCGTCATCTATCCTGCACCTACTTTTCTTTTCTTGAGGTATTCCTAAGTCGTAAAAGCTAGCACAATTCCTTCTCACCATTCATTGCGGGAAGGAATGTTGGTATACAACAGGTAAAAGCCCTTTATCCAAGCGGCAGAATAATTCTCGGTGGAACCTTTCTGCTCAGGATTGCTTCACTGTTGGTACGGGGTCTCTGGCCAGTTGCTGATGTTACTGATAAAGACTAGTGGCTGGTAACATGTGTTCTTCTTTAAGATTTCTCAGACCTTTATCTTTACTGAGTGAGCCTATTATATCAAATTTTAGCCATTTTGAAAAGTATACGGTGATTTTGAAACTGTGGGAAATACAGCGAACAAGATATTTGGCTCACGTCTAAACCGGTTATCAGGCAGACTGGGTTAGTACTGGATATTATTTGGCCACCTATCGAGTTGGGACAGATAAGAGTGAAAAGAATAGAAATGAAAGAAACCTCCTAGCCGGGCCGGTTTCCGGTAATATCGAAATTGTCGAGAATGAGTTGGCTCTCGTAGTTCGATTCGATCGACTCTTTGAACTCAATCCGACTGGGGAGAAAATCTCTCATTTGCCCTACGCCAACTACACCTCTTCTAATATGATCTTTATTAAGGGGCAACTGGTGTCCAATCAGCGGAATTTAGGTTAGGCCCAACTCGATGGTCATTTATGCTCTGCCAGAAAAAGGAGAGCATAAATGACCATCGGCTCCTAAGAGATCAATTTCCGATCAAACTTGAGCAATTAGTAAGCGTAGGCGATTACCCATTCTCTCCGCATTGTTAGCTACCTGCCCCACTGTGTAGAAGATTTGATACCATAGCATGGTATCTACGGGAGTCATTTGATCTTCCATGGCGAAAATTTTACGTGCGAGGCTAACTCCGATTACATCTGATTTTGTCTCAACATCGTCCAATTGATCAATCATCACCAAAACCTTTTCGGCTTCAGGGCCTCTAAAGGTAGACTCAGTAAGCTCATCCATTTCATTGCTAATTGTTGCTGCTAGATCGCAGGTGATAAGGACTTCGTTAATTAAATCCACAGCGTCAGATTGTAACTCTTGTGGAAAAGATAGTTTCTTTAAAGTGAGCAAGCCGGCAGTTTCTTGCACGGAATCTGCAATGTTGTCCTGTACATGAACTAAGTCCAATAGGTCTCTTCTATCAACCGACAATAAAACTGATTTAGGCATGCGATTTCGAATATCGTTTTTAATCTGATCAGCTTCGTGTTCCAATAGGTTGATAAGATTCGTGACCTGTTGAGTTTTATCCCCATCTTCAGTAAAAACGGACTCAAAAAGTGGTCCCAATTGCTGGGCACACTCGATGACCTTTTTCATGTGCATCTGTATTGAACCAAAAGGAGATTTTGCAAAGAGGTCAAGGATAGTGCGCTTAACCATTAGGATTCCCTCTGTGATGTTGATAGATCTTTTATGGTATCGCCTCTTCCGAGGGGATTTAGCTGACACCTTCTCAAAAGTACACCATGTAAAAAGAATCTAGGAACCAACCGGATAGATTTTAACGATCCGAAATAGGATCTTCCGGGGAGTGTACGAAGTAACATTCGATATCCGCAATTCGTTAGGTGTATACGTTTGACGATGAGAAACGTATACACTTAATGATTAGGAAATGGTATATTAACCGATAGTACGAAAAATTGCAAATTTTCAAACCAAACTCACACGCCTTTAACACGAGACTCGTAACTTTTAATATTTTCGTTTTTTAGAATGAATAATAGCCTCTTTTTCTGATTTCTAATGTGAGAAGGATGAAGGAGTAGGGGATTGTATTTTACTAACCCGAATTTACATAGCTAGTGCAACATCTAGCGTGATTTTCTGATTCAAAAATAACTCAGCAGGCATCGATCCGCCAAGGGTTTTTCTTGGTCGATAATTTAAATAGTTGATGACTTTGATCAATTCTTTCTCCTTTCTGTTTTTTAAGGATCTTTTTTGGGGAAAGAACTGGCGAATAAGTCCATTTGTGTTTTCATTTCAGCCTCGCTGCCATCAACAATATGGATTACAGAAATATACCTCTGCATCCAGAACCTCTCCAAAAAGCTCATGAGCAGAAAATTCTTTTCCATTATCTGCGGTGATTGTATAAACCTGATCCTTATATGGAATTAGTAGTTCCTTGATTTTAGCTGTGACATCAGATCCTTTCTTGCTTGCACACTCAGC
>JASMLX010000109.1 GCA_030748495.1 Candidatus Poribacteria bacterium | reverse complement strand
CCTGCCAGTTTCATCTCAACTCTTTAGATTTGGTCCCTCAGCGGCTGAAATCGAGTCGATGAGGGAATTAGATGACCCGAATCTCGATACCGACTCAATTGGCCAAGTGGTCCGATGGTTTTCAACCTTGTCGGAATCAGACTATTTTCTAGACAGGGCGTCTGGCATGAAAGAGATACAACTGACCGTCTAGGTCCCAGATGACCTGAATTCCATCGACCACTTGGAACTGTATGTGAATCAACTGGACCAAAAAGTAAAGCCGGAGATTTTCTCTTGGCTGCGGTCACAGATAATTGACCGCCATAAACAGTCGGAGTTGGATTCCTCAGCCTGTCCAGATTGTCAAAAAAAACGAAGCCTCTCGGTCGAAAGCCGTCCCAGGAAGTTGAAGACCATTTTCGGCCAGGTTGACTTCACTCTACCCCGACGGAAGTGCCCGCATTGCCGACACACCTTCAGCTTAATACCTCAGTCGTTGGAGTGGTTGAGGCTCAGCCCAAACGGTAACATTATACCAGAACTGAGAAAAGTGGCTATTCTCTGTGGTACCTCTTGGCCAAACCTGGCCTCAGTTGATCTCAGCCTGGGCCATATTCAATGGCTGTGTTCCAAAAAGTGGTGGCCGCCAAGACTCAATTGAAGGAGAAACATGACTCGGCCTCTTGGCCAGCCTTGATTGAGACCATGGAAACTCTGGTTGAGGACCCGAACAGGAAAAGATCAGAAAAAACCAGCCATGGGGAGGACCAATCTTGGTCGGCCAAGCCAATTTATATCGGCATTGATGGCACTTTCATCAATGCTCAGCCAGGGAAGCGTTTTTTGTAGGCCAAGTCGGCATTGTGTTTACAGAGCCGAGGATTAGAGTCAGTCAAGGGAGAAACCTTCGGCGGAACAAACAGTATGTTGTCCGTTGCCAATCGGTATCAGAATTTGGTCAAAGGCGGTTCTATTGCGCCACAGAGATGGAGATTAAGCAGGAAACCCAACTCATCGGCCAGTACCCTCAAGCTAGGCTGAGATTGGATTGGTGGCATCTGAAAAAAACGGGTGGGAGAAACGGTCGATGGGCTAAAACAGTATGGGCTTGGCCGGAAAGATACCACCAATTGGGGGCGGCAGCTGCCAGATTGGCTGTGGCGAGGGAAAGCCGTAGCCGCGCTGCAATCCGGCCCAAGTCTAGGCCAACAATTGGGCTTGTCCCGGCCGGTTGATAAAGCCCAGACCAAATTGGGTCAAACTAGTTTTCAGTCGTTCTATCTGTACTTGAGAAACAACTTGGACTCAATGGTTGATGACCAGACATAGCGTCGGAAGGGGTATTTTATCAGTTCGGTCTGGATTGAAAAGATGATTGATTTATTGATCTGCCGTCGTCTGAAATTGAGGGGCCAGAATTGGAGTTGTCAAGGAGCGAAAAACGTGGTCACTTACCGACAACTGATTCTCAACCACCACTGGCAGAGTTACTGGCAGCAGCAAAAGGCCTCTTGAAATTCTTCCACTGGTTCATACATACTATTGC
The DNA here is from genome assembly GCA_030748495.1 of Candidatus Poribacteria bacterium. Taxonomy (GTDB): domain Bacteria; phylum Poribacteria; class WGA-4E; order WGA-4E; family UBA9662. The sequence continues at coordinate 21,741 of JASMLX010000109.1, read as the reverse complement.
AGACGCTTACGTATGGTGATGTTGGATGTGATTATCGTCGCTGAAGCAAAATCATCAATGTCCCACAGGAACACAAGAGTATTCAGGCCGCACTTAAGGTAGCCAAGGTCGGTGATACAATTTTGGTAGCACCGGGCATATACCGCGGGGAACTTTCTCTGAAAGATGGGGCAATTTTACAGGGTATCGGCGAAAAACCCACCTTAAAATTAGCTGTTAAGGCAATAAATGTAAAGGGTGCTGTTATTACGAACTTTGCAATGAAAGGTGGAACCAACAATGACCATTTTGGGATTTTCTGTCGCAATGCGAAGGTTACCATCAAGGATGTAACAATTTGGGGATTTCATCACGGCATCAGTGCAAGATCTCTAAAGTTACTGTGAAGTACAATACTATTACCAATAGCTTCAGTGTAGGAATCCTTGTAACTAGCAATTCTTCGGCATTGATCGAAGGGAATCGAGTTACAGACAGTCCAGAAGTAGGCATAATTATCTCCAACAGCGACAAGAAAATTCTTCTTTTGGATAACACATTGCAAAGGAACCGTTCTGCCGGGATTCAGTGCTCCGAGGCATCACCTATTTATTCGGCAAAATTTAATTACACAAAATGGGTTCGGGATTTTAATTGATGACGCTCAACCCAACCTCGGGACAGTAGCAGCACCGGGATTGAACCGGCTTTATGACAACAAAGAAGGAGACGTGGTGAACTTAGGTAAAAGTGTTGTTCTAGTCCAACAAAACTATTGGGGCCGTCCGAATGGTCCTTGCCAAAACTGTATCTTCGGCGAGGTGGAGTATAAACCATTCAGACTCTCTTTTAGCCGCCATTCATAATATGGTGTATATTTTTATGGGTTACTCGTGACTACACCATGTAAGTGGGTTTAATAAATTTGTAGGCCGAAACTTAGTTTTTTGAATCACTCAGAACCATAGATAACCAAATTTAAAAAGAAACAGGTTTGGTTTTCGTTCCTTATGATGTGATAATTTCTGGTGCTCTGGATTAGATCTATCCCTTCCCGGCTGGTTATCTTGACAAGCCAATGGGAAAGGATTAAAATAGATCGATTCTGGGGATCTTTCTAATGGTAACAGATCGGACTAATATCCTACTGATAACCAGTGACCAACAACATTGGAACACACTGGGCATCAATAATCCAGAAATCCAGACCCCGAACCTGGATCGACTGGCAAACTCCGGTACAACCTTTAATCGTACTTACTGTCCCAATCCAACCTGTACTCCAACTCGAGCCTCAATTGTTACCGGCCAATATCCCAGCCAGCATGGAGCCTATTCTTTAGGCACTAAGTTGTTGGAAGACCGTCATACGGTCGGGGAAGACTTTTTGCAGTCGGGCTATCGCACTAGCTTGGTCGGTAAAGCGCATTTTCAGCCACTCCGAGAGAGTGAAGAGTTTTCATCCTTAGAATCTTACCCAATATTACAAGATCTCAATTTTTGGCGTAATTTCGATCAGTCATTCTATGGCTTTGAACATGTGGAACTCGCCCGAAACCATACCGATGAAGCACATGTCGGGCAACACTATGCTATCTGGATGGAAGAGAAAGGGGGCCATAACTGGCGAGACTATTTCCGTCCTCCAACGGGAAATAATGCTAACCAACACCGCAAGTGGTTGATTCCAGAGGAGTTTCACTATAATACGTGGATTGCCGAACGGACTAACCGGCTACTAGATCAATATCATCAGAGCGATGATAACTTCTTCTTGTGGGCTAGCTTTTTCGATCCGCATCCGAAGTATTTAGTACCTGAACCCTGGAATACGATGTACAATTCTGCCCATCTGACAGTGCCGTCGGTTGTTGAAGGCGAGCATGACCGTAATCCACCACACTTCCAAATGACGCAACAAAAAAACCCGGATTTCTCTGCTTATCGTGAAAGCGGACAAGGGATTCACGGCTGCCATTCCCACCTCCATGATCCAGAGGAACTGGTCAAGGATATCGCCATCTATTACGGTATGATTAGTATGATGGACCACTACATCGGTCGGATTGTTGATCACCTAGACAGTTTGGGCTTGGCTGAAAATACACTGATTGTTTTTACCTCCGACCACGGTCACTTTTACGGTCATCACGGTCTAACTGCCAAAGGACCGTATCACTATGAAGATGTTATTCGAGTGCCGATGATCGTGCGTCAACCGGGAAAAGTTCCGGCTGGAAAAACCTCTAATGCGCTTCAATCACTGGTTGACTATGCACCGACTTTTCTCAGTTGCGCCGGGATTAGGATTCCCTACTCAATGACAGGACATAATCAAAGTCGTGTTTGGTATGACGAAGCTGAGCAGTTAGAGCGGGATCACGTAATTGTCGAAAATCGGCATGAGCCAACCACTATTCACCTCAAAACCTATATTGAGGACCGGTATAAAATCACCGTTTATTACAACCAGCCCTACGGCGAACTATTCGACTTGGAAGCAGATCCTAAAGAATTGAACAATCTTTGGAATGACCCCGATTCGGCTAACTTAAAGGCTGAATTGACAGCTAAGTTTTTGGCAGCGCAATTGGGTATGGAACCGTTGCCAATGCCACGAATTTCAGGTGCTTAATCCTATTCCCATACGAGATTATCAAAAGCTGATTAACCGGCTCGAATCTTTGATGGCAAGGGTCTGATGGAATTATTTCACAAACTTTAAGTGAAGCGTCAGGGTATCCAATTTGTCACCTACACCTATCGACAGTCGAACAACGATTAACCATCCTGTACAGTTGGTCTTAATTTCTGCGGGCATCTATGGTTGATGAGCCTGCAGGTGTGGCGGCTACTAAGGTTTTTAGCACAAAATGATTTAGAGTTGCTGGATCGGTTTCAGTTTGATGTGCTTACCTTGTCTAAATCCCTTTGGATTCATTCGTAATTACCGAGAAAACGCCGAAGGTATTGATATCAACCGTACGTTTGAAGATCTATACACAGTCGAAGCCAAAATAGTGCGGTCGTTTTTGGTGGAGTGGCAATACGATCTCTTTATCGAGTTCCACGAAGATTGGGAATACGATGGGTTTTACTTCTTTGAGTTGAACCAGAATTACAAGTCGATCGGCGAACTTCATCGAAATGCCTAAGCGGCAACCGTTGATAGCTGTCAAACTAATAACGCTGCTGTTTTGCGACCATCTCCTGAGGATCGAGTGAGAGTACCGATGCCAGTTTACCTTTTCAAACAGCAACACTCAAGCCGTACTTTCACCGGTGAAATGCGATCTTCAAGCTGGCAACTAGGAGATCGCATCTCCGCACATTTGATAGCACTTACAACAGCCCTGGATCTACTGTTAGAAGAATCGAATACACCAACCAAGTTGGAGTTTAAATAACAAATCATGCTGATTAAATTTCAAGACAAATACCCACAGGTTTCCCCTTCAGCTTTTATTGCCGCAGGGGTTAAGCTAATTGGAGCCGTAACACTCGGTGAAGAGTCGTCAATTTGGTTCAACTGTGTACTACGTGCTGATATCGATCAAATTGTAGTTGGTGATCGAACCAACATTCAGGACGGTACTGTTGTCCATTTGGATCCAGATTGCCCTTGCTTGCTTGGAAACGATGTTACGATTGGTCACAATGCGATTATTCACGGTTGCGTGATTGAAGATCAAGCCCTCATTTCAATGGGAGCGGTAGTGCTGAGTGGTGCTAAGGTTGGTGCCAGATCTATTATTGGAGCTGGAGCCGTAGTGCTGGAAGGGCAGGAGATTCCACCGGATAGTGTTGCGTTAGGTGTTCCGGCTAAAGTTCGTCGTCAAGTTGATGCGGAGGATCTAGAACGCATGAGACACGGTGTCTTGGAATATGTACAACTCGCACGTTTAATGAGCGGTAGTAGTGAGTCAGAAGACAAAATCTGCTAACCAGATCGGCATTTTGCTCTTTGATGAAGTCGAAGTTGGTGACTTTGCCGGAATCTATCAGGTGTTTTCTGCCGTCGACCGTATACGACCTGGCACGATGTCAATGTTTACTTTTGCGTTGCGATTACAACCTGTCGTTTGTACTGGTGGGATGACCATTATGCCAAAGTACACCTTTGGTGACCTAAGCCGTGATGCAGAAATGAATATTCTGGTTGTACCCGGAGGTGAAGGGCGACGGATTCCGGTGGCCAATCCGATGGTGCAAGCCAAGCTGAGTACAATTGCCGATCAGTGCGATTTTGTACTCGGGATTTCAACAGGAGCCTTAATCTTAGCGGCGGCAGGGATTTTAAGGGAACGCCAAGCTACAACCCACTGGTTAGCGTTAGCGGACTTACAGCGACGAGAAGACGTGATTCCCTATCCTGGCAAAATCGTACGGGCGGGACGCGTCATTACCTGTGCTGGGGGAGCTTTAGGAGTAGATGTTGGACTCTACATCGTCAAGGAGATGTATGGACAACACCTAGCAACCGAAGTTAAGAGTCTAATCGAATACCAGCCGGTTGAAATCCAACCAGCGACATTCTAAGAAATTATTGAATTAAATCGGCGAATTGGGCTAGCTACTAGACCGGGGTGGCTTCCGAAGTCGTAAGAAAGTTGGCTTATCTAGATCGTCACTTTTCGCTGCTTCGGTTCGGCTTGGTTGATTATCGTCACGCGGTCGCCTTGTCGGTGTGAGAAATGTTTGGTCATCATCTACATAAGAAAGGTTTCGATTCTGATTTCTAGCGACGGCACGAGTCGCATTAATTTGGGATGGTGCTGGTGGTGTTAAATTAGTCCCTCGCATATTCGACCTAGGTACAGTCGGTTGTGCAAACGGGTTTCCACCGGGGCGCGCCCCTGACCTTCTCTCCGATTGCCCTAGTGGGGATTGGGCTTCTGGATCGTAACTATTCCCCCCCAATGGAAACTCTCCCTCGCTTTCCATTATTGGCCGATTAGCATCAAAGCCGGTGGCGATGGCCGTAATGTACAATTCATCCTCGAGTTCTTCGTTGTAGGCCAGTCCAAAAATAACCTGGTTGGTTCCTGAAGCTTCTACGATAACTTCCATGGCATCATCAAGTTCGTGCGCTGCGAAGTTTGGTGGTGCCGTAAAATTGACAATGATACCGGTCGCTCCCTCGATGGAACTTTGTTCCAATAGCGGAGATGAAATCGCATTTTGGGCGGCCGTCTGTGCCCGGGTGTCCCCCGTACCGAAACCGATGCCCATTAGCGCACTACCAGAATCTTCCATGATTGTCTTAATATCGGCAAAGTCGAGGTTGATTTCGCCAGGCACTTGGATCATATCAGAGATACTTTGTATCGCATTAAGCAATACGTCGTCTACCATACGAAAAGAGGCGCGCAACGGCATCTTTTTATCCACAAACTCCATTAACCGTTGATTTGGAATTACGATCACAGAGTCGGTGCTGTCACGCATCTCGTCCAAACCTTGATCGGCTACAATTTCGCGATTTCGGCCTTCAAACCGGAAAGGTCGGGTGATAACACCAATTGTCAGAGCGCCGAGATCCTTCGCTAGTCTAGCGACGACCGGAGCAGCACCTGTACCCGTCCCTCCCCCCATGCCAGCAGTAACGAATACCATGTCGGCGCCTTCAACGATCTGTTGTAGATCGTCGAGATTTTCTTCAGCCGCTTTGCGGCCGATTTCAGGATTAGCACCCGCACCAAGACCACTAGTTGTGTTGGCACCAATTTGGAGTTGGGTTGCATTATGGCATTGCTGGAGTACCTGTAGGTCAGTATTAATAACGTAGAAGTCAACACCAGTCAACTCAGCCTCGATCATATGTTTGACCGCATTGTTCCCACCACCACCGACACCGACGACCTTGATTCGTGCATGGGCATCCAATTCGGTGTGTTCAAACTCAATCATTTTATTCCCCAATCGTTTGGTCGAAAGGATAATACTGCTAATAGGATGTCGAATAATTGCAATGTCAGCAAAATTCCGGATCTGAGATGCAAGAACATCCGGTTATTATAGAACAGGCCTATTATCGAAGTCAATATAGTTTTTAACCTTTTTAACGATATAACTTAGAAATGATCTCAAAATCCTTCAAGGGATATTATTCCTTTACCAAAGATAAATAACCTCTAGATCGAGGGTAACATTATGGCAGGTAAGAAAAAAGCGATTACGGTTCCCTCGGAAACGATCTGGCCAATTCCTGATGCCGCCTAGTAACGACTGACAACCGATTCTGGTCGAAACCCATCCCGCCAAACCTACCGCTTGAGACCATCAACGGCATCATCTTCCGGATACGGAGCGGATGTCAGTGGAATCGTTAGCCCAAGATGTTTGTCGATGGCCGGTTGGTTCATCGCTGGTTGGGAGATGAGGTTTTCATCTAACTATAGATGATCTTACTGGAAGAATGCGATGAGTTGGGCGGCATCAGATTGGGGATGGCCGGTGGTCGCTTATTCTTGCTACGCTAGTTACTTGCCTCTGTTCACGCAACGGCTTTTCCCTCTGTGTGCATTCGCCTGATAGGAGTCTTATCGAAAGGAAAGGTGAGTGGTAACAACTGGGGGCTGCTACCACTCTTTATCTGCTTGGATGGGGGATGGATGTTGTCTGATTATCGAATCAGGGATAAAACGTTTTGCGATAGGCTGTTGGCCTGAGCTAACATGGCTGTACCCGACTGGGTTAAGATTTGGTTCTTAGCGAGTTCAGCCGCTTCGGCCGCAAAGTCAGCGTCACGGATGGTGGACATGCTGGCACTGTTGTTCTGGACACTGTTCATCAGGTTGGATGAGGCGAATTCCAGGCAGTTCTGTTTGGCACCGATATTACCTCGCTCAGCGTTAACCAGTTTGATGGCATCATCCAGTTTGTTGATGGCCGATTGGAAATTGGCATTTGTGCTCCCTAAAGAGAGGGAAGTGCTATCGACACCTAAATGGGCGGCTGTCTGGGTACCGATGGCAAAACCGATTTGGTTGTTAGCATCGTTATCTACCCCCACCTGTAAGGTGGCTCCGACGCCAACGACAAGTGCCTCGCCAGTGTTGTCAAACTCCAGGGGATGTTGGCAGTTCCACTTAAACCGACAGGATTGTTACCATTACCATAAGTTGTTGCAAGAGTAATCCCTAGGTCGGTGAAATTAATCGTCTTGCCCCCTTTAATCTCAGTTGCAGTGTCATGTGCAGTAACACCGTTCAAATCAGTGGCATTGATGGTTACTGTTTCAGTAATGGTAGTATTACTAGCGTTAATCAATGTGATGGACGTACTCCCGCCAGCATTGCTGCCATCATAAGTTAGACCATCCATATCCATCACTACGTTATAGGTGCCTTCAACCGTGTTCCTATCATGCTGGTTGATGGTAAAAATAAGATTAGTTACATACTTTAAGGAACTGTTACTTGCTATTGTAGACTTGACTTCTCCATTAAGCACCTTGGTGTCGTTGTACTCGGTGGATTTGGCAATACGGGTAATATCGGCTGAGAGTTGATCCATCTCCAGTTTGATACTGGCCCGGTCATTGGTGTTAACGCCGTCAGAGGCACCTTGCACGGCCAATTCCCGCATTCGGCCCAGGATGTTGCTGATCTCGTTCAAGCCGCCTTCAGCCGTCTGCAACATATTGTTGGCCTGTTGTACATTACGGTTAGCTTGTTGCATACCCCGAACCTGATTATTCATCCGTTCCGAGATAGCTAAACCTGCTGCATCATCTTTGGCTGAATTGATACGCAAACCTGATGACAACCGTTCGATGTTCTGCTCTAAACCTGCTTGTGATTTAGAGTAGGCACGATAGGTGTCTAGTGAGGCAGTGTTGGTGTTAATCCGAAAACCTTGTTGGAAGCCCATAATAATACCTCCTTATTGGATTAAGATTGTTCTGACTAGTGGCAGGGACTCATATATGGCTATCAGTCAACATATGCCGGCAACCAGGCTCAGGGCTTCAAGCGCTTGAAGTGATATCGTCAGACAATGGCTTTGACTACTGCTATCCAGATGGATGCAGTAGAGTTCTACTACCACAGTGGTGTTGTGTCAGAATATAAATGTGGTTTGGGTACAGTTAGGTAGTCTGGTATTGGTTAGTGCCCTCCTCTAGATAAAAGATTGGTAGTGTTAGTACCTTATCGGTTGTGGTGGGCGAAATGTTTAACTGGGAATAAAAATTATTGCAGATGTTGTGAACAATAGTTGACCGCCAGAGACTGTTACCCCCGTAGGTTATATTTTTCAATCCGTTCATCCGCTTCGAAATCCCCCTGGCCAATACACCATCCACCTTCCGGAATCAGTTTCTATTTTTCTAAAAAACAGATTGAACTATTAATTTCACTAATATGCCGCTAGTATCCGCTGCGGCATGTCTCTCCAACAACTTCACCTGTCGGAAGGCGATAAAAGTGGGCGCAACTTATGCGCCGCATTGGTGAGTACTACATCAACCCCCATCTCCACATATTCCTGGGCATCGGTCAACTCATCAGACCAGAACAGATTGCAGATTAGCCCGAGGTCGCGAGCGTATCGAAGCGCTTCGTCGGTTGCGTTGCGGCCGAACTGCACTCGTATGCAAGCCAGTTCCTCTGCAACCCTGATCATACGGTGCGGCTCGTTCTGTGCAGCCAGGCACGCCCGCGGGATTTCCGGTGCATAGTTAAGGGCAACCTCGAGGACCGGTTCGTCACCGGCAATGTAGTGCATCTGCGGCAAGCCTCTAGCCCGAAGCAGGTCACACACGAGTCTGACAAGCCGTCCCTCCGATCCGGGCTCTTTGATATGGATGTTGATCCCCGCACGGCCGTCGATAGCATCTAACACCTCCTCGAACCGGGGAACACGCACGCCTGACCATCCCAAGCCAAGCTTGATGCCGGCGTCGAGACGCTGGATGTCCGCCCAGTCCATTTCAGTGATGGTACCCTCACCATCGGTGGTCCGATCTACGCTTGGGTCGTGACAGACAACGGGTATTCCGTCTGCACTCATCCAGAGATCAAGCTCGATCTCGTGCACGCCTAGAGCAATGACCGCACCGAATTCGGGCAGTGTGTTCTCGGGACAAACGTGGCTCACTCCCCGATGTGCGCTTAGGCGAGGGAAGAGCGAACCGATGATTGCTTGCGCCTGGTCGACGTATGGCCGGTACAGGCCTGGATGGCGGTTAAGCTCGATAAGCGCACGATATTCGACTGTCGGCTGCCCATGTGAAGCGGGCTTTACTAGCTTGGCATGGGGATCGATGTCGACGGTCATCGCACCGGGCTCGGACCGCCTGCTGGCTAAAATCGTCCCTTCCGGGCTGGCAATCAGCGGATGCCCTCCTTTGTCTTCCGAACCCATGGAATAGCTGCTTCGGACTATGTAAGCGCCGCTGTCCAGCGCTCGGCATTGGCACATGGTGCGAATCCGGGCTGTTGATTCAGACCGCTGGTAACTTGGGCAAAGGATCACGTCTACGCTCTGCGCAGCCAATGCTTCGAAATAGGCAGGGAAGTAGAAGTCAAAGCAGACGGCAAAGCCGAAGCGTATGCCGTTATGCTCAATAACGACGGGTTCTGAACCGGCAGTCACCCCCAATCCCCTCTCGACCTCGGTCAGATGCGTCTTGTCGTACCAGGCGATAGCTTTGCCATCGCGTCCGAACAGCCACGTGCGGTTGACCCACTGTAGTCCGGGTCGTTGACACACCGTACCCAGGGCGATCAGCGCCTTGAGGCGCTGATCGCCCTGGGAGGCGACCTCCTGAACGAACGCCTCTCCCTCGTTTCGGGCAAACTGAAGCAAGGTCTCTTGCTCTGTCAGTCCAGGAGCATTGGCATACTCTGGCAAGACCACCAGTTCCGTTTCGCCGGGCTCGATGGTCTGCAATTGATGGCACATTATCACCTGGCAGGCGGCTGCGGCCTGCGGTGTTGCCGCTTCTGGGTAGGGGGGTTGGAAAACTGTGATTTTCAATCTACGACTCCTTGGTGAAGGTCAGTTACAGGGCGTCAGGTAGCGCATTCGTCAACGCCTGGGAGGAAGACACAGGCCTACCTCTACGTCAGGGGCACGTGTGTCGTCAACTGTTGCGTCCCTACGTCAACCATAGAAACACAATCCTTGCGGAGGAAATTTAAAGCGGACGATTGTGACTCTGGCGGTTTACCCGACCAGCACTGACGACCATGTCTCCGAAGATACCCTTGACGCAGACGTTGCTCATAGGTTCGTGGCAATAGTCCTTTGCCCTGGACCGATAATTTCCAACTTATTTTGTTATCTATTCATTACGTTGTCAGCACTACTTTCCGGTTCAATTTAATTGGCATTTAAGCCTATTCAGTTGAGCCAGAAGCAATAAAGAGGCCAAAAATTAAATACCAGCTATAAAAAAACGGATAAGCAGAAGATTTAGGACCTTTTGAGCTAGCCAGAGCTTGAAATCAAGGGGCTAAAAATCAAGCCGTTAAAATTTGCTACCGACAACTGGTAGGTTGATCGAAAAAAGAAGGCATAAAACAAAGGTAAAAATCCCACATAAATGACGGTAAACGCCAGGTGAAACCCAAATAATTTTAAATTGACTTGTTAAGAGTTTCTCTTTTCCAACTGACCGATATATCCAGAGTATCCTCAACTGAACCCAACCTCACTTCATGTACAGCTCTCTGCTGACAAGGGTTCTCCGCTATTTTTTGATCTTAATGCTAAATTCTTCTGTAACTATCCAGCTTTGCGAAAAAGAAAGAGTACCATTTATCAAAGATTGAATAGCCGCTAGTAAACCCATCTGTTGTTTTTTAGCGGTTTCAATGATAGATCACAGATCGATTACTCGCCGCGCCATATTGACTTCGGAAACCGCCGGAGTTTTTTCACTTTAAACATTCGGATCGTCCCTTCAGATTGATTATTGTGACAAGGTCTCTCTGGCTCAGACATAAAATGCCAGATCTTCTCCTGATGTTTAACCCTTCGTTTTTGGTGACGATGCACCTCTGTTTGATCTAAATCCTTAACCAGGAATTCTTTAAATCTGAGCTGATAATCTAAAGTAATTTGTTAGCAGTGTTCATCATCCAATGAGTCGGACCAAATCTTATTGCGGCCTTTTTGTGCGGATGATAGAAATCGATCCAATTGGTCTGCCCATTTGCGGTCGTATTTTTTAATCCAAAATTTCAGCTCTTTCTGAATGTAAGAGTGACACTATGGTGCCCCAACTTGGCCATCCTACTTAGTTTTATACGCTGACCAACAACCATGGCACAGTGTACCCTCATAGTCTTCACCAAAATGGTGTTTTACAACTTTGCATCCTCGGCTTTTATCAATTTGATACATTTGTCACAAAGTATGAGGAGGAGGGTCTTTGCCGCGGTAAAAAGCGTTATTCATCGGAGAATAGGCATTGGTCCCGAGGGACAGCGATTGGAAGTCAGCCAGCGAAACTGCCAATTGCTGGCGGCGAAAGGGTGGTTTACCCTTTGATTACAATAAGTTACATTGAATTGCCAACAACCTCCAGTGATATAGCTAATAACAATTCTGGAACATTACCCAAATTTTATTTTTAGGCTAAAAAATTAGCGAACATTAAGTTATAATCTATCGATTGATCTTAACGGAGAAGACAAGATGAGTGGAAAATTTATTACAGTCGAACAGATGGAACGAGAAACTCTGGACTGGGGAGTAATGGGTTGGGTGAGTCGCCCGGCAACGACCGCAACCAAGGATCTGGTGGTAATCGAAGTCACCTTAGAACCTGGGGGCGGACACAATTTTCACAAGCATCCTGAACAAGAAGAGGTTATCTATGTCCTGGACGGTACAATTGAACAGTGGCTAGGTGAAGAGATGCAGATGCTGAGTAAGGGTGACACAGTGTTTATTCCTGCTGATACTGTCCACGCCTCTTTCAACGTTTCCGGTCAAACTACCAAAGTCCTGGCTATCTTAGGCCCATCGATTGGAGAAGAAGGTTATCAACTAGTTGAGGTAAACGATCAAGCCCCGTGGAATAGCCTACGCTAGTTTTCGTCTAACCTACATCTGCCAAGATGGCCACCTCGTCGATGTGGAAATATGGAACAATATGTAGATATTGTTTCCCCGTATATGCCCCCGGCGGAAGTCGTATGCTATCGCCGAGATACTGTTTCTTCACGCTAATTCTCCTTCTAACGTTAACAGCCTCTTCGAAAGCTGTCGTTCTCTCCCTGCGTCAGTATGGCACTGAAGTCTCTGACTTTCAGGTAGATCTCGATCAACCCTTTATAGTCGATTTGCATGTAGACCCGAAGGGGGAGTCAGTAGTCGGCCTTTCAATTTTTCTTACCTATCCGGATGCGGATCTGCAACTGGTGGATATCGATCCAACTACACCCAACGTCGTCGAAGGCGTCCAACCCACCGAATTACTCCAATCCTGGTTAGTATTAGACAACGACACCCACGGTGATCCCGGTAACGATATTGATCAGGGGCAAGTTGATTATGTCCAGTTGCTAATTTTTGGGGACGCGGAGAAAGCAATTATTAACCCAAGTGTAGTGGCACAATTGAAATTTCGTCCCCGCCAAGCAACCAAACAGACGATACTCAGATTCGATGAAGATGAAGGGCGTTCTCGATTAACGGAGGCCACTGTCCTGACCAAAGACAGGGTTCAGAAACAGATTAAGGCAATACTGAATAATGCGGTATTTAGCATCAAGGGCGGACCGGTTTTGAGTCCTATTCCGGATATACAGCTTCTTCAAAATGAGACCTCAGAACCCATTTATCTCGATAACTATGTCGAAGAAAGTAATACCCAATCTCAGCAACTGAAATGGCTTGATATCGCTAATCCGCAGATAGCCGCGAATATCGATCCGATTACACATAAAGCGACCTTTAAGGCGAAGGGTGATTTTTTTGGGTCGACTAGTATCAGATTGCAAGTCACCGATAGTCGACAGCACACGGTAATAGCTGAGATCAAAGTCAGGGTAATGACGGCTCCGGTTATCAAGCCGCTACCTGCTAAACGGTTGCGCTTGAACCGATCAGAGATAGTAGACCTAAGTCAGTATGTTAGCGATGCCGATGCACCGGATCTTAACGGTTTGACCTGGGATTGGTCAGCCGTTCAATCGGAGCCCTCGACACTAGATACTGATGGGTTAGCCACTCCGGTTCAAGTGCGAATCAATGCTAGTCTGGCCACACTGGAAGGAAAGCGTGAGACCGGGAAAACGGCAGTTCAGTTTGTGGCAAGGGATAGCGATGGCAACCAGACCTCAGCTGCCATGAACCTGACTGTGTTGCCAGATATCGATGGCCCAATTGCTTCCAAAATCCCTTTGCTAGTTTTTACTGTTGACGGAACGCAAATTCTACCGTCAGGTTCACCATTTAATCTAGACGATTATGTCATCGATGCTATTGCCGAAGATGACCAGATCTCATGGCAGGTGGAAGGTAACAAGCAGGTAAAGGTTGAAGGGTTAGAAAGCCGTCGGCCAATCTTTAGAGGGGACCAGGGTGGAATAAAAGAGGATTTTCTGATTGTAGCGCAAAACCATCTAGGGCAATACTCGGAGAAAAAATCGATTTTAGTGGAAATCGTACCCGTTGGTGCACCACCTCAAATTAATGACGATCAACTGTTTGCAGACCTGCTGAACCAAGATGAGGTTTTAGTGATACTATTTGATCCGGATAAAACGCTCCCCCTCGAAAAAAGAAGCGTTCAGGTCGATCTGAAAAAGTATGTCCGGGACTACGATAGCAACCCTGAGGAGATTCAGTGGTCTGTAGCGGATAACGATCAGATCCAGTTCATAATTGATCAGGGGATAGCTACTATTTCGGCCAAGGCCGTTGCAACGGAAAAAGTAACACTAACGGCTACTGATCCCAAAAATTATACGGACGAGGTAGAGATTCCAATCCAGGCCCTAAAAGTTACAGAACCGCAGATTAGAAAGCTGCCTCAGACCATCAAACTGAAAGCTGGAGAGACGTGGTCAGATCTGCAATTAGATCAATATGTGACAGATGACTTTACTCCCGCCGACCAGATAAAGTGGTTCTCAATTACGCCTGACCCCAAGCTGGTTTCAACCAAAATATTACCAGACCGTCGGCTGGAACTGAAGGTAATGAGCGATTGGGCTGGAGAGCTAACCCTAACGCTAACAGCTACCAACCAGTTGGGGAAAACCGCTAGGCAAAGTGTTAAGGTTCGAGTGACAGCGACACCAGAGGTCAGCCTGCCAAAAGTGGTTGAGGTCCGGGAAAATTGGCAACAGCGATTGGAACTGGATCAATACGTCAAAGACACAGATAGTAAATCCAGCGACTTACAGTGGGTCGTGACCCCCGACTCGTCTCCGGTGGCGATACTGGATCTGAGAGAGCGAATCTTGATCATAAAAGGGGCCACCGGCAAGGTGGGCCAAACCTTCCCTCTACAGATTAAAGTGACTGACGGTGAAGGAAATCCAGCTGAAGTCGCGCTTCAGGTCAAGGTTGTCGAAGCTCCTAAACTACCACCAACACTGGTCAAAAACTTTCCGACGCAACGATCGTTTATCAATGACGAGACTAAAGAGCTCGATCTAACCAACCAAATTATTGATTCTCTGACTAAAAAGCCGATGGAGACCTCGGTTATGCAGGATAATCTGACCTTAACTCTTGAGCTGGAGAAAAAAGATAGTCCGATTCAGATTAAGCGAGAGCCTGCGGGTAGCTTGAAATTTGTCTTTTCAACGCCAAAAGTGCCTGACGATTTTAAGACAGAGGTGTTTGAAAAGACAACCTTACGGCTGGAGGATCCGAACGGGCTAAAATTGACCCACGATATCCAGGTTTTGGTGTCTCCCTCTAAACCGATATTGAAAGACGCTAAATTTGAAGAACCAATCCTACTCTATTCCAACATCGATAAGCTGCTAGATTTGAAGACCTATGTGGAACAAAGAAGCGGCATCACCTGGGAAATTGAGAATGAAAAGGAGCTAATTGAAGGTGGCCTGAAGATAGAGCGAGGGCAGAAAGACCCAGCCCTATTGACATTGAAATTCGAAGTTCCCGCTGGCCGGGAACTGAACCTGGTCGATAAAGCACAAGCTGAGGATGAGAGCTATCTCAAAGACCACCAATGTCCGAATGACAAGCAATGTTTCGGCTTCCAGCTTAAACTTAAAGCTAATCGAAATAAGAAATTTAGTCAAGCCGAACTACCAGTCTTGATTATCAAGCCCCCGCTGTTGAAGTTAAACACAGACCTGTCAATTACCTTTTCATCTGAAGAGGCCAAAGACCTGAAAGAAGGCATAGAACAGGAATTATCAACGTTGATCGACTACGAAGATATCTCCAAGTTGTATTGGCAGTTTGGTTCAGTCAAGGGGCTGGATCTTCTGGTTTGGGACCCAACAACGAAGAAATGGCAGAAACCGGACGGGAAAAAACCAATTTCTATTGATAAGAACAAGCCTTTTATCAAGTTGATTCCAGACAAAACGTTTGCTACTGATTTCAAAGAAGGTAAGTTGAAAATTACCGTTTCCGACATGTGGGATACTGAAGACAAAGGCGAAATTCCAATCAGAATTGTCCAGCCGCCTAAATTCCAGGACTTTCCCAAGGTTATTAACATTCGTTGTGGCCAGGCCGATTACCAGTCAACGTTTAGTACTGCCTATTTAGATCTATACTCATACGTGACCTTGGACTCATCGATCAAGACAGATAAAGCTAGATTAGAGTGGTCATGGGAGATTTGGGAAGCGGGTACAGGGAAATACCGGAAACCGGTAGACAAAGATCGATTTCAAGTGATATTTAGGCCTACGGCAAAGCAGGTTCAACTAACCGAGAAACTGGTCACGATCACCGTCGCAAGTAATTTCTTTAGTGCAAACAATGAAACAACCTTCGTGGACCAAAAGGTCCGTTTCTCCGCTAAAGATCCAACCACCGAGGAATCGGGTACAGTTGATGTAACACTCCGTATTTGGAAACCAAATTCCAAGGCTGAAGTGCCGATTTTACAGGGGCTAAAGGACCATGACATTTATCCTGGCCAAGAACTCGCGCTCAATTTCACTGTCTTTGATCTCGACTCATCAGCTGAAGAGCTGGTTTGGAATAATTCAATCCCAGAGGCCCTCAGTGTAATAATGGAGAAGGAAACACCTGTCGCTGGAATCCAGAAGGGGCGATTGAAGATCAAAGTAGCAGAATCCTTTGAGCAGGCCCGCGACACCTTCCAGATTGACATTACTATTAAAGATCCAGATTGCAATCTATTGGAACAACCGTTAAAAATCAGTATTATTGATCCCCCGGATAAAACGCCGCCCAAAATCGAAGTCTTTGCTGTTGTCCACCCGTTGTTGCCCCGAATGATTTTCATTACCATTACGGCAAATGAGAAACTGAAAGGGGCACCAACTGTTACCGTCGGTAGACAAAGGCTTTCTGGTTTGAAAGCTGAACCCGAGCAGTTGATATGGCATCAAACTCACTTCCTGCCGAGTGACGGGGAAGGTACCATAACTATCTTGGCCAAAGGAACAGATCTAAGCAAAAATACCGGTAGCGGAGAGGCGACGCTAAAAACAGCCGTTGATAGTCCGGCAGCGCCCACAAAACCCGCAACTACCAAACTTCATTTAAACTTTCCTAACCCGTTTAACCCGGAAACCTGGATCCCCTACCAGTTAGCACAGGATACGAATGTCTCGTTCCGGATCTATAACGCGGCTGGGGAGTTAGTCAGACAATTGGATAAAGGGTTTCAACCTGGCGGTTTTTATCTCAGCCAGAATCAGGCTTTCTACTGGGATGGGAAAACAGCAAAGGGTGAAACAGTAGCTTCAGGCACCTATTTCTACCAGATCCAGGCTGGTGATTATACTGAAACGCGGAAAATGACGATTCTGAAATAAGAAAGGAATCAAATGATAACAATCTTGCGTTTTAGTTGCGGGCGGATTTAACCTTACGATTATTTTTGTTTTTCAACGAGTTTTTGTAAATATATGAGCAACTGAACTCTCAAGGATTGACGAGGTTGCCCCCCTTACATTCACTGCGGTTCAAGATCCAGCCAAAGTCCGGTTGACTGGTACCCTGTCCGTTCTGACTCATACCACAAGGTAACAGTGCCACCGGTAGCCGACCATCTCCCGTCAAAAATTGCTCAAGTGGTGCAAGTGCGTAACCGCTGGTGGTGTTGGCTAAGGGATTCGCTTTACCTCACACGGTTAGCTATAGAATATGGGTAGGATGAATACGATGGGGGTGGTGTACATTGATGATAAAAAGTTTCGCATTGGTACCGACCACCCCGAGTCTTACTCAAAGTCTTAGCTCACAATTAAGATTAACTACTCATCTCTATTTACAGACGGTGTAAGCGTAAACTGTAATTAGTTTCTCGAGAGGGAAGAAACAGTGCTTAACGCCCTGCAAGCCAGACCGCCAGACAAGTTTTTCCTTGTCCCTGGCTAAGAACTATTCTTGAGCGTAGCCCAGGTTGTGGTTAGTTTTTGCCCAAGATCAACAGCTAACATCGTCTTCTGTTCGGCCTTTTTGTAGTCGTCATCATTCAGAACATAGTTCCGCTTATCCGACCAGCAAAAGACATCCCAAAAGATACTTCTGGCCCCCTGACGGTGAAAAATATACATCGTGTTTTCACCGTTCTTCAATTCTTTAACATGTCCCTCTTTGGGCGGATTAACTCCCCACATCCAAGGAGGCCCCTGGCTCTGTTCAAAGGCGCGTTGCCCGTTTTGCCCTGGAAAGTTAAATGGGCCTTTTCCTTTTAGGTCAGGAATCTTGTCTCCTTTGTGACCATCGATCAAGAGAAAGTCCGAAGTGTTACTGGAGTTGATAACTCGCCCCCAGAAATACCATTCTCCACCTTTTCCACCCGCCTTTTTTATGTCGAAAGTCCAACGAACAAACCCACCTGGTGCTCCAGTTCGGTTAATCACTTTATCAAAGGCGTCTTTAGGTGCTTTCCCTTGGTCAATGACATCATAGAAATCGTTTTTATCCGGGTTCTGTTCATCGTAATCCTCAGCTTCAAACCAGATCTGATGCCCTCCACCATACTCAGAAATTTTGAACTTCTCCACTGCTAAAGCAGAACAGGTAAACATAGTAAAAACCAAAGTGAGAACCATAACAAGAGAATTGAACATTTTTTGCATACTGCCCCTTAATGCTAGTATCTTTGTGGATAGTAACTACTATAGCAAGCTATACAGTTTTGAGTCCTTGATGTCTTACCGTATAAAGCTCAGAAAAGTGGAAACTTGGGAGAAAGCGGCGAGGGGTGGACCTCCCACCGCCGGTTGAGAGGTTACTGGGCCGTTTTTAATCTGCCGCAGGTAGGACTCAATTTACTAGCCGGATCAACTGCAGTTGCAGCCGGTGCTTTGGCACTCTTATAATCGTCATCTGTTGGCTCATAGTCTTTGCTATCCGCCCAGCAGAAAACGTCCCAAAAGATTGTTGGAGCTCCCTGGCGGTGGACAATGTGCATCACATTTTACCGTCAGCCAACGTTTTAATATGCGCCTCTTTTGAAGGTTTGACGCCCCAGGCCCACGGTGGACCTTGGCTCTGCTCGAAGATGCGGTCATCATTGCCCAAACCTGCCGCCGCGAACGGTGCCGCCGTTGGAATTCGACCTTTGTCTTCAGGGTCAATTTCGATCAGCATAAAGTCTGAGGTATTACTGGGATTGATAACTCGCCCCCAAAAATACCATTCTCCACCTTTTCTACCCGCTTGGCTGATATCGAACGTGTAGCTAATACGCCCTCCTCCATTCCCTGTCCGGGTGATGGCTTGACCGAAAGCGCCATCTTTGGCCACAACCGGATAAAACTCATCGTTATCGGGTAACCGCTCGGTGTAATCTTCGGCTTCAAACCAGATTTGATGTCCATCTTTATGCTGTGAAACCTTGAATTTTTGAGCCTTAATCCCCGCAAATGCGGTGGTTACCAAACCAATCATAAACAAAACAATCGCTAATTTCGAAATTGATCTTAACACGGTTTCTACTCCTTTGTAGTTGAAACCATTTTTGAGAAGATCTTCGTGGGTACGGTATTTCCGAGTTTTTACCGCGGCGGCGGTTTCAGCAGTCTCTGCCTTTTGTTGTTGATGGTTACGTTCCTCTTCGGTGCGTGCTTCCGAAGCCTTCACACGGGCGCGATGGGTCTCCACAGCGTATGCCTCGCTGAGCGCGACCTGTCGCTTTTTGGCCAATTCATCCACCATATCCGCAACCGCTACCACTTGCGCGACATCTACTAGACTAGCATAAATATCCGTGTATAGCGACGAAATTCCGCCACATCCGACAAACCCAACGCGAATTCGTTCATCAGCCATATCGTTTACCCCTGTTCTCTGCGCCAAACTTCATAAGGGTTCTCGCGGTTCTCTAACGGGAAAGCTACCCTGGTTCCGAGACGCTGGGATTCATGAACGGCCATAATCATCTCCAGGGCAGCACGTGCATCTCGACCACTGGAACACGCAATCACATCGCGCTCCTCTTCAACTGCCTGGATGAGTTCTTCGACGATCATTCGGTTGCTGAGCCTCGTAGGCTCCCCGTTTTCCCACTCATCGATAAGAATGCGCTCCCACTTCCCATCATCTTCCGACGCAGTCCACAGGCCGTGAGGATAGATATACATCTCCGTACCGGGCGAGGCCCGAAGCGAGATTATACCTTTGGTCCCGTACACTTCAAACCCAAACCAGCGGCTAGCAGTGATGTTCCCGGAGGGGATGCCCTTATGCGAGTCATAGTATCCCCTCACTCGGTTCTTGAAACATAATACCCTGATACGCCGTTGCCGGCCAGCAACCCGACCTGCTCAGCGCCCTCGCGTACATCTTCAAGCGTTACCGCATGGCCATTCTGGGTCACATGTCCATGCGCCCAGACGACATCAGAACCGGCGAAATAGCGCATGCTATCCAGTATATGCGTCCCCAAAACCATCAAATCCATCGCTCCGGCACGGTGGTCGCCTTTGCCGTGACCGCTCATTACCTGGATCTCCCCGATTTCGCCCCCTTCGACCAGTTTCTTGGCATACTGTTCATAGCCGCTTGCCCGCCGATGTGCAACCGCTATCTTTACCCCGTTGCGATCACAAGCGTCAATCATGGCATCGGCTTCAGCCAGGGTCTTTGCGAAGGGCTTCTCGCAGAAAATGCCCTTTACCCCGGCTTCTGCACAGGCGATGACCATCTCAGCGTGACAGTCAATCCAGCGCGGACCGACGCTCACTAAATCCAGGTCTGCTTTCTCCAGCATCTCCCGTTAGTCAGCGTAGGATTGCTCAGCCCCTGTTCGTTCAGCAGCTGCCTGCCGCCCATCTGGATCAGGGTCTGCGACAGCAATAAATTCAATATTCGGAATTCCCTCGTACGCCACGTCGAGGGCGTGGCCATAGTCACCTTGGCCAGTTCTGCCAATGGCTCCAGCACGATAAGTTGCAGTCATGTGTGTTCCTCCTAAGTTTTTAAAATTCATGGTTATAAAAATTGAGCTAGAAAGTCCACTCCGTGGTACGATTTACTGGTGCTTGGGACACTGGCTGGAAGACGACGCTAATCGCAGCCAGAAAGTTGGATCAGCCCAACTATTCCAAGAGCTATCCAAGGCATCTAAAACCTCACAGCATCTGCCTGCTTTACCAAAGCCTCCGTTCATTCAGTCGACAGACAGCTCAGTCACGGAACAATTTGGAGCAGTATTATAAGGTGCGGGTTTCTAAATATCAAAACCAAGTCACCTATTACCTTCTGGTCTAAAGTTGATGAAACTAACCAATATCTTCCAGCTAAATCCTTGATATGACTAGATTCTTTGGGCTTAGTTAGTTTCGTTAGTTGAGTCTTCCACGTAGCTGATAATTTCAGAAGTTCAGCGATCTTTTATTTCTCCATTGAAATAAACCGAGCCGACTTTCATCTTGGATCAGAAGTCGAATGTTGTCGATGGCTCTTCCTGCCAAAGCGGGTTTGATCTTATCAGGCGGTCAATTACGGAATCAGAGGATTTGGCTGCCGCTGTCTTGTCTCGCTGCCCCTTTCTTGCAACTTCAAGCTTGGCTTTTAGTTTATGGTACAGGATTAAATGAAATGTCTAGTATTTGGAACCACAATCATGGGTTTGATCGAGCTAACGGTGAAGTTGGGTACAGCTTAGAAATCCAGCGGCTTGCAATAGCTGTTTCTTCAGAGCCAAGACCATTTAGACGAGAAGAGAAGGCCAACTGAGAGATGCTCATACAGGCTTGATCTGGAGAAAAGTTGTCAAGCCATTTAGCTATTGGTTGAGGCCAATCTCTGATGGTGTTACCATGCTCCTCGGTGCATTTAGCCACCTTCTTTCGGCCATAGATGTCATTTTCCTCGATGGCTGCCTTCCTCTCTTGACTGTTCTTCTATACAACCTAGATAGGGAGAATTTTATCACCACTATCACCATTTGCTGTACAACTTTGTGCACACTGTGCCTCTTAGAATATGGTATAATAAATACAGTGCGTGTTACCATCGCACTTTATTTTCTGCAACGTGGGAAGTTGCTAGTAAAAGGATGGTCATAATCGCATTAATTCTAACTTCAGTTCGGCCTTTTTGACCTCTCACCAAGCAGTGAGAGCATTATGAGGCATTCTAATGCAAGGTTTCTTCTCCTTC
>JASMLX010000108.1 GCA_030748495.1 Candidatus Poribacteria bacterium | reverse complement strand
ATTACAACTCCATTCGTCTGTTTTCTGTTAGTCAGTGATCTGTTGCTCAGAGAATCGTCAGGATATTTTCAGCTTAGTGTTTTAAGCCAATTCACCGAGTTCTAATTGTCAAAGGGATCTAATCATTTCAGAATCACCATTTTTCTGGTGTCGGTATAATCTCCAGCTTCAATCTGATAGAAGTAAGTTCCTGACGAGACCTGTTCTCCACCTTCAGTTCTCCTATCCCAATAAATTGTTTTGCTAGATTCGACATAATCCCCTACTAGCATATGACCTAATTCAATGATTCTGATTTGCTCACCAGTTAGGGCATAGATTTTAGCGGTAACTGTTGAATCTTCAGCTAATTGGACAGGAATCCAAGTTTCCGGCTTGAGTTGAGATATTACACCAAACCGATCAGTCGTTTCATCTGATCATCCATTATTTCCAGATGGTCAGAATTGAAGCGCTTATGAATACCTTGGCGAGCACTTAACTCTTCTTCTTGGTTTCCTCTTTTAGTGAACCCATAGGCACAAATCAGTCTAGGTTGTCGTAACAAATTGTCCGAAGCACTGTGTATAGCCTGATCATTAAAGAAGAAAATGCCTCCCGCTTTTAGGGTAATTTCCTTTGGATTCCAGTCCAGCCCATCAAGATTATCCTCGGCAGTATATGTGTTATTCCTTTCCTTTTTTGCTCGAAATTCTGGGTCAACTGCCATTTTTTCAATAAGCCAATGACTACCTGGGATTAAGGTCGTTGCCCCGCCTGAAGGCTCAATATCGGCCAAAGTCAGCCAAATACTAACCGCCTTCCCTTCTCTTTCCAGAAAAGGTATACGTGATAAGCCATCAGTATGACCTCGCCAGTTTCCATCTTTTAAACACCCGCATACCTTCCCTGGAAAGGTAACAATGGGCAGGGGTTCATCAGTCAGCCGAAACGAACCATCAATCAGGTTCGATACAATTTCTAATAATTTCGGATGTGTGGCCCAGCGAGCAATCTCCGGAATACTATGCTGAGGCCTCTTCAGTTGTCGTCGTGTTCCCCAGATACCCGCATAAGACTCTGGCGATTCGGGTCGAATCTTATCAAGCAGTATGAGGCGGCCTTCTTCCGCTTCCTCTGTGGTCAGAACATTCTCAACGATTGCGTAACCTTGATTAATAAATTGCTGGCGATAGTCCTTAATTTTCTTTTGCTTTGGCATATAATCTGCCCTATTTAAACTGTACCCAAAGATTATAGTTTACTGTCGCTGAAAAAACGGGGTATCTCAAGGCCGAGTTCCCTACAAATTTATATGGCCGACCGAATAGAATCATATCATGGCACGAGCATATTCTATTATCCCCTGCTCTAAAATCTTATGCTTGAGGCTCTGGTTGCCCGCTTGTACAGCAGCAAGCAACTGTCGCGACATGGCAAAAACGCCTTCGGGAGCACACTCTTTCTTTAGAGTTTTCCTTTGCCCTCCCCAAGTACTCATCCTAAGCATCACCATCCAAGGTCGCTCGTACTCTACCGCAAACAACAACTCGTTGACCAAGCGCTTTTCATCACCCAAGCCACAAGCCTGCAGATATCCACGAGCAAAGCCATCCCTGAAGTCTAACGCTGGATATTCAGGGCGTCGGTGGTTCATTTGCACTTCGCTGAAAAACCACGCAATGTCCTCGACAGCAATCCCAATGCGACAGAGTTCCAGATCAATGATATAGAACTTTGGCCTACTTCTCTCCTCTTTGGACTGAGTCATCA
This sequence comes from Candidatus Poribacteria bacterium, assembly GCA_030748495.1. Classification (GTDB taxonomy): domain Bacteria; phylum Poribacteria; class WGA-4E; order WGA-4E; family UBA9662. The sequence continues at coordinate 21,524 of JASMLX010000108.1, read as the reverse complement.
ACACGTTAAGCCAGTGAAAGTCACCGTGGACTAAGACTAGCCGCGAGCCAAGGTTGCCTGCCAAGGGTGGGCGTGTCCGCAGAGCGTTGAACTCGGTCCAAACGTTCTCCAGATCCTGATCCTGTTCGCAGAGTCTCGGCAATACTTTATCAAACTCCCAAGGAGTGTAGCCGATGGGGACGACCCGTATCGCCTTATCAGCGTATACTGGAAGTTGATGCATCCGACCGAGTAACGCCCCAATTGCCACCGCATACCCAACGTCATTTACAATCAGCTCAAAGTTGTCGAGCACGGGAACCATATCTTCGACCCACTCCTGAATCATAGCCTGCTCATCGGAAGCCAACACCGCAGGTCCAAGTCCTGCTTCACCGACAGCCTGGGTATACTGGACTAGTGAAGATGGTGAGATGTAAGGTCCATTCTCGATCCGGCTTATCCATCCTTCATTCAAAAGCCTAACAAAGTAATCACCACTGCCACTCACGCTCGCCTTAAAGGTCGCCTGATTGCAACCAAATTCGGTCGGAGACACAATGACATCAACATCCTCAGCACAGTTTGGCAGAAGTCGAATACAGGCGTCTTTGACTGCCAAGTTTTTAGATTCATCGTTTTTTTTATCCATCTCATTATCCTGCTCTTCTGACATTGAATTTCTCCAACCCTATGTCATCCCGCGGGATTCATCATTTACATTTATCGAAGCAACTACGTCATACTGCATTATGACATCGATTGAACCGTATAAGGTAAGTTGTTGCTCAACAATATAATTATTTAGGGATACTGAACAGCACTCTTAAACTGACTGGTTGTCGATTGTTTCACTATTTGCCACTGCTAAAAAGTGGGGTATCCCCAGGTCGCCCTTTACATCTTAAGCCTGAATTCGACTGTCAAGGGACTCGCTTTGGTAGTCTATCACGATCGCAGTTTCGGGCTGAAGTGGTGGGGCGCTGGCAGGAATTAGTTGGTGGATCGGGTGCATAGCACCTAAACGGTAAGCTTCACCATGTACGTCTAATTCTTAGTGGAAGGTTTATCTCAGGAGCGATAGGATATTCTGCGAGCTAGCTGCGGTTGTGTTTTTTACGACAAGGGTGGTAGTGGATATTCCTAGTCTCCACCTCAACACCGTGTCCGGAACTACCAGTCCTAGGAAAACACTTATTTTCTCAGGTTAGAAATCAACTCCAGGCTTCACGAAAAAAGCGGATCCAATTGCCGTGCATGATACTGGAAATGTCCTGTTGGCTATAGCCCTTTTTTTTCAGCAGGCCAGGAATTTTCTGCAAATCAGCTATGGTATCCAGGTCGCGCGGGGTTTGTTCAGTACCGTAGCCCCCGTCCAGATCCGAGCCGATGGCCGCGTGTAGCGAATTGCCAGCCAGTTGGCAGACGTGGTCGATGTGGTCAGCCACCGTTTCCAGGGTCAAGTTTTCGTTGGTGGTTTCGCCGCGGATCCAGTTGGGCTGTAGCATCCAGGCGTCTAGGGCTGCACCGATGACTCCACCCCGGCTGATGATTGTCTGGAGGTGGTGGTCGTCGAACTGGCGCTGGCCAGGCACCAGGGTGCGACAGTTGCTGTGGCTGGCCAGCAACGGCCCGCCGAAAGCGTCTATGGCTTCTAAGAAGGCTTGGTCCGCCAAGTGGGTCACGTCTAGGATAATTCCAGCTTTTTCCATCTCGCCTAGCAGGATTTTTCCTGAGGGGAGTAGGCCGCCCTCCGTGCCAGTGCCGTGGGCATAGGCGCTGATGCCGTAGTGCGATAGCCCAACGACACGTAGACCGTCTTCCTTCCAACTATGAATTTGCTCTGGCCAAACGATTGGGTCGGCTCCCTCCATACTAAGGATAATACCCAGGGGCTCATCTGCACCCTCTCGTTGACACGCGACCATGTGTTGGTCCAGACTCTGGCGGTTGGTGATGAGCTGAACTTTGTTTTGGGCTTTCAGTACCCGGTAGTAGGCCAGCTGGCCCTGGGCTTTGGCATAGGAAATTTCCTGGTGAGCAGTGCCGCTGGCCGGGCTATCAGGACGAGCAGTTCGGCTGATAACGGTGGCTATGGTCAACGGCACTTTGGCGCGGCGGAGTTCGGGTAAAGTGACGGTACCGCCGCCGCGTCCCTTTTGTTTCATGCCGACTTCGGTCTGCCGAACCTGCTCCACGCTCAGGTTCAAGTCGCGATTCCACTCCAAGGCATTCATCGCCAAGTCCAGATGGGCATCGATCAGTAAAATAACGGTCTCCTTTGTCAAATTTGGGGGGTTGGATTGTCTAGCCGTACCTCAAAACTATACTAATAAGGGTTAGGCTTTTCGGCACTTAAGGCCCATAATAAATCCTCATCAACGATCATTTGGATAACGTACTAGTAAAAGAAAGATGCGGCTTTAACTTCATCGGCCTTCCCTAGCAGAAGCCAGGTCATTTTTTTTATATTCCGAGATCGTGATCTGCTCGTTCAACTTTTCTACCCTTGTGCGGCGCTTCCTTCGATGGAGTTTGACATGCTTACGATACATATTTTCATCACAGTCTGATGCCGTTTCACGGTCCAGAAACAGTGGAAACTCTGATGCCGGCGGCTTGGCATTATGATAGGCGCGGCTATAGCTCCGCATGATAATACGTTGTTCGCGATTGAGCGTTCTTAACCATTCTGGGTCAGATTGCAAACGGTCGGCCGGTGTCACCCAGGCGGGGCAATACGCCATAAAAATATTATATCGGGTGATATCGCTCTCATTTGGTTCAACACGATGCCAAATGCTAGAGTGCATAACAGTCATCGTCCCTTTCGGTAGACAGACAATCTTCTCCCCCAACATACTGTCGTGGGTATCATAAGAGTCCAGATACTGTTTCCGATGGCTGCCAGGCATAACAACGAGATTGCCCATCTTTTCGTCTGGTAAATCGTTAAGCCAATACCCAATCTTAATCTGAAGGGGTAATTCCGGCGAAAAGACATTATACGGCAACGCACGCGCGCCATCAGGATGCCAAATGTTGTAATTTCCTCCGCCGGGCGGTCGGAGAAAAAATTGGCTCTGATGAAGTTTGAGCAGTTCACCGAAAATGTCGTAGGCAAAACCGACATGGCGAGGGTGATCGATGAGCGAAGAAAAATGGAGGTCTTTCTCCACAATATTATCCAGGCCGAGATACCTACCCGGCTCATATCTGGGATGAGCTTGAGAAACCCGATCGATGGCGGCTCGGTACATTTGAATATCACTGTCCGATAGGGTGTTTTCGATGAAGATAATGCCATCTTCGTTGAATGTTTCCCACTGTTCTAGTGTAAAACCTTTTGGGGCTAAGCGATATTTCGTTTCACCCATGTGAATTCTCCCATAACGAGTTAAAGCTACTATGAATGTTGTGAGATAGTAACGCCAACAGGGTATAAGAATTAATTGTTCAAGTCAAGGGGACTATTGAATAGTATTGGTAACCTCTGAAGTGCCGATTGTGGTTACGGGTAAAGAAAAGCTAGCACGATTGTCGTCTAGAGGCAAAGAGGTAGGTTAATCTGACGACGGTAATAATATAAGCCGCAATCAATCCAGCCAGGCCGACCTGCGAGTCTAGTTCTGACCGGCATGGATGGGCTGTTTGGTTTTAGACTCTAGCAGAAGAGTATTGCCGAGTCTGGATACAGGAGTAAACTGCAGATGCTGAGGTTTAGGCTGCGGTGGCATTCGCACAACTCGTGGGGGTAAGGAAAGGGGAGCAACTAGCGCTGATACCCGTTTGATTACCCCGTTTTTGGTCTTACCGTCTCTCCGTGGTATCAAGTAGAAAATAAAGTGACGGTAGTACGCCACGCTGGCTAAATCATTGCCTACTAGTATGCTACTGAACGGTAGTGAACTCTGCGATCATTGGCCTGGCTGTGTTCCATTGTGTCATTGATCTGTTAAAGGGAATGGTAGCGCGAGGGTGAAAACAAAACATTGAGAATTGGCCATCGGTCATATGCCTATCCCGTTCAGTCTTTTCGACATACGGCACACCATGATGACCTCAAGTCGGTTTCAGTTCACCCAGCGCGTACTGCCCGCGTAATTGATTCCGTATTGAAGTAACTCATTTATGTCAGTGGTATGGACTTGGGTTGTCTGATCACTACCAGATGTCGCTATTCTTGACTCATCCGGGCTAGATACGGCGGAGATTAACCAACCATCATGGCCCGCCAAGATGAATAATTCCTGAGCGGAGTCAGCAGCCCGTCTCTCATGCCACCAGCACTGGCGAAGGAATCGTCCTAATGCACACACCATTGGCGCAGCAGAACGCGGTGCTGTTCGAGTTCTCCACTCCAGCCCCGTCGAGTGCCAAGTTGCAGGTTTCTCCTGGATCCGCTTCAAGGTCGAAGTGCATTTCGGCGGCCTGGCCTTGGAAAAACACCACATATTTGAAGCACCGCGTGCGTAGCAGCAGCCCTGCATTTTCAGGTCTTCGGTGTCCGGGTACAGTTCGGAGATCAGGAAGGAACGGCCTTCTTGGCCGGGGTTTTCAACTAGGAGCCGGAGGCTGTTGCCAGCAACCTGAGGAAAGTACACCTCAGCTCAGTCGCAGAGAGTGGGCAGCACGTCTAGACCAGAGACCAGATGCTGGCCATCGACCACACCGGCCGGGATTTTCCCCGGCCAGCGAACAATGAAGGGCACTCGGAGCGGCTCTTCGTAAAGCATCAGCTTAATCGCCCAGCAGTGTGCGGTCATACCTTGTCCATGGTCACTGGTGAAGAGAACCAGGGCACTTCCTTCCAGATCCTGTTTCCGCAAAGCCTCCAGCAGGCGGTCGACCTGGACATCCACTGCTTCAGTCAAGCGATAGTAGGCGTGAGATAGGCCCGCCGACTTCTCTCAGTCCTAGGTAAAGGTACCCTCCTGGCCGTAGTAGGTTCGCCGACGGCAGGTACCGATGAACTCCGACTGCTGCGGATCAACGGCGAAATTGGCTGGCAAGAGGGGCAGGTCAATCGTTTTTAGTGCAGTTTTAAACAGGAAATGGGTCTGGTGGGCTTGCTGCATCAACCGTACTGTTTCAGGGTGCGACAGATCCTGCGACACCGACTGCTTCCTGATCCAGTAGCAGATGTCGTGGGGTTGCACAGGGAAACGCTGAAGAAGAAGGGCTGATCGTGTTGGCGCTGCAAAAACTCGATGGCAGCGTCGGTTACCGGCCCATCGCCCTCCAGGCCCAAGCTCAGGCGCACCTCGGAGTTGTGCAGGACGTCGAAGCCACAGATCTGCCTGTCGTTAGCGGGCAGATGCCAACGGCCGGTCCAAGTGGTGCGGTAACCGGCTCGGCGGAATAGCTCGCCCATATTGGGCAGGGAGGGGGTCGGCGCCATTCCGTTGACCAGGACCCCGGTCTCGTACGGCAGACGACCGGTCATCAGGTTGCTGTGCGAAGGGCCACATACCGGTGTGGCACAGTAGGCCAAAGCGTGTACCTGAAGCGGAGAGTGCGTCCATGTGCGGGGTGCAGAGATGGGGATTGCCGGTACAACTCATGGCGCGCACGGACTGCTGGTCGGTGAGGATAAAGAGGATATTGGGTCTGTCCATGAATAAAGTCCCAGATTTCAGTAGTCTCTCACCTCACAATGACGGGGTTGGTACCAGAGGATATATGGGGCCGTGGCCAGAAGTCGCTGATTCTCCAGCAAATCCTGAACTGTTTCTGTTGGCATAGTCTTCGACCTGTCTTATTTGGCTGTATTGGTGCAACTGATAAAGAGGTCAGACACACCGAGTTTTGTTGTGAGTTAATAAAGCAATCGATAAAACCAGTCAAAGGGTGAAATAGACAATAGATAAGCCAAGAGAGATTAAAGTCTTCCGATGCTAGGATAGTCGGATATATATGCTAGGTCAGCTGTGAAAATGCACGGCTAATCCCTATTTTGAGAATGGCCTCTTAGTTTGGGAATTTTGCTTGGGCCTTTTCCTGGTGGTGTATATTGGCCGGTCAGACTCTAGTTCCTCGATGAAAAACAGTCCATCAATCAATCTGCTGACTGGCCTGAGGATTGGCCTACAGTTGTGGTTTTTATCAACTGGTGTAGGCCTGTTTCTTGAACCTTGCTTCTGATTTGCAATTCAGACCTAAGAATGGAGGAAGGTAGGGGAACTGAACTTCGTCCTGGAAAAATTCAACTACCTCCATACTTGGTATTATGACCCATCGACTTTGGGAGTCTAAAACGAGTGAAGCCAGTATTCGCGGGCTTTTGCGTGGATATCAGTGAGTGCTTAGCGTGGAACTAAAACTGAACCAATTCTGCACTCCTCATTTCTCTTTTTATTACTTTATCAATTTAAAAAAAGATATGTATACCGACGATTATTTCTTTGATGGCAAATGATAGCCTTTTGTATTCAAACGAATTGAATAAAGGCTATTACCTGCAGTAATGTAGAGCAGATTGGCATCCTCTCCCCGACCAAACCCAACGTTGGTAGGGAGATCAGGTGTCTTAATGTAGGCCAATTCTTTTCCGTCCGGATCATAAACATAGATCCCGGGACGGCTTTCAGCTCAGCAACAAAGAGATTTCCATTCGCATCAACCACAAGCCCATCCGGACCGTCCTCCGGCGCATAGTCAACAAGCGTCTTACGGAATTTGGCTGACCCATCTTTCTTCAGATCAATAGTATCTTGATTGAATCTGATAGAAATGAGTGAGAAGCTATGTTCTCAATATTTTACCTTTTCCTGACTTAGTGTGAAGAGTCTCTAGGCCTCAGGAGTCAAGGGGTTGGGAGAGTGAGCTAACAATTGAGCATTGACCAGCAATCTTTCCGGCCACTTGAACCGTGAGCATCGGCGGCGTCTTTCTAAACTGCATCTATCAATCGTTGGTGATACTGCACCACAGGCTCGATCTCCGAGGTACAGATACCAACATTCGCTGAATCAAGGCTGATAAAAGGCAGGAAAGTATTAGTTGCTTCGATGCCGCTAGAAACCTAAACTAGCTAGTTTTCAGCTAGCATAAATTTCCACACCTTTACCTCCGGCCAAAGGAGAAAAGCTACATCTAAGGTCAACGGTTCTTGCTTCAGAATGTATATTTACCCGGCTATTTTCACAATAACTGTTTCGTGAATGTCTTTAACCGTCAGTACAATTTCGTTACCCGACCGACTGATTTTTGTCTCACGGTTCAACGTTTGTACCCTGATCACCGGCCGATTAAAGCTGATTCTCACCTGGTACATTGGTAGGTCTTCAATTAGTGAAGGTAGGATGAAATTGGCATGAGGGCGACCTGGCCCGGTGCAAGCCGGTGGCGAAATATAACCAACTAAGTGTATTCGCCATACCAAGTTACCGGGCTCGTTAGTAACTACACTTTCAACATAGGAGGGAGCGGCAATAGCGACCTCTGGATTGGGCCGAAGATATCGAACCAGGTTGCGAAGTAATAGTCGCGGTTCCACCGTCCGATATTCACTGGCCAGGGCTGCGTCAGGTGAACAAGGCAGGTAAACCACTTTTCCTTGGCCGTAGTTGTTGATTAACACGGCTGGGCCGACAACTTCATCCGGCGACATCGGCAAGGAGAAATTCCCTTCCCCTTTTCGTTGTTTCAGAGTCCGATGAGGTCGGTAGAGGTGGCCGTAGCCTTGTGCGGTGGTGAGTTCAAAAATCGCGGCCGGCCCATAGACGAGAAAAGGCCAGTCAGGTGGGATCTCAGTACTGATTGGTGGTAGGTCGTCGGCCAAAGCGGGCAAAGAAATGTGGTTGTCCAAATCCGGCAAAGAGCTAATAAATTTTCCACCCACCAAATCTTCGATGGTCGATAGCGGTGCCTGCTGGCCGGGTCGAGTATACAGACCGGTAAGGCCAGTAGCCAGCAGATAGCCTCCATTCGCTACGTAATCCCTCAACATCTCTATCTCTTGATTGCTTAAAACAGCCGTATTAGGTAAATAAACCACCGGGAAATTTTCCAGCTTTCGTGGGTTGATATTTTCATCCAATAACACTCCCATGGGGATATGAGAATAGGTGAAAGCTCGGTGCGCGCCAACAAATGATCGTTGATATTTATCAGGCGATTTTCTACCATACCAATCTCTACTAGCAGCAGAATAGTAGACGCCTACCTCCTGCCAAGGGGACTGACCAAAATGGGGACGTTTCTCTTGCGCTTCAGCGAATACCTTTCTTATCCGTTGATACGTTACCGGGTTAAGCTGACCGTCATAAGCAGTTTTGTCAACTATGGTTAGTTGGGCGCCGTGGGCCAAAAGGGTCAAGGCCTCCCAGCGGAGATCAGCTAACGGACGGGCAGTGGTATCATGGTACATTCGGGCACCGGTTTGCATAACCATTTGATAAACGGCTCCTGGTTTGGTCGCAGCTAAGAACAGAGCGTTTAGGCTAGTTTGCAAGGGGCCAAAGGCCCAAGTACCACATTCACCGGTCACAAAATCACCAATGTGAGCATGCTGAACGGGTCGTTGCCCTACCTCCCAAGCACAAGGAGGCCCGCCATGGTAGTTGAAGTCGAGACTTAGTCCCGGCCAATGAGATTTAACGTGTTGGCTTAACTGCTGTTCAAAATTAGCACTGGTGTTATAACGAAATTCCAGCATCTTTTCCCATCCGGTGTCCCAGTCTATCCGGCGAGGCATGGGATGGTCATAGTTGGCTTCAAATAGTGCCTGGCACTCGGCACACCAACAGCCATAGGGTGGGCCAAATCCCTGATCCATCATGTCGAAATGGAAGCCCTGGATCTGATATTGACTGATCTCATCTACTACCTGTTTGATATGGTGCAGATAGCCAGAATTAAAGCAGATGCGACCGGGGATCTGTCGTCCGTCAATGGAATGCATTAAAAACTGTGGATGAGTTCTCAACAAATAGGTGGGGTATTGCAACTGACAATAGGCGATCACCGGTAAATTGAATCCTTTAGCCGCCTGCGTGGTTTCCAACAGAATATCTCTTTCACCTAATCCCAAGGCTTTGGGGACCAGTTGAGAATTGTAATAGGCCAACTCATTGTCCTTGGCCCAAATAACCAGATATTCGGCCTTGACAGCCATGCACTGCTCGACAATGGACTGACCGGAAAAGGCGTGAGCAAAATCAGCATCTTGCGGATCTAAACCGAATTGTGTACCGGTGGGACCAACTTCCAGACCCACTAATTTGTCAAGGTACCAGGGGGAGGAAGACTGTATTTCAGGCATTCAAAATTCTCCGATGGGGTAACTTGAATGTATCGTTTATATCGACCTAAAGTGGGATATATACGGGGTTGTGCTACCAGTGGTCAATGCCTTAGGCGACATATTTCCACTCTGATTTGGTCGGCAAACGCTTGCCCGCCATTCAACATCTATCTTTACCCAAATATAACCCCTTACCGACTTCTTTCGGCTTTTTTAGGCCTGTCAAATCCCCAAGGACATAGATATTGTTTGAGTCGTCGGTGTAAGCGGTCTAACTGGCTTGATAAACAATTGTGTTCATTTGGCTATCGGCCAAGTCCCCGGCTTGCTTACCACCAAGAAAATGCTTGGCATCGTTGACACGACTGGGGTTGCTGAGTTGATCGACTTTCGTACCATCGGGATAGTAGGTCACGATCATGGCTGCTCGCATTTGGTCGGTTTGGTTGCTAGTGGCACCGTGGATGGTCCAACCATTATGCAAGGTAGCATCGCCGGCCCGCATCTCTCTCTGCCAAATTGGATACCTTTGGTCTTCGATGAACTGCTGAAAGAAGTCTTGCGACTGTTCCGATATAGCCACCTGCTTGACAAAACCACGGCGATGAGAGCCAGTGGCAAACCGAATTGGTCCCATTTCTAACGAGATATCGACCAACGGCATCCACAACCCGACTGCGTATTCAGTTGCCAAAGGCCAATAGTATTGGTCTTGGTGCCAAGGAGTGAGACCACCCTTGGGTTCTTTGAACAATGCTTGTTCGTGGAAGATTCGCATACTGAGTGGCTGTCGGTCTGGATCAGAAGCGGTTGGCTTGCTAATTAGGTCAGAGACGATTTTACCCAACCGAGATGCCAAAACAAACTGCATCACTTTTGGACAGTGATAGCGAAGGTTGAGTGTTTGCAAGAAGGGACGATCGGTCTTTTTATCTTTAGGGAAACGCTGCCAAGCTGTGTCAGAAATGGCCTGTCGGTAGTAGTCAATCTCATCGGTCGAACAAACATTGGGTAGGTAAACATGTCCGTCTTGGCGGAAGGCTTCAATCTGAACCTCTCTCAACTCATATTCGGATGATAGGTCAATTTGTGCGTTCATAGAATAGTCAGATCCTCAGTTTAATGGGCAAATGCATCTTACGACGCAATTTGGTAGTTGTGTGTGAAACTAGACTTGGCCAGTGAAATTAATTTCCTCTGGATACCGTTTCTCCAGTATTTAAAACTGGAGTGGAAGTTGTCGCACCCAGTTTGAGACAATACAAAAATAAAACTAAACCAACCAGCCATGAAGTCATAGGTCTTTTTACCCATTGATCTGATTGTATTAGGATTTTTCAATTTGTTTCCATTATATTTCCTGAGTGACACCGTCAACGATAGTAATGGTTAAATGAACAACAAAACACCTGTATTTATTAAGAACAAGACCATCCAACCGACTACGACCAACTAAGACTACTTGGGCCAATAAAAATTTGTCTATACCTTAAATGTTGTAAACAAACTCAATCGGATTTACTCATTGGTTTTGGCTGGTTAATCCAATGACCTGACCCATCATTTCCCCTAGCCACGATAGAATTTCCGTTCCAACCTGTCAAAGCTTTGACTTCTGGTGGAACAAATCGCATAGTTAGTCCACATCGACGCCGGTTAGATTGGTTAGGAGCCGATCCATGAAGTAGCAGATCAGAGTGAAGTGAGATTTGACCAGCCTTTATTTCGAAAGTTACTGGTGCTGAACCGTAACCTTCCGCATTTTTCACCGTCTGTCCCAAAACGTTTTTTTCCTCTTTGCGACTATTTTCGAAAACGATCTGTCCGTGTAGGTGGGATTGAGGAATGACCTGCATAGCTCCGTTCCCAATATCTGCGTCGTCGATAGCTAACCAAACGGTTACTGTTTTGCTCGGTGTGATTGGCCAATAGGAAGCATCTTGATGCCAGCTGACTTGCTTAGTATCTCCGGGTAATTTGCAAAAATAGTGAGTCCCCCAACAGATTAGATCAGACCCAAGCAAATCCTCTAGGTAGTCTAAAATGCGACTATCTGTCACCAAATCGTAAATTTCCGAGTGTGTGCTATGCCAACCATTGATTGAGTACGCGTCTTTTCCTTCACTTAGCTGCTGTTCGACTAACTGATCAAAATAGCCTCGATGTTGGTTAATCTCGGTTTCGCTAAATACATCAAGCGGAAATATGTAGCCTTTTTGATTGAAATGCTGAATTTGTTGGGGCGTCAAAGTTTTGGGTTGATCGTTTTCAACAGCGAAAAATTGGATCTTTCTTTTCAATTTGGGCATAGCATCGGCTATGGGCATATCTAAATCCTCCTTCAGCAGTTATTCTACTTTGTACTCTGTGATATAATCGACAATCTGTATATCCGTGAAATAATTCGTATCGAATCTATATTTACGGCTTCCCTTGATGGCCCCCCAGGTGATTGGCAATTTTTGTTCTGGCAATACGGAAAAAGGTTCCAGATGACCCCTAAAATATTCATATTGAATATTTCCCTTCCCTGCAACTTCGCAATTTTCTGCGTAAATACCAATTTCAATTGGATCTTTCAGATCTAAGGTTTTGTCTCTGTCAACTTCTGCCCATTCATCCTTCTCTTTTTTATTCCACCAAATAGTAAAGGTTTTGCCCTTCCGAGCTAGGCGAATGTGGACATCCGTTGATTATCCCGCAGAAGGATTGAACCCTGCAAATTCTTTTTGTATGCTACCTTCCTTCACTTGGAATTAGAGGATAACGTTGTCACCACGACCCCAAAATTTCATGGTAACCCACTCAGGTTTTCCACCATTTCCTTTAGTTGATTCTGATAGTGCTACTACACTGGAAACAATACTCTTAGTATCATAGTCTATAAAGACATGTGTTTCCACATCGGAATCACCACTATGTTCATGGTAGAGTCGATTTGTTGTATCGCTAGTCCATAGATTGCGATTTGGTGCTGCATCTATGTGAAGCCAATTTCCCTTAGTTTTCCAACATCCAATTTTTCAGGTTCCTTACCTTCAATCCTTTTGTTTTTCCATTTCCACTCAGGATTTTGCAATTTGTTCCCATCAAAGGGATCTCCAAGCGACTTAGCCATTAAATCCGAGGCATAAAAAAGGAAAGTGTAATTAGGGCTAGTTAACACGATCTAAGCGAATCGACAATAAGCACAAAGAACAAGAAAGCAGAAAACATCAGATCCAACTGGTCCAAGCCAGAGAAGATCCGGCCAAATCCCTTCCGCCGGCTGAACAATCGTTCTACTTCATTTCTCTTTTTGTAAAGCTCTTGGTCATACTCCCAAGGATTCAGGCGATTTGATTTGGCCGGAACAACCGGAGAAAACATCAAGTCTAAAGCCGGCTGTCGAGTAGTATCTCTTTCATCTGCTGGATCCATAATCATTGGGCCGCCGGCCAAAGGGCAATCGATGCCTTTCAACCAGCCTTCTCCTTCAGGTGCATCATGACCGTGGCCGGGGGAGAGTCGAAAAGCGATTGCCCTACAAGCATCTTGGGCCAGCAGATGGATTTTTGTGGTCCACCCGCCTCCTGACTTTCCAATCGACGGCTGGCCGTTTTTTTATGCCCCTGTTCCATCAGGATGCACTTTCACGGATCTGCTATCTAATGAATAACCTCCTATCCTGACGGGAATGATTTGCTTGGCTCGCCAGGCTTCAAATCTGCGATTTAAGACTCCTGCTTTGGCCCCTCGGTTCATCCGCCTGTAGATTGTAGGCCAATTTCCAAACTTAGAGGGAAGACCTCTCCATTTACATCCGTGCTCGGCAACAGACCAAATCCGATTCAGAAGTTTCCGATTGGATAGTTTGACGTATCCTCTTTGGACGGGTAAAGACGGCTTTATTTCTTGATATTGTTCCTGTCTTAGTTCCATCATAGCCCATTAGACAGGATTTCTCTTCTTCGTGTTAACAGACCTTAGCATCACTGTCAACTTAACAGGAAATTTTTTAGCAAGCATTTCCACTCTTAATAGACTTAAAAATTCCTCTTCTAAATCTTAATATTGCCAAAAGGTGCGCTTGTCTTAAATAGACAATTTCAATATTTCTAACTAGATTAGAATTAATTATAGTCTACGCGATTAACTACAAGCAAAGATTGGGTAGAGTCAATATCGAAAATCCTCTAATTCTGATAAAGTCTAATTTTATTGTTTTTGTGTCAAGAGAAATGTGGAATCGGAGAAGAAGACGGATAGCAACTAGGTTTGCTGATACCCGCCTGATTACCCTGTACCCGATCTGTTCCAGATACTAGTTTGAAACCTTCAGCCTTACCATCCCAATAAACAACTCCATACCAAAATCGAGTGTAGCAATTCTCTCCTTTTATCTGGAAGCTGTATGACTTTGCGTTTCGAAGCTGAAATCTCAGTCGAATTTTCTCACCTCTCAAGCCAACCACGCCCTGACCCTTTCTCCATTTCACTCGGCCGTCGGTGATTGTATCGGTAACGGGGTCGCTGGTGGCCTGTATGTTGCCCGCGGCATCCAAAATCGACACCCAAACCGAACCTCCATTCCGCACATCGGCAGTTACACCAACGGTATCACCAAAAAGGTTAAAGGCGTGGTTATTATGACGCTAGGTGTTTCTGCGGAGATCGGTTCGTAGCCTGCCCAGCCATCGGGCCGAAGGGTTGAAAGTGCCAGGTATCCTTTACACCAGTTGAAAAAGTACCCATCTCCGGCACCGTAGTAGAGCTGGATCTCGTTGTCTCGGAAAACGGGCGCGGGAGGCAAAGATAGTCCCCCAATCGTAGGGCATCGCTCCGTAAGTTTCGCTCCTGGCGGGGCTATGCCCAATAAGCGGTGTGCCTGCTTGTACATGATTCCATGTAACAGTGTCAATTGCTTGACGCGGAATCTCGAATCTTCAGGATGCATCATCATCCCTAAGAGACCGAGATAAATACCACATGTGGGAAACACATTCATATCGTGTGTCTGTAGACGGGGGGGTGATCCCTCAAGAACGGATTTGTCTTGGGTCCAATGCACAAAGTCGGGGGACTCCGTTCGTGTCACTTGGCGAATTGAATCAGAGCCGCGACGGGCATGCTGACGGGTAAATCCCACGTACTTTTGCCCAAGTCGGGTGCCCAGCAGATGTTCGCATGCGTTCCGTGCCCTTCGATCTCCGGGATGGGAATTGGCCGGCTCCAGTTTAGACCGTCGGCAGAAAATGCGACTGTCATTTGCGGCTCACCGCAAAAGAGCATCTTATAGCGTCTCGCCGGATTGGTTTCACGGTCATCCTTGAAAACACCTGTACCGTGTACGTGGCGCATGAGGATATTGTTCCGCTTGTTGCCGCCGAATTCGAGGAGACCAAGATCGGGTTTCTCCCAATCAATGCCGTCCGTCGAAACTGCGTAGCAGAGCCCCATCTCGCGATGGTCCGGCTTAGCGTCCATGTAGTTAAGCACAGTTAGATTCTGCTTTTCGGGTGGCGTACTGGTCACCCGTTCGTCTATGATAAAGGGGTTCTACCAACACTTGTAAAGCTCATCTGACTCATCGTAAATGACGTTCACATATACATTGTCGAAGCGGGGTTCCCACGGTTTGTCCTCCCCAAAAAGTGGATTCTGCGGGTGTTTGGTTATTTCACCCAGGGTGAGCTTCGACGCTACGGTTTCGCCGATGATGCGGGAATCGAGAACAAGATGTCGGTTTTCTGAAAATTCAACACGAATTGATTGCGCCTTAGACATCCTTAATCTCCTTGATCAAAAGACATTTTCACGACCACCGCACCGGGGCGTGCTTGTACCACGAAATCGAGAAAACCCTATGAAAACAACCCGCCATCACGTGAGTCTTCATAGGCGAGACTCTACGATACGGAAACTGTACAGTTTTGCCTGTCGCAATGGAAAGCGAAGACGGAGTGGTTGCTGCGCTTGCGTTAGATTGGTCTGAGTCCAATTGACCGGATGATGTAGGTGGTCTCCGCATATCGGACTACAGGTTTTTGCTGAGAACCCGGGCTGAATGCGCCCGTCAGGGAACAACACCTCGACAGCAAGACTGCCCTGCGTTGCATCGACATTCACTTCGAGTCGACCGTCCGGTATGCGTAATGGTACAGTTTCGACTGTGCCACCGTTGGCATCCGCATCCAGGGAGACAAAGCCGTCCAACCGCCAACTGGCTCGTCCAATGGACATCACTTTGTCTTTCAGCAAACCACCATGCGTTTCCGTACTGCCGGTATAATGCCAATGCATCCTATTATCTTTTACCAGAGGTTCTTTGACAGTAAAAATAATCATCCCCGAATCGAAGCTGCCCACGTCTCCTCGCGGGATAACTGGCGAACGGTCTTCAAAGTGATGCCACGTGACACCGTCCCGGCTATAGACAAGCTGCGCATCAATTGGGCCGTCAACGCCCGCTTGACCCATAAGAGGTTTAGCGATATCTGCTGTGACGTACAGAACACTTAGAATGCCGATGTATATACCGCCATAAGGGAAACCGGACATATTGTAATATTCCGTGCGGATCGCACCATGTCGGGTTTGGCCGATTGTATCGTCTTCGCGGTTTGGTTCCAAGATGGTCGTTGGCCCCGTCCACTTTCCGTTTAGGCTTTTGCTTTCACTGTATTCAATATGACAGCGTTCATTGCCCCTGTTGACCAACATACAGGCGAAGTCTCGTTCTGTCTTTTCATCATACACCACATTGGTTGGGCCTTCATTCGCGCGTTCAATCACCGGATGCGTCGAGTCTGCATCGCTCCAGTGGATACCGTCGGGCGATGTTATCAGGAAGACATTTCGGTATCGACGGAAAAAACCGATCGCTTTATAACGCTTTTCAGGGTCCTGCGCTTGGTTGTCTATGAACACACTGGCACCGTGTAAGTCCCAAACGATGTTGTTATTCGGGCTATCGTCGAACGCAAGCACGCCGAGGTCGGGTTTTGTCCAATGCAGTCCATCATCGCTTTCCGCATAGCCGAGCAGGTCGCCGATATCGCTGCCAGCGAAATATCGCCCGTCATTGTCCCGCCGGTGGCCGTCATAACGTGTGGATTCACCGGCACCTGTGCGGGGGACATAAAGGCCTAGAATGCGATGTCCATGGTTCGCATCCATGCTTGCCATATACCACATGCGATACGTGTCTATCTGTTTATCGTAGATGGTGGTCCCTAAAAGATAAACCCGTTTGGTTTTGTCAGAGCCATTGTATTCCCAAGGCTTGCTGGGTTCGGGGATATGATGACGGGCGCGTCCAATTTGGTGGCGGGATGTAGGTTCCGCGTGACACCAAATCTCTCTGCAATTAGCACATCATCAACAAACAACTCTGTGTCGTAGTTCACTTCGTAAGTAGCTTCTGGTGGATTCACGTTTCTCGTCCTCAAGGTCGATGCGCCGTGCGCGCCCCACGAGGAAAATTGAGCAGGGGTAGCGCTAGGAAGGTATCGACTTTGGCGCGTAATCGTCTCAAGTCAGCAGCGTAAGACGGGTCATCAATTAGATTATACATTTCCTCCGGATCGACGGCTAGATCGAAGAGTTGCTCCGGCCAACCTTTTCCATCGAAGCGAAAATACTTCAAGTCGTCCTGCTTGACCATCGCCGATGGACCGTGTTGATGGGAGTACAACTCGCAATAAACTTCATTGGCCCAACCAGCGGTCCGACCTTCCATCAGCGGAACGAGTGAATGGCCATCCAACCCGTCGGGTATCGGCACATTTGCAATATCGCAAAGGGTGGGGAATAGATCGACTAGGGACACATCTTCTTGAATGACACCGTTGTCTTGTGGAAATCGCTGCGGCCACGAGATGAAAAATGGCACGCGCGCAGACGCCTCAAAATACTGTTGCTTCTCCCAAAGCCCTTTCTGTCCCAACATCTCGCCGTGATCGCTGAGAAAAACGACGACGAAGTCATTGAGCACGTTTAATGCTTCGAGTTTTGAGATCACGCGTGCGTACTCCCTATCCGCCCACTCAATCATTCCGTAGTAAGCCGCCGTCGCCCGATGCGACTCGCGATAGGTGACATCTTTGCCGACCCTAACTTTGAAGAAATCATGGCAGTCAAATTTCGCGGGTAGGTCTTCAACGTACGGCTCCACGCGACGCATGTAATAGTTGAAAAGGTCTTCAGGACACTGGTACGGATAGTGCGGGCACCAGAGGCTAACTGCAAGGAGTAACGGGCGATTCCCTGGCCGGTCATAAGGTTCGTTGACGAAGTATTCGTCGAGGAACATCAACGCCCCATCAACGGAATACTTATCGTGCTGCATCCAGTAACCTTTCCCGGCACGGGCATTGCTGATTTCCTTGGCGGTCGGCCATTTGCCGGTGCCTGCTTCTTGGAAGGTTTTAGCGCTATGAACCGGATTGTCCGCTGGTTCATACCCGTTTCGTCCGCGGATGTCTCTGCCAATGCGTTCGTGCCAGCCGTGCATCTGGTCAGGGCCAACGAAGTGCATCTTCCCTGCACCGACTGTTTGGTATCCGTAGCGTGATAGATGGCCGGGGATGGTCAAGACCTCGCTCGGCATAGCAGTCCCGAAATCGGTGCATCCCGTGTTCCGCGGATATAGACCGGAGAGGAAGCTTTGACGCGACAAATCGGGGAGGGGGTATAAGCGTTGCGAAAGTATATGCCCTGTTCGATGAGTCGATCCAGCGTGGGGGGCCGAATATGCGGATTTCCTTCTATCGGCATGACATCAGGGCGATGTTCATCGTCGATGAGTAGTAATATGTGGGGTTTCTTTTCGGGCATGAATGATTCCTTTCAAGGGGTTAATTGGAAAAATAACAGAACACGGAAAGGCAGAACCGACTTGAAGACGAGGCAATCTGCCCAGAAATCTCATTAGAAAATCTTCCTATAACTGTTTATATAGCTTGCTAGCAGTTGCCGCAAGTTTGATGACTTAGTATCCCCACTAGAGGCATCGAACTCGAGCGAGTTTAGCACAATTCCTACACTTTAGCAAATGAAGTGCTATTGGTTATTTTGAGGCAAGTTGTAGGGCTTGGATTGACTGATCGAGTCGTATTTATCGTCTCCCGGCCAACTGACCGTGATGTGCAACAGGTTGACCCAGGTGTCCAGTGACGGCCGCTCCATCAGGTTAACCAGCTGCCGTCGCAGATCCAAGCTGATGGTATTGGAGGCCAGTGAACAGTGAGTGATAGTCGACAGGAAACGGATCAGAGTCTCAAAGGCGTCAAAGGAGCGATGCAGGCGGACGAAGGGTACCGATTCGGCTTCCACCGCTTGCCAAACCATGGCCAAAGGATAAGGGTATTGGCCAATGGCCGATAATCCTGGGAGGTCGAGTTTATCTGGGGCTCGCGCGCTAGCGGCCACATAGAGTTGGTTAAACGGGCCAATGATGGGACCGGGGTTAGGGTTTTGACCCAGCCGTTTCAGCACACCGATGGCCAAACGGGCTATCGCCACCAGCTTGACTTTCGCTAACTGGGGTTTCGAATTCTGTCTGTTCGTCTTGGTTTAGCAATTGAATCAACTGCTCTAAATTCATCGATCTACTTCCTTGATCGGCCAACTATTTCCGAGCCGATGGGTCGAGGCTCACTTGGTTTGGATCCCTCTGGCTACCAACTGCTGACAATATACAACAAATAGAGCCTAAGTAGAGTAGAAATTTATCGGCCACTACTAGAAATTGGGATTATCAGCTTCAACCACTGAGAGCTCGGGCCAGCAAACCGCTCCGCCTGGAGAGAGGGAAATGGATGTTAATTTAGGTCGATATCCGAGTCGGAATGACAGGAGGAGAAAAGAAAAAGGGGTATCAACTGACCGATGATACCCGCTTGATTACCCCGTACCCGATATGCTCCAGATACGAGTTTGAAACTGTCAGTCGA
The DNA here is from genome assembly GCA_030748495.1 of Candidatus Poribacteria bacterium. Taxonomy (GTDB): domain Bacteria; phylum Poribacteria; class WGA-4E; order WGA-4E; family UBA9662. The sequence goes on along the minus strand of JASMLX010000108.1, from coordinate 2,363 downwards.
GGTAAGAAATTAGAATAATCATTATTTTGAGCTAAAAAAGAGATGATTAGCTATATGAATATCATCAATAGTATTAGCTCAAGTTTGATTTACTTCGTCCTTAGGGCGGTTTCAATGGCTTCTATGACTTCTTGTTGAATGGGCGACGTACTAGGTTCAAAGCGGTGAATAACTTCCCCTGACGAGGCAATCAAGAACTTCTCGAAGTTCCACGAAATATCACCTGGGAAAGACGCATCCGATCCGGCTAGATAATCATATAGCTTATGTCTGGAGTCGCCGTTGACCTCAATTTTGTTAAACAACGGAAAGGTGATACCATAATTGACTGTACAAAATTTTTTGATTTCCTCAGCCGAGCCAGGTTCCTGCCCGCCGAATTGGTTGCAGGGGAAACCGACAACGGCGAACCCTTGAGAAGCAAATCTCTCATGCAGCTGTTGTAACTCAGCATACTGCGGTGTTAACCCACATTCACTGGCCACATTGACAACCAGCAGAACCTGTCCTTTGTAATCTGATAGGGATCGTTCTTCACTATCGATAGTGGTAGCAGAAAACTGGTAGATATTCTTGGATGTAGAACAACCGATCAGCAGACTCAAGCCAAAAACCGAAATGGTGTTACGCATCATACGCTCCTGGTAAATAATCAAGTTAATTAAACAAGCAATTTCGCCCGACCAAATCTTAATGTTCAGGCTACTGAAATTTGCTGCAGCGAATAACCACATGATTATATACTCCTCTATGGCTCAGCGCAACAATAGCGACTAAACAGCATGTATAGGCCGTGGTTTTAAAGCAATATACCCAGTCTGACCAACGATTTGAACTAGTTCAGGCCGGAAAGTATCAGCAAGTCAATGATGAGGAAGTTGGTCTTCTCTCATTGGGGGAGCAACTAGGGCTGTTGATACCCGCTTGATTACCCCCTACGCCAGTTAGTTATCTTTTGCACGGGTTTCAATAATGCAAACAAGCAAAAATCAGACCTGATTGCCACGCTCCTGGCGTCTAAGTTGTAGTTTAAATTCCACGCCGGTTCGATTGAAAGTTCACTTTTGGTCGTTTTGGTGGGCTCCAAACCCAATTAGAACCAACGTTTTAAAATTCAACTGTAGGTGGAAGTATGATATGCTATCCGCAGCTAAAATGGGTGATGAAAAACAACCTTTGTAACTTTACTAGAAAGTTGCTTCACTATATGAATCAACACAGATACCATGCTGATAAGGTAATTAAACATGAAAGACCAAGCTCACGCTGCCTTAAATTTGGCACCTAATTTCAATAAGTTTGTCAATCCTTCCGATGTGATATGCGAAACATTAATAGGTGATGATCAAATTCCCAACAACCCAAAACTACCACTTTTGGTATACCCAAAAGCCTTTAGTGTTTTGAACGACGATCTGGTATCGACATGTGAGTCATTATTTGCTGCAAATAGCTGGCAAGGATGTTGGAGGAACGGCATTTTTAGCTATCACCACTACCATAGCATGGCGCATGAAGTTCTCGGTATTTGCATGGGCACTGCCAAAGTCCAATTCGGAGGCAAAAGAGGTATAGTATTCTCCGTTTCGCCGGGTGATGTCGTGATTATTCCCGCAGGAGTGGGACATAAAAATTTAGGTGCTAGTTCGGATCTATGCGTTGTCGGCGCCTATCCACCTAATCAAACACCTGATCTTTGTGATGATAAAGGCACATCCAACCCAGATGATAAATTAAAGGTCCTCCGGAACATCCAAGGAGTGAGCTTACCGTCGATAGACCCAGTTTATGGAACAGACGGGCCACTCTTAAAATACTGGAACTATTAATTATGATCTCTGCATTAAAGTGGATAAGGTCGAATATTATCAAAGTATTCAGCGGAATGTCTAGATTTCCAATTGAGAATTCAGAATATTTGAAGTTAGTAGGCAAAAAAAGAAGGTGAGTCAGAGGAGTTGACCCACCTTACAGAAGGAAGTTTTGAAGATACTATCATTATCGTTAGGTTTGATTGCGACTTTAATTCTAGAATTCTAGCAACAAAAAAGGCGGGTGTTTTTGCTTGCCTCGATTGCTCTTCATCAACTTTTTGTGCAAGGTTTAATGTCTCAAAACATTTCCTCTATCCTGTATTTTAGAACTAGAGTTTAGAGCCTCACCAAACAAATAGGAGAAACAATTTATAAAAATAGTTGACATTGCGGCCTAAAAATCGTTGCCGCTCCTGGAACCGCTTTGGCTTTTTAACAGCTGGAGCGGCCAGAAGAAGGAAATTACAACCTGCCACTTCTGGAGGCCGCAATCAACCTCAAAGGATATTCTCCTATCCCAAACGAACTCTTCTCTTGGATCACATTTTT
>JASMLX010000107.1:531-23688 GCA_030748495.1 Candidatus Poribacteria bacterium | reverse complement strand
TGATAAGTAGACTACTGAAAATTAATCGTCTGTCAAACAGGATCACATCCCCTTGATTGGTTAACCGTGTAATCACAGGCATTTCGTTTTATTCAGCGACTCCTGCCACCGCTGGAAAGTATCGATTAGTCTTGGATCCTTTCCACCTCTTGGTCCAAACAATTAATTCTAGCGAAAACAGTCCTTTGAGCAGCACGAAACCGATTTTTGGTAGTAGTCGGTTAGCTGTTGCTCAGTCAGTCCCACCTGTAATCTCAGACCTCTCATATTAGATTTCGGACGATCCGGATTGCCAGAAAACGTGACCGATGAAAAATGGCCCTAGCGACTCAATATATTCGGCCGTATGCTGAGTGCTTCTCATATCTTGAATCAATCGGGAGAGGGGATGTAAATCTGTACCGACCAGACCGATGACAAACTCGTTGTCGTTGGTATCGAGCCCGAACGAAGCTAAGCGGATATCAGCGGCAAAGTTTCTGCTGGCATAAGACTGACCCAACAGTCCGTGTTCAGCCAGAATTGGGCCACTTTGGCGACGATCTAACAGGTAAAAACTTGGTTTGCGACGCAGAGGATACCAGACTGACCAGGAAAAATCCGGATTCATCAAATTGCGACGCGGTTTTCTCAATAGCCAGTCTTCCAGTTCCATTTCACGACCGCTGGCATAAGTTCTTCCAATCATAGTCATTTCCGGTCGATAGGTCAGTTGAGCGAAACACTCCTGAGCAAAGGCTTTCCGTACCGCTTGCGTCAGGTAAGCCGGATCTTCGGCCACCACCACCACGCCAACCCCAGTTGGATGATTAAAATCCTGGTAAAGGACGCTTTCCAGGTCGGCCAAGGCGGGAACCAGCGAATTAGGATTACTACAGCCGTAAAAGGCGTGAAGTTGGATAAAAAGGCGACGATTGGAAACTTGAGGTTTCCCGTCAGTGGGAGCACCAAACTCTCGAATGTCGAGTGATTCACTCTCTGTTACTGGTTTTGCTTTCATGTGTTAAGGGAAAAAACTCCTAAAGATGCTTCGTCTTGAAGTAACGTTTCTGGCAGATGGTTGAGCATCGCGTAAACTAAAACACCTGTGATTGAAACGTATAGCCAGAGTGGAAAAGTAATCCGGGCAATCCGTCGATGCAGAACAAATTTGGACAACAGAGCAAAAGCAAAGGTGACTAAGACGATTGGTAGCACTACGACAGAAAGACCAATGTGGGAGATCAAGATAAAGAAGTAGATCGGTCGAATCAATCCTTGCCCCCGGAAAGGCGTATCTCCGTGAAAATGATGGTAAATAATGTATGAAACTAAAAACAGTAAGGAAAAAATGAAAGCTGTTACCATCAGTCGTTGGTGGAGCACCTGTTTGCCCTGTTTGATAAAACGGATGCCCAGGTAGACACAGATAGCACTGAGTCCATTCAAAGTGGCATTGGCCGCTGAGAGATGCCGAACAAGGGGGAGATCTGTTTCGGCGCCTGCTTTGAAATAGATCAGCCAAACTAGAAACAGAATGGCTAGAAAACTAATCAGAAAAATAGAGATGATAACCGTGCGTGTACTTTGCATGATGGTTATCAAAAGAGCTTGTCGACAATCATCGCTACCATAATCACCGGCAGATAGACGAGCGAAGCGAACATAGTGCGTTTGGCCGCAAGTTGTGAAGGCGACCGGGCCAGCGCAAGACTGAAACCAAAAAAGATAGAACCGGCGATGGTGGCTACTACTAAATACCGATAGCCAGCAATTTGGACCGTGGGCAGGGCCGGTAACAGTCCAACAAAGAGAAGTATCAAAGTTTGAAACCAGATATGAAAAAAGGTGCTTTTCCCTTCAGGTTGAACGATGGGTAGAAGCCGAAACCCGGCTCGGGCATATTCCTCACGATAGAGCCAGGCAATTGACAGTGAATGCGGAAGTTGCCACCAAAAAAGAATAGCGAATAGTACAATTGCGCCTAGTTCTAGTCGTCCTGTTGCGGCTGTCCAGCCGACAACGGGCGGAAGCGCGCCTGGGATTGCGCCCAAAAAAGTACTGGCCGGGGACCTCTGTTTCAATGGTGTATAGACGAGTAGATAGGTTAGATGAATGATGGTGATTATCACTGCGGTCAGAAAATTAACTGCTAAACTGAGATAGATAACCCCACCGGTAGCAATGGATAAGCCAAAAATTAATGCTTCGCCTGGAGATAAGCGACCGTTAGGGATTGGACGGCAAGCGGTTCGTTGCATCAGTGCATCAGTGTCACGTTCTAAATATTGATTCAAGGCCAAGGTGCCGCCAGCCGACAGAGCGGTTCCAATCACGGTGTTAACCAACTGCCACCAATCAACCAATGCCGGTGTTAGAAAGAATCCAGCTGTAGTAGTAATCAGAATCATACTTACCAATCGAGGTTTCGTCAGATCCAAAAAAGATCTGGTCCAACTACCGAGTTGCGTTGCTGGTATATTCACTCTAGACAACACCATCAATCTGGGCCTTTCTCATTTCGTGCTGCTACTAGCGGGATTTAATTTGACCGATACTCTGATAGGCCAAAGCTAGTTGTTTCTCCACTGGAGTGACGAAGTGCATGGAGTGTAAAGATAAAAGAGACCATAAAAAGTAAGACTCCCAAAAAATGGTGGCCACTGGTGATCACGGTTCTCAGCATGTACGGCATTCGTTCCCCCAGTTGAAACTCGCTGTGCCAAGCACCAATGCCAAGTGTCATCTGCAAGATTATGATTGAACCCATCAGCATTGCCAGACCTGCGAAATCTGAAAAGATCTGCATGTCTGAGAAGACTCGCCGCACAATCAAGATAATATGCATAGCCACCAGAATAGCCACTAGAATGTGGGCGGAGAGATGTTGTGCCGTCTGTCGAAGAATAGCGCCCAGAATTAGTTGGACGTAGATCAGTCCCGAAGTAAAGATCACCAGTCGATGAATCTGGCTAACATCGGTTGTGGGAGGTGGCTGCGACCATTTTTTGGAGGTTAGTAATACCAAGCTGATGAAAAGTGCCAGTGAAATTGGAGCAAAGCTGGCGTGAATAATGGCTAAGACAACGCTATTTTCGATTACGCGGAGTCCACCTAGCAGGCCTTGTATGATAACAGCTATAAGTGCCAGGGCCGAGATCCACTTCAGTTGTTTGACAGAGTTGTAGATCCAGATAGATATCGTGGTAGCTATTGTTAATAGGCCAACCAGAGTTCCCAATAGTCGGTGTGAGTGTTCAAACAGAACACCGTGCACGTAAACGCCTAACCTATCTTCTTGGCGAATAACGGTATAAAAGCGGTTCGCTACTGGGTCATATATCTTCCAAACCTGACCCTTTTCAACAATCTGAACGGTCGCAGTCGATGACAAGATATTTTCATCTATGTTAAGTGCCTCTTGGATGGGTTTGGTCAAGATTCCCTGGTCCAGGCTAGTGGCCAAATTATCGGGAATCCAAACCAGAAGACCGCTCACCATTTGCGATAGCGGATATAAAAACATATTATCCCCGAAAGTAGTTGGCCAGTCAGGCACGGCCATTCCCGCATCAGTGCCTGTGACTAATCCACCAACGAAGATCAAAATAAGCGTAGTTAGCAGTGTGCAAAGGGCAAGAGCATAGGTAGGTGGGTGATACTGTTGCATCGGCAGGTAATTGGCTGTTGAAGGCAATCGTATTATAGCATTGGAGGAAAAACGAATACAAGAATAGTTGAATTGAATATTCGCCCGTGCTATACTTCGGGCGTTTATTTGGACCTCAAGTGGAGACAAAACATGAGTATTGAAAAAAGACTTGAAGAACTGGGAATTCAGCTACAAACACCTGCTCAGCCAGTTGCTAATTATGTGACGACGGTTCAAACGGGAAATCTTGTTTTTACGTCAGGCCACGGGCCTATCGGTGACGATGGCCAACAGATAAAAGGTCAGTTGGGAACAGACATGAGTATCGAGGCTGGTTATCAAGCCGCACGTTCCGTTGGAATCGGTCTGATCAGTACCTTGAAAGCTGCACTTGGGGATTTAGACCGGATTCAGCGAGTGGTAAAAGTTGTCGGCTTTGTCAATTCAGCCGCAGATTTCCTAGATCATCCATCGGTTGTTAATGGAGTTTCAGACCTGTTTGTGGAAGTTTTTGGAGACAAAGGGAAACACGCCAGATCTGCAGTCGGTATGGTTCAATTACCAGGTGGAATTGCCGTCGAAGTTGAAATGATTGTCGAAGTTGAGTAACCCGATGGCCAAGCAAGTCGTCCAACCCAAAATAAGAGGATTTATCTGCACGAATGCTCACCCCACCGGTTGCGCCCAAAATGTGCGAAATCAGATCGATTATGTGCAGCAGACGATTGTCCCGCAAAAAACGGGATTAAATGTGCTGATTATTGGAGCTTCAACCGGTTATGGATTAGCTTCGAGGATCGCCTTGGCCGCCGGTTACGGTATGAATACAGTTGGTGTTTTTTTTGAGAAACCACCAGATAATTGGCGTACGGCTACTGCCGGATACTACAATACTGTTGCCTTTCACCAGTACGCTGAACGGGAAGGCCTGAAAGCCTTCAGCATCAACGGAGACGCCTTCTCGGAGGAGATTAAGTCTCAAACCATAGATTTAATCCAGAAAGAGTTGGGACAAGTCGATCTGGTAATCTACAGTTTAGCTGCTCCTCGACGAATACACCCTCATACAGGTGTTGACCATCGTGCGGTGCTGAAGCCGATTGGGTGCCCTTATGTTGATAAGACCATTGATCTGGTTGAGGAACAGATAGTGGAGGTTGTTATTGATCCTGCAATAGAGCAGGAGATCACAGACACCGTTGCCGTCATGGGGGGAGAAGATCTAACCTTTTGGGTTGATCAACTTCTGGAAAACCGTTGCTTGAAAACTGGGATTCAGTTGGTGGCTTACTCTTACATTGGGCCTGAAATTACTTACCCGGTTTATACTCATGGCACGATTGGTCGGGCTAAGGAAGATCTAAAACAAAAGGTCGACCAGGTCGACCAAAAACTTTGGCAGCAGATAGGGGGGCACGCCTACGTCGCGGTCAACAAAGCCGTTATCACACAGGCTTCAGCAGCTATTCCGGTAATTCCGCTCTATATTAGCATCCTCTACAAAATTATGGATGCAAAAGGAATTAACGAAAATCCAATTGCTCAAATCACCCGCCTGCTCTCTGACCACATCGGTTTAGGACAACAACCGACCCTCGACGACCAAAGACTTATCCGTCTTGACGACCGAGAGTTAAGGCTGGAAATTTCTCAAGAGGTAGAACGAATTTGGTTAGAGATCACAACCGATAATCTTCCCTGTTTAGCCGACTATAACCGCTACAAACGCGGATTTAGAAACCTTTTCGGCTTTGAAATTGATGGTGTTGACTACGGCCAACTGGTCGAAACCGAGCTTCTTCTGCCCTAATTTTCATTTTGATGTCGGTTCGCCTCTCCCAACTCCCCGTTGAACTTAAGATCGCGATAAGCTGCTTTCTATTGGCAATGGGTTACGCCTATCTGTTTGCCCAAATTAACTTGCAAGTCAATACGCGCAAGGCTGATGGTGATGCCACAGGATTAGCTACCATCCAAGATATTGTGGTGACCTATCATGGGGATCGCAGCCAAACCTTACTCGGCACTAAAATTAATGGTACCATGCGAGAGCACTTGCCCACCGAGGAAGATAAAATCGCTATCGAACAGTGGATTAAAAATGGTAGAACGGAAGAGGAGTATCTGGAGATTGTACAGCAATTGATGGACGCTTACTGCACCAATTGCCACCCCTACGGAGATAGGCCCGAATATCCATTAGAAACTTATGAACAGGTCTATCAATCCGCCGAACCGGACCGAGGTCCATCTATTGGTAAGTTGGCCAAGTTCACTCACTTTCACGCCTTTGGTATGGGAGTCTTTGCCTTTTTGCTGAGTGGAATATTTACTTTCACCTCTTTTTCCCCTCCTTTGCGCTACTTTGGTGTTGTTTTACCTTTCCTCTCCATTTTCCTGGACATCACATCTTGGTGGTTGACCAAACTCGTCAGTCCGGTCTTCGCTTATGCCGTTTACTTAGCGGGTTTGATGACCGGAGTTTCTTTTGCGGTCGCAATTTTAGGTTCACTCTACGATCTCTGGATTCGAACCTCAACCGTCGAGTCCTAATCGTTTTTAACCACTACGATCTTAGTTTCTAGAATTTCTCCCGCCTGAACCAACACAATATAGATGTCACTGACCAGCCGTTGGCCTGAGTGGTTGCGGCCGTCCCACCAGAAAACGTGATGCCCTGCTGTAACGAGTTGCTGCTCAGCAACTAAGCGTTTTAGGCGGTTACCAGTATCGTAAATTGAGATAGTGACGGGTACCGACTGGCTGATTGAAAAAGAAATTGCCGTCGATTGCCCCCGATTAGGAGAGAAAATCCGAGGTTGGCAGACAAGGTGAGAAACCCGCAGGTATGTTGCTTCGATCTCGACCTTTGGCCTGAGACTATATCGGCCTAACTGCCAAATAGGAACTGATATTTGGCGACTTGATGGATCTATAGTTGGTCTTTCTGCTGTGCCACCAATGTATTGCCATCTTTGGTCATGCCAGTGGAAAATGCCTAACTTTTTTGCAGACGCGGTTTGAAAGGATAAAACTGCGGGTTTATTGACAGGAAAAACTATTTCCGATGGCCGAATCTGATATTGATTGGCTTCACCTTCGATAAAGGGCGATACCCGAGGCGATACAACCGGATTGATGGTGATCACTGTCGGAGCAGCTAACGAATTTGGAGCAACGATCAAACGTACCCGCTCATCCTGACTTTTAACACTGGTGGCTAACTGACCATCTAAGTATCTGTTGAAATAGATCTCGATCTGAGATTTATTTTCGTGGCCAACGGCATCCGTTACTCGGAGACGAATAGTATAGTGACCGACCAAATTTGGTGCCCGCCACTCAGCTAGTAGATCTTCTGATTTTACAGGGGTATGAAAAGACCGCGCTGAAATCGCAGCCCAGATTTTGGGTTGGGTACCTTGAAGACTGGACCAGCCCGGGGCATATTCTAACTGGTATTGGGCAAAGTTACGGTCAGTTGCAATGCCTGTAATGGTCACTGTTTGTCCGGTCTGTTGCCCCGACTTAGGAGTTGAGATTTTTGCCTGTGGAGGGCGATTATCAACCGATACCACGACCGAGGTTTCTTTCTCGTTTCCACTGATATCGGTTGCGCTCAACTTGATTTCATAAACGCCTTCCCCATCTGGTGTCGCCCACTGAGCCAACTGACTCTGATAGAGGGGGGTGGTACCTCTCTGGATCAATCGCCAATCAGCGGAATTACCCACGGCTGGAATCGATGGTGAATTTTCCACAGGTCGGACTTTCAGCTCAAATTGATCCAGATGTAGGTCGGTGATACTGCCCGAAATCGGCGTTTGCCCTGAAATGATAGTTCTTGGAGCCGGTGTGGTGATTTCAACTACCGGGGCTCGATTATCGATCATGATAGAAACGGTCCGGGTTGTAACTCGACCATATTGGTCTTTAGCTTGTAATCGGACTTGGTATTGGCCGTCAACTCTGGGAAGTTGCCAGATTCCCAGTAGATTTTCTTCCTTTGGCACTGTTGGCTCAATGACTGAAATTGGCTGCCAGTCAGCATCGTTAGAGAGAGCGCGATAGTCGAGCTGAAAACTAGAGAAATGGGTGTCTTTTACCGATCCGGTGATTGGAGTCTCCTCGCCTAGTATGGCTTCTGGACGAGGCTCTAGAATCTCGGCTTTGGGTGGTAGATTATCGACCAAAACAGGTACGACAACAGTCTTCGATTTTCCCGCCAGATCGATCACCGTTAGTCGAATCTGGTACGAACCGTCGGTTGGTGGGGTAATCCAAGTAGCTAACGACTGATTGACTTTGGAGGTTGTCCCTTCGAGCCGGGTTGACGACATGTCGAAGGGATGGGACGAAGAGACCCCTTCAGAAGCAGTGGCTAAAATAGGTTGCCACGACAGGGCGTCCACTGCCCGATACTCGATTTGAAAACGCTGTAGATTCTCATCACTAGCAGTACCAATAATCTCAATTGTGTCACTGACCATCTGGTTAGGTTGCGGCGAGATAATTTGTGCCTTAACTTCAGATGCATCAATGACCAGGTCTACTACTGTTTCAGCCGATAAGCCTGCAAGGTCATGAGCGCGCAACCGAAGCCGGTAGCGACCACCGGCCAGGTTAAAGGTGTTCCAATCGGTCAGGATTATAGCAGTCGTCACCTGCTCTGAGTGGTTCCAAAAAGTGACCCATTCGGTTGGTGGAGAGATCGGTCGATACGAAAGCGTATATTGATCCAGGTGGTCGTCTTTCACTACACCTGAGATCTGAGTATTCTGCTGTCCAACGACTTGACCGTTTGAGGGGGTTTGGATCGCCACCACAGGTGGCTGATTATCAACCGTCAGTTTCTGTTGTTTTACCGTGTGATATTGATAGTTGTCAACTGCCTGCAGTTGGATTTGGTACTGTCCATCGTCAAGATTTGTAGTGTCCCAGATAGCAATTTTTTGACCTTCGATCTCATCATTACCAAACCAGATCGTCTGCCAACTAGATGGGGGAATTGATGCATTCTTATTCAAGGGGCGAAATTGGAGTAAGGCCGTCTGAATCTGTGCCTCATTGGCTAAACCGACCCGAATGGTAGCAAATATATCCACGGTACCCGAAACGATCTTCGCTATCGGCTCCAGGTGGATATCGGGTCTGGTGGAGGGGTTGTCCAGCGTCAAGTAGACTACTGATGATTGTGCCAGGTTACCGGCTAAATCTACAGCTTGGATCTGGAGGTCTATCTGACCATCTAGACCCGTTGTCTCCCACAAATAGGAATACAAACCCGGCTGACTGCTTTGAACCAATGGATCGGAGAGTGCCAAAGAGGAGGACGAGAGCCAACTGCTGGCCGTCCGCCGCCGATAGCGTAGCTGAATGGTGTTAGAGTGCGTTTCTCGCAGTTCAAAATTGAGACGAACAGTTCCCGATAGTTGTTCACCAGATCTAGGAGATTGGATGTTAACCTCCGGCGCAGTATTATCGACGACAAGATCAACAGTAGCTTGAGCCGTATGTTGAAAATCAGACAGGCTATTTAAAGTATCCTTAACAGTTAATTGTACGCTGTATGCTCCATCGGCCAACCCATTTGTATGCCACAAAAAAAGTGTTCCTCGATCGACCGGCTGGATGACATGATGAATGATTTTTCGGTCTCCAGCATCGGAAAAAATCTGGACTGCATAGTTTGAAAAATCGCTACTGTCTGTGGCGGTGCCTTGAATATTGATCCTGCCACCGACTACCTGCCCATCCACAGGTGAAAGGATCTGTGCCATAGGCGGCAGAGAATCGATAATAAATGTAGCTGTTGCACCAACTGGATCGACATTATTCTCTCGATCGATCGCTTGTACCTCAAAATGATGTTGGCCTTCGCTCAGTCCTGACAAGACAACCCGATTTTCGTTGCCATCTTCCCCGGTTAAGCGAAAACCACCCTGGTCAATTTGGTAATGGTAATGAAAAACCTGACTGCTGGCGTCGCCACCTTCAAACTTGAAAGTTACGCTAGTTTCTCCAATTATCTCATTGTTGTTCGGACCTTCAACGATACGAGTGACAGGTGGAACCAGTTCCTGTTTGAAATAGCTAATTCCATTGCCGGCTGTGCCAAATAACATCTCGTCAGTATCCGTTTGGGTTATGGCTAAAATGTTGTTACTCCCAAGGCCGTCGGCAACAGTTAATTGGCGGACGACACGATCACTTTCAAAAACGCTAACCCCCTCAGAGGTTCCAACCCAGATGCGTCCCTGACGATCCTGAAATAGAGCTTGGACATTATTATCAATCAAGCCTACATTGGTCGTGTAATGACGTTCAATCTTTTCCTTCAATCCCAGGTTTAGAATATAGATCCCTTGATTGGTACCAACCCAGATGCGTTGCCCTATTTCCAAGATGGCCTGTATTTGTCCAAATTGACGTCTGGAGATCTCGGACAACTGGTCGGTGGTCAGATCGTAGATCCATAAATCGCTCGGAATTAGCATGTTCCCAACCGTACCCAAGAGAAGACGTCTTCGACTATCGATAAATAGGTTGGTAACTGCCCGTCCAATTTGGTCTTGCGCCAGCCTTAAAACCTCAACCTTTTGGGGCGGTGTTCCCAGTTGATATTTCAGTAGAGTAGGAAGAAAACCGACCGCGTCACCTGGTAACAATAAGGCGGTGGATAGCCAAACCTGTTGGCCATCGTCAATGATCAGCGCTTGTGTATCACCTGTTCCACTTGGCAGGTGTAACCGTCTCCAAGTCCGGCCATCGAAAATCAATACTCCCGCTGCTGTACCGGCCCATACTTCGCCATTGGCCGCATAGGCTAGTGATCGAACCTCGGTATTTGGCGCAATGCTTTGCGGCACCAGATCCAAACGAGAGAGTTGATTGTGTTGAGGGTCTGGTATAATCCGACCGATTCCGTTCTGCATCCCAATCCAGACACTCCCTCGCGCATCAGTAGCAAAGCTAGTGACGCGCGAGGTCTCAGGTTGAGCTATCTGAAAGGTTCGCCAAGATCGGTCTGAAAAACTAATTCCGTTATCACGGGTTCCCACCCAGATATTTCCTGACGGAGACTCGCAAAGTGCGGTGATATTGTTCCCGGCGATCCCATTCGATTTGGTTAAATGCTGGAAGGCCACTTCATTACCGGAATTGAAATCAATTAGTAATCTGATTCCTTGATTGGTACCAACCCAGAGAGTTTGATTTTGATCTAAATGTAGTGTCTGCACATTATGTCCAATTAGATCCAGTGAGCGAAAGTCGGCACTCCACTTCTGTTCATTGTAGATAACAAGGCCTTTAGTTGTACCAACCCAAAGCCGATTTTGCCTATCGGTAACCATAGCTTGAATTTGGCCATTGGGTAACCCGTCTTGAGTACCGAATAGTTGCCAATTTTTTCCATCAGGCTTAATCAGTGTCAGCAGTGCTAGGCTATCAGAGACTCTATTTGCCGGCTGATGTGCTAACCAGAGTTGGTTCTGTAAATCTTCATAGATCCCAGTAACATATGGGGTTTGGGCTTTCTGCCAACTCTTATCACCTGGCCGCTGCCAACAAACCCCTACTGGTGTTCCAACCCAAACTTCCCCGTTGCGTCGTTCTGTTATCACGGAAATGTAGTCTGCGGAAAGACCGGTTTTCTGTGTCTGGAAGGAGGTCCAGACCATTTTCTGCCGGTCGCTTGGCCATTGACCAATGAAGATACCGATATTGGTCGCTATCCACAGATTTCCTCTGTGATCAACCAGTAGATCTAAAATCGAGATTTGAGCCGGTGGTACCTCCAAGTTTTCTGAGGAAGGTACTGCCAACGGCACCTGATGCCAAAAACCATCAAATCGGAGTAATCCCTGGTCGGTCGCAACCCAAACTTGGCCTGTTTTTCCAACGACGATTTTACGGATAGTATTGCTAGTTAGACCATCCGTATAACGGGTGAAATTCCTCCATTGGTAATTGTAGTTGGCAAGGGCGACTGAGGAAAAAATTAGAATCCAACCAAATAAGATTAACCTTAGAACAGAGGCCCGTGTGCCTGTGGAAAAGTGCATCGCTATTCTCTGTGCTGAGTCAACTGGCCTTCGGTCATTCCCGATGCAATTGATCATTGCACAACTATCATTTTTTGTGTCTGCAGGAAATCGCTAATTTCAAGTGTATAAAAATAGATACCCGATGGAACCGGCTCCCCGGCAGAGTTTTTTCCATCCCAGTAGGCAGCCCGAGATCTACCGGCATAATGACCAGCGGATAGGTATCCTAAATCTAGGACTCGGATACGCTGCCCTGAAACCGTATGAATGTAAACTGAGGCTTTCGATGGTTGAGCCAGTTGGAATGGAATCCAAGTTTCTGGGTTAGTTGGATTGGGGTAATTGGGAAGAAGTCTAGTGACAGGTGGCGGCGAAGAATCTGTGGATAGGGATGTCTGATACAATCCACCGTCTTGAGTCGAGGATAAAGGCGCCGCATGTTCTGCAATCGGCTCAGAGGCGTTGCCTGATTCGCCAAAATGTGCTGCAATTAATACAAAATCAAATAGGTCAACTTGTCCATCACGGTTAACATCAGGATTGTAATCCCAAGCGACGTTTTGTCCATAATATCGAGCAACACTGCTGAGGTCAAAGATATCAACAACTCCATCGAAATTTACATCCCAAGGCCTCACCTCTTCTCGGATAATAATCTTGGCCTGGGTAATTTCAACCGGTATTTCGACCAAAGAGTCGTCCAGAAAAACCAGGTTTTCAACCGAAATCTGGTAATTGCCAGTTTGGTTAGCTCGACATAGGATCTGAATCAGCAGTCCGGTTTCCCCGGGATCATCTTCGCCACTCTTAACCGCAACGATATTTTTATACCGACCTGATTGACGATCAACTTGGAAGAACGGTTCCTCGATCATTCCTTTATTCAGTAGTTGAGACCTGATTGGGCCTAAAACCTCCGCATTTTCGGGAAACACCTCGTTAAAACGGGTCGTGGTAATAAAGTGAATGGCCTCTGGATTACTCCACTTTACATCGAATTGAAAGCTGGCTAAGTTTTTGACCTTCTCTATCCAGACTGAAAAACTAAAATCCTCTCTGAGTTTTACCTGCTGCTTACCAGGAGAGATGCGAACTTGGCCTCTGAGTGCCTGTTTGAAACGAAATTTCCAGGCTGGCGACCAGCGGCTTAGATGGTTGAAATTTCCGCTCTGCACTCGCCACCAGTAGGTAGATGAAGGCGGTACCACAATTTCGTTTCTCAATGTCGGCGAGGCATCTATTCCTTGTGGAGTTGGTACAATTCGTAAGCCAGCGGGTGAAGTCTGAATTGCTGATTGGTAGCGATTTGAAAATCCTACATCCAACCCAACCTGCACTATTGAATAAAGGTTGGTGTCTGATGTCTGCCAAGCGAGTTGCACATTTTTAGTCAGTTCTAGTATTTGATTGTTTTCGGGCTGGATTAGCTTAGGCGTATCGTTGCTCACAGACCAAGAGATAATTCCTCCATCCTGCTGCCCCGCAGCAAATAAGGTTGTACCATCGCTTGTAATTTCCAGATTGTGGACGGTTTGATTGTAAAACGTGTAGATCTCCTTCTGCGAAGCAAAGTCCAACAACCGAATGGTCGGCATCAGCTGTGTTTGACTGGTTGTCCCGGCGGTTCCAACGGCTACTAAATTGCCACTTGGACTGAATCTGGTTTCGAGGATTGGGCGATCGTAGAGAAATTCTTTCCGCTCAAACTGATTTAGGGCGACAAAAGGTGTCCAAAAACATACAGCACCCGACCAGTCCCCGGACACAATTGTACCGTCCGTAGGGTGAAAATCAAGCGTCCAGACTCGGCTGGAATGATCTGCATTGGTTGCTACTACCTTTTGCAGATCTACTTGCCAAAGACAAATCGTTCTGTCTTCTGAGCCGGTGGCAATATATTTCCCATCGGGACTGAAGACGACCGTCCATACAATCCCTGTATGAACCTGAAAATCTCCCAAGTGTTGACGCTGCTTTAAGTCGAAAAGCCGGATCTGACCACTGCCCATTCCAATAACCAAAAGTTGCCCGTTTGGGTGCACATCCAGCGAGGTCGCAATCCGATTATCGGATACCGCTAACTGAAACAGGTCTTCGCCCGTTTTAGGATTC
Organism: Candidatus Poribacteria bacterium; assembly: GCA_030748495.1. GTDB lineage: Bacteria > Poribacteria > WGA-4E > WGA-4E > UBA9662. Next base: position 9,897 of record JASMLX010000107.1, on the reverse strand, counting down.
CAAATAATAATCTGGCTATTTTCGGAGACGGAAACCAGACGATTATCGGATAAAAAATGCAGATCTTGGACTTTAGCTGAATGACCGACTAGCTTTTTCTGGATTGTTTTCGTCTCCAGATCCCAGACCAGTACTTGACGCCCATCTCCGGCAGAAGCCAAAAACGACTGTTCTGGATTAATTGCTAACGCCAATACACGCCCTTGATGGCCATAGTGTGTTTGCCGTAAAAGACCGGCGTTAGGACGCGACAGCAAGCTAAGAATTAAAAAAGCAACTAACCCACGAAAATTCAAAATAATTAACGGCCTTGCCTCTGTGGCACGTTATTTGCGAGCGTTTCTAACATTGCCTCCAATTGGTGCTTGGCGAGAGAATAGCATTTAGCTATTGCAATTTTCAAAATGTTTCACACTAATCACTGAAAATAGTGAAAATAGGCTAGAATTTAAAATCATCTACAGTGAATAAATCAAGTTGCACTGGGGTCAAGGCTGTTGTATAATCCAAACTAACAAAACAATAGAGTGTCTGATTAAGTAGACGATCAGGTAACTAACGTGCGGGAATATTTCAACACCCCGAAAGTTTCTCGATAACTGAGTTGAATAGATAGATTATAACCGCAATAATGCAAGATAGCCGCACACAATTTTAAAGGTTACCCGTAGAAAATATGGAGAAAGGACTGATGACAATGAGACGTACTTACAACTGGTGGTTCACACAATTTTCCTTAACCCTTGTATTCCTTGTGTTCTGTTCGCAATTTCTACTTGCGGAGGACTGTTTTTGGACTGGTGACGCAGGCAATGGCGATTGGAATGACCTGGCCAACTGGCTTAATGATGCCGAAGGCGCGGCGGCAGCTGTTCCACAAGCAGGGGATTTAGCAACTTTTGACCGCCCAACTGGTGGCTCATCGCCAACTGCAGGATTTCCAGACGGCGTCGATATCACAATTACCTCAAAAGCTGATGCAACAGACCCAACTCAGGTTGAACTGCCAACAGACATTACCATCACTGAACTAAACCTGGCACCAGGTGGTCAAGATGTTCAACTGACTTTTGCTGGCGCAGGAATAGTAACGCTGACAGCTAACATTACGGTTATTGGCAGCGTGGAAACAACTGCAACTATCCAACTAAACGACAATACGCTGGAATGTGCTAATGGAAAACTTAGCTTTACCATCCCGGACGGTGCGTCAGGTAGTACGGTCACTTTCCAAGGTGGGAGTGCTGCCGTTGTTACAGCCAGCACATTGGAGATGATCACGTTGAGTGGAACCAGCGACAGTGTAATTCAGCTTATGGGGCCAGCTATAGAAGTAACAGGGAATTTGGATGTAACGACGGATGTGGGTAACGCAACATTGGAACCCCAAGATTTAACTGTGGGTGGCGATCTGACTATTAACGCTAGCGGGGATGGGACTCCAGTGATTACTATGGGGGCAAATAACCTTGATGTCGGCGGCGCGCTTAAAGTCACCAAGGTCGGAACCTCCGCGGCCGTAGAAGGCTGGCCTCAGTTATCTTCTGCCGGTGAGATCTTGGTCGCCGGGAATGTAGAGCTTAAAAACGTTCGATTTGATGCTGATAAAGTTACTTTCGATGGCGCAGCCAATCAGGCCGTTGACTTCAATGGTACAGACTTAACCGCAGAAACCTTAAAGGTGGTAAATGAATCTGGCACGGTTACGTTTGATAGCAATAGTGCGTTAGACGTGAAAATCCTCAAGGTTTACTCCAATCTAACGCTAAATAGCGAGGCGCAGGACCTCACAGTAACCGAAGCTATGCAGGTCATTGCTGATGGCTCTAAAGGAGTTGCGTTTGAAGCTAACGGTGCAGATCTAACTGACGTCAAATTGCTTGAAATCAAAGCGGGAACCGGAAGTGGGAACGCTACTGTTTCTGGAATGGGTCAGAATATTGTCATTGAGGAGTTGAAAATCTCCTCCGAAGGAACAAATTCAGGGATTCCAACACTGGATATCAGTGACAATGGTATGACCGTCAAGAATCTGACCTTAAAAGATGATGGCTCAGAAATGAGTATTCCCACCCTAAGCGCCGGGGTTGGGACAATCGTTCTAACGGGTAACCTCGCTATTTCAGGGGTCTCCGATAGCCCTACTGTCTCTTTCTCTCCAGCTGTAGATTCCGATGTGCCTTGTGAAGTTATTCTGGCAGGAACCACTAGCCAAACGATCTCACTCGATAAAGGCATAAACTTCCAAAACGTCATCTTGAATATACAGAATATTTCTACTGAAGGGGTTGATCTGAAGACTTCAGCTGCTATTCGTGGCTTGACTATCAGCCACAACCAACCGGGTAAGATTCAGCATGCGGTAGAAGAAGTCAGTGGTAAAGCTTTTGAACTTAAGATGACAGAAACGTCTGGCTCTTTGACTTTTGTTCAACCGGATGGAACAACCAGTGCCTTCCGCCAACTAGCAGAGGAGGTTGGCGATTCTGCTATTACCATTACAGCGGGTGACGACGCGGGTGAAGACGCCGTTCTAAATCTGAATAGTAACGACCTGCTCGGCAGTGACAGTGATCCTAACCTATCAGCAGATCTCACCATGAGCATTATGACCGGTACTGGTGGTGGTAATGCAGAGATCATTCAGGCTAGTGGAGTTATGCAGTTGCGAGATGTGACCTTAACTAGTGCTGGTACTGGTGGAACCAAGCTAAAACCAGGTGGCCCACTCACTGCCCGCGAAATCCATCTCGAGTCAGCCGGCGATGGTGATACTACAGTAGAAGCTGGCGGCGATATCGTGGTGGCGACCCTCATTTTGGAAGGTTCGTCCGGAACTGGCGCCCCAAAACTTGAGTTGGACAATCATAATCTGCAAGTTTCTACTGGACAGGATTCAGGATTACTGGAATTTCGGCATACGGGAGGTGGTGCTCCTGCTATTGGAACCGATACGAGTGAGGTCGGTGATATCTCGATAGATAGGTTTGTTCTCAAGCAAGCGGATCTAACTATGCCCGCCTTTACTGCTAAAGTTCTAAATATCACTGATACGGCCTCTGAAGGCGGGACTAGAAAACTGACGATGGCCGGCACTTTAGCCATTACAGTGGCTGCTTATGTTAGTAGTGTTGCTAATCCCGCAGAATTAAACCTAAACGGGAATTTACTGGTTGGTGGTGGCTCCTTTGAGGTGACCAGTGGAAGCCATCCGGCCAAAGTTTTGGCTGTTGGATCTGTCGAAATTGGTAATTTAACTATTGATTCGTCCGCTGGACAATTAGCGACCTTTAGTCAGAACACGGGTACTAAGTTTGAGGCTGGTGCGATTGAAATCATCACCGGAAGTAGCGGATCGGCAGAACTTGAAGTCTCCAGTTCGCTTCTGGGTGGCGAAAGTGTAAGTGAAGTGTCATTAGAGGCCGATGCTTTAACGCTTCAGTCTGCTACGGGTAGTACTTCGGCCGGAAGCCCCAAACTCAACACTAATAACGTTTCCATAAAAATTGGAGGCGACTTAAGGCTGTTGAAAGAGGGGAATGGAAATCCATTATTAAATCTGGGGTCTGGAAATGTCGAGGTCTCAGGAGATTTGCAACTGACTGGTGTGGGAACAGTACTTCAACTACAGTCAGGTAGTGAACTGGTCTTAGATGGGATCCAAAACCAAGAGATAGACCTGACTAACGTCGATCTGCAATCAGGCGATGTCAGATTGCGAATTAGCAACAATGAAACTGAATCTGGACAAGCGATTGCAACTCTCACTCTTCCAGCTAACTTTCAAGTCGGTGGTGGCCTAACCGTCGACAAATATGCTCGAGCTGCGATCACCTCCAAAGATAACGATAATAACGATCTCTACACACTAGAAATTAACAAAATTGTTAACATCAATGGGAAAATTGAAACTACAGACACCAACATTAGCTTCCTGGATTCCGAATCAGGGGGAGTAACAATTGGTCCATTTGGAGAGATTTCTGCTACTGGTAGTGCAACTATTAAACTTCCCAAGGGCCAATTAGATAATAGTGCTGGAGGAATGGTAGACCTTTCAGCAACTTCGACCCTGGAAATAGAGCAAAATGCAGAGATAAAAACCAACGACAACCACCTGGTCGCGACTACTCTTGGATCAGTTACAGGTAACTATGATCGTCAGTTTACAGGTACTGGTAGCGTTAGACTCTTACAAGGGCTAAAAGATAATTTCCCGACCCCACCACCTACTCCAATTTCCATCTCAGCTGGTTCTAACGTCGAAATGGTCCTCGGTGAAGACAGCCTTTTAAGTACTCAGTATGCAAATGTTAGCTTCAGTGGCCAAGTTACCCTTGGTAAGGGTACTGATGTCGAATTGTGGGCAGGCCGTCCAATCTCCTTTGGCCCGCTCAAAACTCAAGGGAATGGTGATGTCAACTTCCATGGGAAAGGTAGTGCTTCTGATGGGTACTCGAAGTTGATAGTTAATGGGGATGTTACTTTGGATACCGATATCAACATTGGAAATGGCGAGGATGTTGACGGTGGGAATATCCACATTCAGTTTACCGATAACAGCATCATAACCAATAATGGAACTTTCAAAATTGAAGGCTACCCTGGGAGTAATGATGGTGCAACTAAAAGTAACCGACTGCTTGTATCGGCACAGAATGTCGGTGGCCAATTAACTTTAATTAATAATGACCGGCTAGATTGGGAATGGGCTGCTGTTCGCGGGATTATTTACGATCCAATGAGTTCCGGCAGCGTTGAGTTCTCTTCCAGCGATAGCGTGGTCAATGCAACAGGAAACACCGGCTGGCCAGATGAAAAATTTGCTACTCCAATTGAGCAAGGTTCCTCAGCTATCACATATTTCACTACACAACCGATCTCCACTGATAATAAGAAAGACACCCAACTCTACAATTTCTATGCTACCAATAAACCAAATCTCAATCAAACTATAGATCTCTTCGAAGGTGGAAGTACCAAGGACGGTGTTTACGCCTTTGCCCAAGGTCTAGATGGAAATAGCTCGACTGCGACTTGGGACCACCTCGATCCGCAACCGTTGAGCGAGGTGGCAATGGGGCGGTACTACGTCTATCTGGATCCTTTAGGGGATGATGCAGGTAGTTACGTTGTCATTTCCGATCACACAGTTAACATTAGTAAGATCGTCTTCCTACCAGGTACTAATGATCAACCAACCTCCGGTAGCGACGTTGCTTACACCTCCTTTAGAATTGACTGGACGGATGATGGATTAGCTTCTGCTGAGGTTGAATTACGCTATGCTAATGGATTGCCGAGTCTGCAAACCTTATCCGAGGTACTGGATCAAACAACGCTAATTACTAAAGTTTCCTCAGGCAAAGATGGTGCGGATGGCTCTTTAATCTGGGATGTATCCAATCTGGCTACGGATATAGGAGATACCTACTACATTTATGGCATCTACTACGAGTCGTCAAAAGCCGCTTACTCAGTTAGTAAAGGGGTAAAACTGAAGAACATTCACTTTCTTGCGGAGAATGATTCCGGCCTACTAGAACGCGTTCCCAGCGGAAGTCAGATAGTTGTTGATACCGCCAGTAATACTGACGTTATTGACCATAAGAATTACCTGATTAATTGGTCAGACTGGAATGCCAGTGTTGGCACGATTGACCTTTATGTGTCACAAAAGCTATTTAACACTGTGGCCGAGATCAGATCAGCGGCTACACCGGAAGCCAATACGAACGATTTAACCCGTGCGGTAAGCATTGGTGAAAACCTCGATCCCTCAGGGCCAGACCAGGTGAGTTGGAACTTAACTTCAGGCTTTGGTATCTCCAATTCACTAGCCGTACCCGAAGGAGATTACTATATTTATGCGGTCGTTGAAGATATTAACGACGACGATAAATACAGCAAACTGGTAATTGCAGGGTTGACTGAGGAGGAACAAAAGGAATCTAATCCAGACTTATCAAATTTGGTGCCGTTTATAACGGTTAAGCACAACCCGTTCTTCTATCCAACCGAAGTGAAAGTTACTGGACAGGTGAATTCCGGTCCGGCAGAAGGTGCGGAAGCCATTAGTGTATCCTGGAAAGGTGGGGATTGGGACGACACCAAAACTTCCAGAGTCGGAATTTTCTACGCCCCTAAATCGGCAGTTGATGCCAATCCAGGTGACTTCTCTGACTCAGCGCAATTAAGTGCCAACGCTACAGAGGCGGTCGCTTTAAATCAAGATGGTGATGCTGTCACCACGAGCCAATTAACAGGCCTAAATCTGGACCAGCAATACGGTTTCAGAGAGTGGAATTACTATTCACCTGATGTTATTGCTGATCTAGCCGAAGGTGAGTACGTAGTTTGGGTCGTACTTGAAGATGCAGATGGGGATTCAATCTCCAAGCGCAGTGCCAACACCGTCAATATTACTCACCAAAGTTCTATTCGGATAGATGACCCAATTCCGGTCTCTACTACACGGACGCCACATTCTTACCATACCATTATGTGGACGGATGTCGATCATGATCAATCAGCAACTGTAGATCTATACTATAGCAGTACCGATCTACGAGGTCAAAATGGTGTCGGTGGTCCACTAACGCTTCAACAAAGCTTTGACGTCGCAACTTCGTTTACCAAGATAAATAACAATCCAATTAGCGAAGATCTGGACGAAGATGGGGATCGTTACCTGTTTCACCTGGTCGGTCGCGCCGGTGCACCGATCTATGATAGCCAAACCTATTATATCTATGCCTTGATTGATGCTGATGGTGATCAGCAGCCAGAAGCAGGTTACCAATCTGGTGGTTTGATACCTGAAAGACAATCTTCAATTCTGATTACAACGCCTTCTGGGGTCGATGAAGTCTCTTCACAATATACGATTGAGTGGTTAGAATCGTGGACCGACCCCCTGATAGACGTCAATGTGGACGTGTACTTTAGTCCCAGGAAAACGCTTTCTCTCAGCGAATTAGAACTCGGTCTTCAGGACTCAAATGCTGCCACTGGGATTGTTGCTCGAGATCTTCCGCTGAATGAAACTTCTGACGGTTTGATGGCTGGTGAAAACAGCACGATTTGGGATGACCTCATCATCGAATTGGGGCAACCAAGCGCAGACGGGTCGACGACAGACCTAATCGACGAGAATCTGCCCGAGAAGGAAAAAGGCTACTATATCAACCGGCGCCTGGTCTTTACTTCTGGAGTTATTACTTCGGCTCACACGATTCTTGGTTATAATCCACAGACCGATACGATCTCTTTTACGCCGCCGGCTACAGGTATAGGTGGTCAGGCTATAGATGTTAAACCGTCAACAGTGACGGGATATAAGATTGTTATTCCGGACGGAACCTACTACATCTATGCAGTCATGGATTCTGCTGTTGAAGGGTTAGAAGTCAATCGCTCAGAGAAAATAGATCCAGACACTGGTCAGGAGATCCCGAACCCATTTCATCCAGGGCGCGGTGTCAATAACATCTACAATAGCAAAATTAAGAGTCACGTTAACCCGAAATTAACGGGTACTGCGGAATCCGGGTCGAATAACGGGAATACTACTGATCCTATCGCACCCAAAATTGTAGATTCCAGTTTGACGGATGAATCAGACCTCTACCTGGGGGCACGAGTGATTATGACCGCCGGTGACTTTGCTGGACAGAGCCGAACCATTACTGGCTATGATGCTGGTACCGGGACTTTAACCCTTGATCAATCATTTGAGCCCGAGAGTGGTGCATTATACTATCCCGATGTTGATAGCGAAGGTAATCCAATAACACCGGAGGGAACGAATTCTCAGTTCCGGATTGACTCATTAGAAATTTTTGCCCGCAGTGTTGGTGCTATTACCATAACTAACCACAGTGTCGATATCGAATTTCCAGGAGGTAATCGTGCACTGGGCGACTATTTTGATGTCGGTGTTAAACTGGACACCAATGGCCAGCCCATTGCAGGTATTGAAGTCTACTTAACTTATAACGCGGCAACGATTGAGATCGCTGATCCAGCGGTACCATTTAACATTCTGGTTAAAACCGGATATACGACGTCAGAAGCTAATAGTCCTAATGTCCTGATCGCGGACGACTTAGAGGAAATGGATTATGAAGGATTCTCAGTTATTATTACTAGTGGTGCGGCACGAGGCTCCCGAGGCATCATTCAAAACTTCGATAACGCGGCTAAAGCATTGACTGTTGCCCCCCCATTTGCCAACAAAGATGGAACTCCTGTTAAGTTAAACCAAGGTGTATTTTTCCGCATTGATCGGCCGATGGGAACAGGAGCACAAATGGGTGAATGGAGCCCAACTGTCAATGCTAACGTTAGCTTGGCTGCTGGAGAGCTTGATTTTTCCGCTATTTCAACCGGGCAAGCAGCGGAAGCTTTTTCTGCTAATGAGCCCTTCCTATTTGCCACTTTCAAAACCACTGCTGTCGGCGACTCCAACATCAATTTCTCCTTTGCTGAGGGACGAAAAACAGTGGTTATCGATGCTGAAGGTGAAAAGCATATCCCACACGGTCCGTCTACGGTTCTGATTGAGACGATCAAAAAAGAGACAACAAAACTTTCTGGGATTGTTCGTTTGCAAGGGCGAAAAGCCAATCATAGCGACACGGTTACGCTTGAACTGCGGAAACCAGGTAGTATGGGACACTTCCCCGGTTATCCGGATCCGGCATCACCGGCTGCAGCCCTAGATACAGATCTAGTAAAACCTGGAATTCAATTGGACACCAACGCTGATGGTCAATTTACCTTAACAGACCTTCCTAACGGAATGTTTTTCCTGACAGCTAAAACAAGTCACCACCTCCGAGGGCAAAACGGAGAAATGGTCAAAATTAGTGGTAGGGATGTTGTGGTTAGCAAGCCGATTGAAATTCGACCGGGTCAATATATTTCAGGTGTTCGGATCTACGGTTATCGCGATCTGAATGCGGATGGTAAGTTCGATGGAGTTGGCGAATTTGAAGATGAGCTTTTTGCTGGCGAAGCCGGTACAGAAGACAACAAAATTGACCTGAATGACGTCATAGAGTTTGCCAAATTCTACAGAACAGCCGATGCAACTGCTGATATTGATGGAAATGGGGCGGTTGATATCGATGATTTCAAATTTATCGCCAAAAACTTTGGCTTAGTCACTATGGCACCGCTTGGACCGGCAGGGGTCGCTTACGGCGATGATGGTGATTATGTTGTGGGAGAGGCTGCTGGTGGTGGAGAGGCTGCTGCTGGTGGTGAAGAAGCCGCTGCTGGTGGTGAAGAAGCCGCTGCTGGTGGTGAAGAAGCCGCTGTTGGTGGTGAAGAAGCCGCTGCTGCACCTCTGGCTGAATCCCT
>JASMLX010000107.1:0-521 GCA_030748495.1 Candidatus Poribacteria bacterium | reverse complement strand
GCATATCTCTCAATTACCTTCTTCCATCGAGTTTGGTGAAACGGTAGAGATGAATGTCACAATCGAGGCTGACGTGCTAGGATACGGATTTAATTTGAAATACGATCCTAGGCAACTGGCAGTCGAGGTTGTTGAAACAGATGGGTTTTTGATTAACAAGACGGTTACAGCCGAAAAAGATCTGAAGAAGTTGATGATTGCACACGCCAGCGCCGAGCCGATACGGGAAACCGTTCGCTTGTCGCTGAAACCACTGACAACAGGTACATTCTTGGTAGAATTGATGGATGGTCAACTAGTCCATCTCGATGATCAAACAGAACGGAGTTCAAAAATGAACTATCAGCTTGAGGTTACCACACCTGAACTGATTGCGGCTTCGGTTCTGTACCAAAACTATCCAAATCCATTTAACCCGGAAACCTGGATTCCGTACGCGTTGAAAGATGCTGCTAATGTTCAGATCCAGATCTTTGACTCGCTTGGTAAGGTCGTCAGAGTATTAGATCTTGGTTTCCAGG
>JASMLX010000106.1 GCA_030748495.1 Candidatus Poribacteria bacterium | reverse complement strand
TTCCGTTTTGGGAGAAGATATTATCCACCGACAGATGATCGAAGATCTGCCAATTCAGCAGTTGACTACCATCCGCTACCATCAGGATGTAACCGGGCAAGTAACTACGGCTTTGGGCCCTCAGCAGAGCGACGTGGGGCAGAACTACCCCAACCCCTTCAACCCAGAAACCTGGATTCCCTATCAGCTCCATCAGGAAGGCCAGGTACAGCTGGAGATCTACGCCAGCGATGGCCGCATGATTCGACAGATCGATCTAGGTATGCAACCGGTCGGGTACCACACCACCAGGGATCGTGCCATTTACTGGGACGGTCGAAATCAGCGAGGGGAATGGGTGACCAGCGGCGTCTATTTTTATCGGCTATCGACTGGATCGATCGATAAAGTCCGAAAAATGCTGGTGCTCAAGTAAGGAGGATTGAGAATGAAAACGACCATGAGATTAATGACGCTGATTTCGATTCTCTTTAGTATGCCGACCTTGCTTTTGGCAGTAACATTTAGCGACCTGACAGTTAGCAATTTGACCAGTTCTTCAGCCACGGTCTCTTTTTTTACTGACAGTAGTGCAGCTACATCTGTTAATTACGGCACCGATAGCGGTAGCCTAACCGCTACAAGTCCAGACACTGCGGCACGGCTTCACGTCTTTGAACTGAGCAGTCTGGCATCTGATACAACCTACTATTTTACTATTACGTCAGGAACAACCACCGATAACAACAGTGGTAGTTTTTACACCTTTCAGACAGCACAAGTTGCCATTGGTACCCCCTATATTGTCTATGGAACAGTCGATGACGGGAGTTCAGCTGTCAGTGGAGCCTACATCAAACTCATAGTCCAGCAAAATGGAACTACCTCTTCTCCGCTCTCCGCCATTACAGACAGCGATGGGAAATGGAACTTAAATTTGGGCAACCTAAAAATGACAGACACCGGCGGAGTGATGAATTATAGTATCGGGGACTTGATTAAACTCTCGATCCTACAGGACACCAGCACGACCTTCACTCAGGATTCCTCGGTGTCGGGTTCGAGTCCACAAGCTCTTGATGTGACGGTCGGTACCAGCAGTTATTCACTACCAGCTGATGTGACTGTCAATAACTTATTCCTTAAGGTAAATAGCTTGGCCAGTACCTCTTTTGATGCACCGGCAGTACAAAATGCACTGAGTGGTGCTACCAGCTTCGAAACTTTTGTCAAGGCTCTGTTTAGTACTGATCCAGCAACTGATTTGCAACTGACTCAAGTCAAAGTGGCTATTTCCTGGGTTAAGGATGACAGTGGGCCATACCATTTGCCTTTTGCTGTAGAGGCCAGTGATCTGGCGACGGAATTGGAAGTTTCCCTATCTGATGTTGAAGCAGCACTGAGTGGAGCCAGCACGCTGACAGATTTTGCCACCACTTTATTCGGTGGAACCCCAACCAGTAACGAAACGACCCAACTCAATCAAGCTATCGAAGATGCGACTATAGTTGATTTCAGCGTGGCGGCTAAATTGCTCAGCTTTGATTCGAGTTTTACCACCTTGTCTCAGAAGACAACTTTGTTGCAGAAAGCACTAGACGTTCATACCAAGAGTAGTGGAAATACTGATTACGATAAGGTAGCCCAAGATTTAGAGGGCATAACACGTAGCCAATTGAAAGAAAAACTAGCCATTAGCCAGGCCGAATCCACCTTTACTCTCAGTCTGGTTAAAGGATTGAATATGATCGCCCTGCCCAACCGTCCTGATGTTGATCTGACGGCTTACAGCCTGGCAGAGCAGATCAGTGACATTGATACCGATGTCAGTGTCAATTTCGTTATTCGAGTGGACCCTGCCAGCCAAAAATTTAAAGCCTTTGTTCCTTCGATTGATGCTTCAGGCAGTGCTTATAATTTCTCTATCGATGGTGGGCGTGGCTATATTATCAACCTGGCAGATGCAGATGCGGCCAATAACCCTACACGATCAGCCGAATTTATTGGCCGTATTTGGGTGGATGGCATAACTGCACCTGTTGCCACCTCAGATATAACCTGGGCCTTTGTTATCGATAGCCCGACGCCATCGCAATTAGGCAGCCGCCAGCCGACTGCCTATCGGTTAATCGACCAACAGACCCAACAGATTCGTTGGCACGGTCTGATCGAGACACGGAACCGATTGCGAATCGCTCTGGTAGATCAGAACCGCCAGTCGGTGGTCAACCAGGGGGATCAACTACAGTTGGAGATTTTTGATCAGCAGAGGCAGTTAATGGCCTTTTCAACCGTCAACATTACTGCCCGTGACACCGAAGCAGGCCTGGTCCAGGTCGATCTGAGGTTAAATCCTATCCCGTCAGCGACACGACTCCTACCCAACTATCCCAACCCTTTTAACCCTGAAACCTGGATCCCCTTCCAACTTCATCAAAGTTCGCTAGTCAGTATCCAGATCTACGATGCTAGCGGTTTACAGATTCGACGACTGGAGTTGGGCCTACTCCCAGCAGGCCTTTACCACACTACCGACCGGGCCGTCTACTGGAACGGTCTGAATCGAGTTGGTGAGCAGGTTGCCAGCGGCATCTACTTCTATCAGCTAGAGGTAGACGGTTATCGGCAAACACGCAAGATGGTGATCCTGAAGTAACCCCTTCCTGCTTCTTCGGACATGAAACAGTCTATAGAAGTAGTATCTATATACTATTTTACTATTTCTCCCTTTTACCAACGGATTCTCTTAGAGAAAGGGGATGGCGCGATCGTCGGAGGGGGTAAAAAATAGCCGATCAAACACATGATGGACAATTAACTGTCGCCTCGCTAGCAAAGCGGCAATTACCATAATCTGCTATGAATAAGTTATCATTTAACCGTTATTATTTAATCTCAGTCTATGCCTCTACCTTTTAAAAAGGTAATCGCTCTATAGACGCTTACTTTAGGCTTATTATCGAAAGGAATTTTCAATCATGATCGAACACATTGTGTTACTTAAACTGAAACCAGATACTACCGATCAACAACTTCAAGGCCTGACCGATGCACTAATGGGAATGAAGGAACAAATCTCTGGTATCGTAGATATTACAGCCGGCCTCAACAATAGCCCCGAAGGTAAAAGTCACGGATTTAGCTACGGCTTCATCGTTCGTTTCGTGGATCAGGCGGCTCGCGACAACTATCTGCCACACCCAAAACATATTGAGGTCGCTACGCAGTCACTCCGTCCATTGGTAGATGACGTACTGGTTTTTGATTACTCCGACTAAAGATCCGCGCCCTTACATCCACTCCCGGCGGCATGTTTCGCCATCTGCACAAGGTGTATATCAATAAATGAGCTAGTTACACCCGAATTCAGTCAAACTTATTTATTGACTCTTCAGCTTAGCCCAACTTGTGGTCAGTTTATATGTACTAGCTTCTACCGCTAATGCTGAATATGTCATAAAAAGGGTGATAATCGTTGACCTAATTGATATGATACAGGTATTCGGACGAATGAAAACGAGCAACACCATCCCTCCGCCCAGCCCGGCATAACTTCGATTCTCTGCAAGCAATGGATTAACAATCCGCGCTGATTTTAATGGTGGACTGCTCTCTACGAATTTAGCTCCTCTGATCCTCAGTGGAGTAGAGCGGCCGATTCAACTGCCCCATCAAATGGCGGGAGCTTTTAATGATCAGCCTTATCCTTCCGACATTGACCCAGCGACGTGTCGATCTGATGTTATCAGAGATGCGTTTTTAGCCAATTAGTCAGGATTATTTCCTGCTGGACTGACCCGTCGATACCAATCCTTTAGAATCGCCAGAAGGTTTTCCTCGCTGCTGGTGTAGTCTGGATGACCTAGCAGGTTGTTCATTTCATAGCCGTCTACTCCCAGGTCGAATAGATGGGTGGGTTCAAATGGATCCTTGGTAGCTACCAGTTTGAGCTCACCCTTTCGTACCATACACCACGGTCTCATCTCAGAGAAGATCGGCCGATCGAGATCCTGTTGCTCTCCGCGGGTTTGTGGTGCAAAGCTGTCGCCTTCCACTGAAGGTTCAGGCGGAAGTCCAGCGTAATCCAAACAGGAAGCGAAGAAGTCCACGCCTGATACCAGATCTTCCGAAACCAATCCTTGGGCACCATTTGGCACGTACACAATCAGTGGAATTCGGCTCGATTCCTCCCAAGCAGTGCCTTTGTTGGTCAGGCCTTGGCTGCCCTGCATATCCCCATGATCAGAAGTAAATACCACTACTGTGTTGTCCGAAAGTCCCAGCCGATTAAGCGCTTCACGCATCCGCCCTACGTTGGCGTCCAACTGCGAAACCATAGCATAATACTGCCGATGGTACTCCTCTAAATTGCGGCCGTATTTCTGATATAGCGGGTCGTTTTCCTTCGGTTTAGGACTGGGTGGACTATGGGTTGGGGTATAAGGATCGACATTCTGGCAATTGGGTCGCTTGGTCAAGGAAACGCCTTGATACATCTGTTCATATTCATATGCAGGTTGTTCAGGGTAGTGTGGATTCTGATAAGATACAAATAGTGCAAACGGCCCGTCCTTCATCCCTTCCAGCCGCTCGATCGCAATATCCGTCGTTACCTCTGTTCGGTGTGTTCCGTACCAGTGCTCCTCGCCCTCTTCGTCATAAAACTTTACACTGTGAAGAAAGTCGTTATAACACTGGTAGCCCACAAATTCCGTGAAATCGGCTCGGAGTTTGGGTGGAATCCAAACGTTTCCGGTGCCTCCAAGGTGCCATTTACCCACCCAACCGGTCCGGTAGCCCCCGTCGTTTAGAACGGCAGCAACAGTGCGGGTTCCATCTGGAAAGTAGCTGCCATTTTTCAGCGTGTCGGTCTGTGATCCATACTGTCCTGTAACCAGAGTTGCCCGAAAAGGGGTACATACGGGGGCATTCGAATAGGTGTTTCTAAACAGAACCCCCTCCTCAGCCATACGATCCAGATTCGGAGTATGAATCTGGGAGTTCCCCATACAGCCCATTGCAAATGCGTGCATTTGGTCAGCGAAAAGAAATAGAATATTCAGTTTATCGGTCATCGACATCTCCTTTGGTCGAGATCTTACCTTTCTATCAGCCTAGCCGGCCAGGCTTAAACAGGAAAAACTGCATCTAGCTCAGGTTGACTGTATCCTCAACCACATACCTCTACCGATCTATTTTCAGCGCGCAGTTGCAGGCAGTACCGCCTTGCGCTAGTCTAAGGGTACTATTTATTTCTCTGGTTTGCGTTGGGTTTCAACCATTTGATATATGATAACAAAGTTATCCGGCCTTAGCACACGCCCCGTGCAGGGTATTACCGCGAGCAACACAAAAACCAAGCTCCGTTCTGCCGGAGAAATCCATCATCTAACCATCGGTTTTTGTATTTCTGTCGGAATAGATTGCAAGTACTGAAAGGTAAATCGACCACCACCAAACCAGTAGAGTGGTTGTGCAAAGGGGTTATCGTTGTGGGGAAAACCGGTCCAATAGTATTCGTCGACAGTAATAAACTTTTTAAAGCTGATGGTAACGATCGAGTACATATTTTCGACCCACATTTTCATGAATGCCTGCCCCAGTTCGATCACTTTTGGATCATCAGGATGAATAAGACTTAAGTCATCAATAATCAAGTCTAGTTCCTGGGACTTAATTCGAAGTGTGTTACTACTGCCGGTCCCAGCTGTCGATTGACCTGAAGGCGCAAAGAAGCGCGAATGTAAGCCGAAAATGGCACGCCACTTGTCACCGATAGCGTTAACGGCTAAGCCTCCACCTGATTGGGCCCAGCCAGAGATGGCCTCAAAGTCTCCCAATCGATTGCGCATTGCATACTGGTCCCAGGCTAAAGTCTCCAATTCCAATTTAAGGCCAAAATCCGCCCACTGATCCTGTGCACCGATCGCCAGCCGATAAATATCCATCTCTTCTGGTGCAACAATCATTTTAATCGACCAGCGTTTACCTTCCGGCGTCAGCCATTTGCCATCTTCGTTACGTGTGAATCCGTTTTTGATCAATAACCGACCTGCAGTTTCGGGGTCGTGTTTCCACCAACCGGTACCAAACATTAAACGGAGTTCACTGGCATCTGTTGGCACATTGTATCCTTGTGCCCTGGCCCAGCCAGCGATCCGCTCCGTAATAGAATCGTCGTAGGGATGGTAAAATTGCCCCTCTTCAATCTCAATCTGGAACGATTTCAACCACTCCTCCAAGGGGTTGTGGTACAGGTCCATATGAAGTGGGGTGGCCGGTTGCGGAATGGCCGTAACGCGGGCGACCCCGCCAATATATTCCGTCTGAAGATCGACAATATCGAGCGCCAAGGCCAGGGCCCAACGGAGGTCCTTGTTTTTGAGTCGTGTATCACTGTTCAGATTAAAGCCTAGGTAGCGGGCATCCAGTTCATTGGGATAGGCCCACGGGAAATCTTGATACCATGGACGCGCTGTTGACGTCTTCTTCAGCAAGGCCTGAAATGCTTCATAGTCTACATTCCTTAATAAATCCAATTCGTGCCGACTCATGGCGATAGCGTTTCGGTCGCTACCCCCATAATAAATAGTCATTATATAAGCGGGACCGGGTTTGTCGGTCAAGATACCGGGGGTGGTTCTTTGCCAGTCCGACCGGCGTTTGAAACATTCCCAATAGCCTGAGGGATCTGAATCCATCGCTTCGTAGGCACCCAGAGAAACTGGCGGGTAGAATTTGAATGACATCGGATCTTCGACACTTTGCCAGATGTGCTTGGCTTGCATCCAGATTGCGTTATACCTGACAGTGAAATAATAGTGAAATCGAGGATTCGATTGTGTTAGTTGGAAAACGACCGTTTGCTGGTCGACCCTCTGCAGCGACTTAACGAAAAGGTTGAGTTCGGTCGACCAATTCATACCCGGATGGTCTTTGAGGTTGTTAACAGTAAAGACTAGATCGTCAGCGGTAAACTCGACGCCGTCACTCCAATAAATACCCGGCCGCAGGGTGACTGTCATCTGAGTGAAATCGTCGTTATAGGTTGGTGGTTTTAGTGCTAGGGAGTTAATCCATTCACCTGTCTCCTGATCGATATACCATAGCGAATCCATGATCAGGCCCTGTCGTGTTGGGCTCGGTGGACCGGGCATCCATAGATTAAAGTTATCAACTACACTATAGCGAAAAATCTGATCGACCACGAAGACCTCTCGACGAGGAAGGTCTATGGGCAGATTTGACTTTTGGTTTGAGATTCTAGTAGATTGAGACCGCTCTGTACCACCCTGATCCTGACAGGAGGATAGGAAAAAGAGACTTAGGCCTAGTAGAGTCAGTTCAAGGATATTGCCATAATAATACGGTTTCAACTTCAGATTCTCCTAACGTTTGCAGTGTAGCTTTTCATTATTCCAGATGATTGTAACTGTGTCAAATTTCCCCGCCTGTAGCCGTCGGATCAATTATCGTACTGTTGAGGTTGTTTTTCCTGGTAGGGCCAGGTGGTTACAGTTCGTGTTAAAAACGTCGAAGCGTTTGTTGTTGAAGGCGCTGAGGGGCTTCAGTAACTCGGAGCTAAGGTGAGCGTGCTCATCTAGACAGAATAAGAGCTGTTGCCGAAAAACCTGGAAGATCTGCGGAGTGGTCAGAGCCGGCCAAAGTCCAAGGCCCTGATGAACCGTTTTTGTTTTTTGTGCCTGGGAGGTGTTACCTCTTATCTGATCGATCTCGATTTCCTTAATGCTCCAGGATACCCTGGGCGGTGATCGTCTCCCCCAGTGCGATTGTGCTCTGACGATCCCACCGATATGTGGTTGTTGGGGAGCCGTCAAATAGCCGGGCTAAGAAGCGGAAACTAGCCTGGTATGGCGAGTACAGTCGCACGCTGGCACAACGCTGCAACTGGGTGGAGGGTTGCGCTTAAAGGATCATCTTTAGATCTCAGCCTTTTTCATGTCACGTATGAACAGGGCCGTCAGGACGATCGAAACTATTGTCACAATGAGGACAAAGATCCACGGATAGGCCGGGTTTTGAGTATAGAGATAACCGCCTGCCAAAGAGGCCATCATCAGTGGAATCGTGACCAGCACGCCAACTCCGGGGCCACCGGTTCCACCGCCGGCCGCGCCAATCATGAATCCACCTTGTCCCAGTACCGACATGACCTGTGCCCGTATCTTCCTTGGAATCATGTCCGCCATCAGCGCTGTGGAAGACGGAATAGAGATAGCAGATGCTATGCCGATGATAAACCGTACGCAGAGAACTCCTGCAAAACTGCTAGTGAAAACAAACAGCAAAACTGATGCGAGTGAAAGCAACAAAGCCGAAAATAGTGACACGGTTCGTCCCCAGCGATCTACTAAATATCCGCCTGGAATGTACATTATAATTCTCAGTACCGCCTCGCAGAGTAGAACTAACCCCCATCTTGATGGCGAGAGGCCAATCCGCTCAGTGGCATAGACTACCCAGAAAGGGGACGCCACGCCGTTAGCCATAAAACTCAAGATAATGACACCCGCCAGTGCTTTGGCGGAACGAGGTAATTGTTTCAACATCCCAGGCATGTCACTATACGCAGTCCTCAGTATGCGGGCGAGAGAATGAGCTGTAATTCTCTCACCAGTATCAGCTACGGTCTCTTTGAGAAAACGAAAATGTATCAGTGCGGCGCCAAGGTACAGAAACATCATCACACTATAGAGTATTCGAACGCCGGTATTTGGACCGTAGATGTCAACCATGACACCCGCTAAATAGGGGGCAAAAACAGACAAGATGCTCGAGATGGTGCTCATTGTTGCAATGCCTCGACCGCGGTCTTCAGGAGACAGCGAATCAGCAATGAGGGCAGAGCGGGGTGGAAATCCCACAACCGTTGTACCTTGCAGTAAAGCTGTAACAGCGATTACCTCCCACCTCGGAGCCAGAACATACATTAGGATAAAGGCGGCAGAAAGATAGTTGCTCAGTACAATCATTTTAATTCGGCTTTTTCTGTCAGCCAGGTAGCCGGCGATGGGAAACAGAATCAGGCCTAAAAGCGGTCTGAGAAAGTTGACAAAACCGATGGTTTTAGCATTCCCATCAAGAGCCATTATATACAGAGAGGCATAAGGAAAAACCATCGAACGTGCAAAGTTGCCCAACAGTCCCGTGACAGAAAAGACAACAATATTGCCCAACATGAACTTTGGAACACCACCGGCCGATCGGTTCCTAGATGTCACGCTGTCGTCACCTTAGCTGAACAGAGGATTGGTTTCGCCAAAGGCATCAACGGCGGCGCCTGTAATTGCTGAACTCGCATCAGATGCCATAAATACAGCAAGCTCTGCAATCTCTTCCGGGCACATCAGTTTCGGGTCTTGTTCTCTGCCTCGGCTGTCGAATGCCTGCCGGAATCCTTCCGTATCAACACCACCCGGGCAGATACAGTTCACATCGATGCCGTACGCCTTCACTTCGGCAGCGATACTCTCAGTTAGGTTGATCAATCCTGCTTTTGTCGCTCGATACGCACTACGTCCTTTGCCACCCTTTCGCCCGCCGATACTTGAAATGTTGAGAATAGTTCCGGACCGGTTCTTAATCATGGAAGGCAACACAGATTTTGTAAGCAACGCTGGTGCGATTAGATTTACGTCGATGACCTGTCGCCATAAATTGGTGTCGAAGTCTACCAGATCAAGTCGCGGGTGAATGATAGCCGCGTTGTTAACGAGTATATCGGCGCCTCCAAATCTTCTAGCTGTCTCCTCAGCGATACGCCTAATGTCCGTTTCAATACCCAGGTCCGCAGTTATAGCGAGAGCCTCTGTGCTCATTTCTCTCAGTTGATTAGCTACGGCTTCGATTGCATCCGTCGTGCGGGCGGTAACAACGACTTTAGCTCCTTGTTGGCCAAAGTCGAGTGCAATTGCTTTTCCAATACCCTGGCTTGCACCAGTGACAATGGCAATTCTATTCTCGAGTTTTTTCATCGGTTACTCTCCTTGTATCTTTAGCATCGACGTTAGTTATGGTCACTAGTGGTGATAAATGTGATAATCAGTCGCGATAAATTCGTTACTTATATTCGCAGTTTTAGTTGCGGTTTATCCAATCAATAACACCACATACTTCAGACGCTGCCAACTCCTCTCCAAAATACTGTAATTGGCTCTCCTTGTGTCTAACCTGACTAGCCAAATACAAAACATTGAAGCTTCACACTACAGCTTGGATTACGCTTCAGGATGGCGTGTGGGCAATTTAGTCAGTAAATTCAGTTCGTCCCAGTAGTGGCAGGCAACGAGATGAGGCTCAGTTTTTTCGTCCGATACGTCTATAAGATGCGGCGTCTCATGTTTGCATTTTTCTTGAGCATAACTGCACCGTGGATGAAAGGCGCAACCAGTCGGTCTGTTAGCTGGATCTGGAATGTCACCCTTTACCTGGTGCAGTTTATCATGCCGTTCATGGGGATTGGGATTTGGCGACGCTAACAGAAGGGTTTCGGTATACGGATGTTGTGGCCGATTGAATATTTGGTTTTTATCAGAAAGCTCCACTATTTTCCCCACGTACATGACTGCGATCCGATCGCTTTGGTAGCGCACAACAGCGAGATTATGCGCGATAAAAAGGTAGGCGAGATTAGTTTTTTCCTGCAACTCTTTCATCAGGTTGAGAATCTGTGCCTGTACGGAAACGTCTAGAGCCGAGACAGGTTCATCCGCGATTACGAGGCTCGGTTCCAAAGCCAACGCCCGGGCAATGGCTATACGCTGTCGCTGGCCGCCGCTAAATGCGTGGGGGTAACGATTCATATAATCCGGATCGAGATGCACCATCTTCAATAATTCGGCCACACGATCTTTTAGCTCCGCACTACTTTTCGTAATTCGGTGAATCTTCAACGGCTCGCCGATTATGTTCATCAGTGTCATTCGGGGATTGAGGGAGGCAAACGGATCCTGGAAGATCATCCGAATGTCCCGCCGGATCAGCTTTAACTGCTCAAAATCCAGTGACAACAGGTCTTTTTTTTCGCCGGCGCTATCGAAGAAGGACATCTTACCGTCGGTTGGTTCAACGGCCCTGACAATGCATCTGCCTATTGTGGTTTTTCCACAGCCACTTTCGCCAACAAGGGCAAGGGTCTCTTTTTTGTTTATGGAAAACGACAAACTGTCCACGGCTTTGACGGTTCCGATGACTTTTCTCGAGAATCCCTTTATCCGTTGATAGTACTTTTTCAAGTTTTCTACTTCTAGTATCCTATCCAAATCAGTTTTCCTGTTTTTTCTCGTCGGCGTGCTTGAAACACCATACCTGGTGATCAGCAGAAATATTAGTTTTTATTGGGGATTCCTCGTCGCAGACACCTGGGATAAAATCCGGACATCTTGTATGAAAGGGACACCCGGCCGGAATGTTGTAGGGATTCGGCACGGTTCCTGTTATGGGAACCAGTTTCGTTATTTCGCCGGATGTTTTGGGCACGGAATTAATAAGCGCCTGAGTGTACGGGTGTTTCGGACTGTCAAACAGCTCATATACAGTGGCAATTTCCATCACTTTTCCGAGATACATTACAGCTACCCGGTCGGTAGTTTCGGCCACAACACCAAGATCGTGGGTGATGATGATGACTGACATATTCAGTTCGTTCCGCATGTCCAGCATAAGGGAGAGAACCTGTGCTTGTATTGTCACATCAACAGCTGTCGTGGGCTCATCTGCTATGAGGATTTTCGGATGGCAGGACAGTGCCATAGCTATCATTGCTCTTTGGCGCATCCCGCCGCTAAGATTATGTGGATAGGCATCGATTATCTCAGATGCGTTCGGCATACCGGTCAACTCGAGCATATTAATCGCCTGAGCTCTGGCATCGATTGTAGCGTCGTCACGGTGTAACTCCACAACCTCCACTATTTGATTGCCAATGGTGTGAACCGGGCTAAACGAGGTCATCGGCTCTTGGAATATCATGGAAATTTCTTTTCCACGTATACTTCTCATCTCCTTTGACTCAGGAAGAAGGCTTGTGATCTCTTGCGATTGCCCTTTGTTGAAGTAGGTTATTTGGCCGCTGACTATTTTCCCATTTTTGGGGAGGATATTGAGAATCGATTGTGCCGTCACGCTCTTACCGCATCCCGACTCGCCGACAATCCCGAGCACTTCGTCTTCGTATAGGCTAAGACTGAGACCATCTACTGCTCGTACAGTACCCTCTTTCGATTTGAAATGAGTATGTAGATCTGATATCTCAAGAACAGTATTCTTATCCATAAAACCTATTCATCACACCTTAGCATACGGGTCAGCGGCGTCTCTCAATCCATCACCAACAAAATTGAACGCCAGTATGCTGACAACGATAAAAAGAGCCGGGAACAGCATCCACGGTGATTGTGCCAGCACTCTTACGTACTGGGCATCCTTAAGCAGTACCCCCCAGCTAATGGCCGGCGGCTGTAATCCGAGTCCGATAAAACTCAACGCGGTCTCACCTAGAATCATGCCAGGGATTGAAAGCGTTAAACTGGCAATTATATGACTGCTAAACGAGGGTAGCATATACCGGAAAATCAATCGACCATTTCCTGAACCATCCAACCTAGCTGCCATTATAAAATCTTCAGATTTCAAAGCCATAAATTTACCGCGTACAACCCTAGCGATACCCGTCCAACCGACAATCGACAGAATCATGATGATGGCGAAATAGGTTTTTAGAATTGACCAATTATCCGGCATTACCAGACTAAGGGCCATCCAAAGCGGAAGCGTTGGGATGGAGCGTATGGATTCGATAATACGCTGAATTATGGTGTCGGTGACACCGCCTTTTAAACCGGAGATACCTCCAATAAGGCATCCTAGGAAAAAACTGATCGCAATCCCCAGCAAACCAACCGTCATCGATATCCTCGAACCGAAGATTATCCTGGAGAAAAGATCTCTGCCCATCGTATCTTTTCCCATAATTGAGAGCATGCCTTTGTCAACGCCGAATAGGTGTAAATCAGATTTAATGACTCCCAAAAAATTATACTCCCAGTTTCTGACGAACAGGCGCAATTCCAGCCTACGGGTTCTGTCCTCGACGTAGAGTACCTCCCAAGTGACTTTGTCTAACTCCTTTTTTATCGGATACACAAAAGGTCTCAAGTGGAATTTCCCCTGATCGTCTCTAAACCGAACGACTTGCGGTGGCGCGTAGGCGAACGCCTCATCATACTCATATGGATCGTATGGTGAGATAAATTCGGAAAAAATGGCCGCCAGATAGTACAAGACGAGCACGATCAACCCCACCACAGCCATGCGGTGGCGACTGAACTTCCACCTGATCAGTTGCCACTGTGATGCTACAACTACTCGATCCTCTTTTTTACCACGCACAAGTATTACGTCTCTTCTCTAATGCGAATATCTATTACCGCCAAGAGTATGTCTGAGACGAGCGTCCCTACCAGAGTGAAAAGCGTTAATACAAATACGATGCCTCCTGCCAGATACATATCCTCCATCCTTAATGACTCCAAGAAGAGGGGAGCCAGGGTAGGAAGACCGAGAACGAGTGAGACCAACATCTCTCCTGTGATAAGCCCCGGAAGCGTCCAACCGATCATGCTGATGATCGGGTTGATCGCTATGCGAAAAGGATACTTGAAGAGCAGGGTGAGGTTCTTCAGGCCCTTTGCACGGGCCACCATCACGTACGGTTTCTCAAGCTCATCGAGGAGGTTTGCCCGCATGGTCCGGATAAGACTGGCCGTACCTGTAAAAGCGACAATAGAGGCTGGAAGCCAGAGATGGTTTATCAGGTCGACAACTTTGCCCCAACTCCAAGGGGCGCCTAAGTATTCGGTGGAAAATAGCCCGATAGCGGCATTTCCCGTTAACGAATATAAAATCCACAACATGAGCAGTGCCAGGAGGAAACCGGGGGTTCCCAATCCGATAAACCCGACCGTGGTAGCTATGTAATCCCAGGCAGAGTATTGCTTAACTGCGGATAATATACCTATCGGTATGCCGATCAAGTAAACGAGAAACAGAGACAGCAGGGTAATAAGAAAACTATAAGGGAGTCTATCAAGTATAATACTCGTAACCGCCTGATTATAATTCATGGATACGCCGAAGTTCCCGCGTAGCACTCCTCCGAACCATCTGAAGTATCTAGTCATCATTGGATCGTCCAGGCTATACTGCGCACGCAATGACTCGATCCTCTCCTCTTCGATGTAATCGCCCTGAGCACGAAGGCGTGCCACATATGAGTCCACAAAATCACCTGGGGGCGCCTGGATAATTATGAACGATATAATGCTCAGGGCAAAAAGGGTCGGAATCATGAGCAGAATTCTTCTAAGGATAAATCTATACATTCAGTAGGCGACCTCCGCTATAAAAGAAAAAAGGGCGATTTCCCGTCTTGCCCTCGTCATTTCGCTATCGAGGTGTGTTGTTGATTTCAGCAAGCTAATCCTATTCGTCTATCGACCAGCTCTCGGGAACAGCGTAATACCATTCACCCGCTACGGGATCTGAGACATTCACCAGTCTGCGGCTAACGGGGACATAGAACACCTGCGGAAGATCTCCGGGCTGCTTTAGCGATGATATATACCACAGATTCTCGGCATGGATATCGAACACTTCAGCTTCGAGTTTCTGCCTATTAACTTCATCCGATTCCTGCACAAACGATTTCGAGATCTCAGCCAACCTCTTTACGTCATCCGGCGGTTCCACACCGTCCTTTCCTTCGCTCATGATCCAGAGTCCCCAGTCGGGACTTACGCTCCAGTTTGGGCTTCTCGGCACAGCTCCTCCGTTGAGACTGGCAAAGTCCATTTTGGATCCGCCAAAGCCAATGGTCGTTATAGCAATCTGATAATCCCGCGCATCCCTTTTTTCGCCAAAAAATTGTTGTGCCAGTGGCTTGAGAATGAGGTTTATGCCTAGCTTTTGAAAATTGTCTTTCATGATTTCACAGATTTGGATTGTCTGGGTCCAGTCTGTATTGACGATAGCCACAATCTCTAGAGGCGCGCCGGTGTCAGGTCTGAGCCGAGTGGTCTTTCCGTCGTTCCATTTCAGGCCCAATTTGTCCAAGATGCTGTTTGCCATGTCCATGTCGTACTCTGTGTACTGCTTAAATTTGCCGGATTCTCCGTAGTACGGTGGTCCGACCGGCGGCCCGGCCTGAGAGGGGGTATACTGCCCTTTGAACACGACCTCGTTCATGGCGTTTCTGTCCATGCCGACCGAAAGAGCGATACGGAAATCTTTCTGGTTGAAAAGCCTCTTCAGCAAGGTATCAGGGCTGTTCATATTGAACATTAGGGAGCCTAAAAATGTAGACCATCCACCCTGGGTGATAATCCGGTACTTGCCTCTTGCCTCTTCTCGTTTAAAGAGAGGGTAGTTTTTGTCATACCCGAGAACGTATGGGTGGACATAATCGACATCGCCAGCCAGAGCTTTGAGTACAATGGTCTCTTGGTTGCCGAGGTTTACCCGGTGTACGCCATCAGCATAGGGCAGCTGGTTGCCAGCAGCATCAATGGCCCAGAAGTAGGGATTCCGCTCCAGTATATGCACCTGCGCATTTGCCTTATTGGTGGGCATCCACGCAAAGATGGTAGGGCTGTCCGGATTGTCAAAATAGTATCGCTTATTGTTGAATAGCTCGACCCAACTGGAAAAACCTTCGTCTTTGGCCAGTTTCTCAACCTGCGCTGGGTCTGAATAGAGTGGATGGAACTGTTTCAGGTAGTGCCCCGGCAGATAGGGCACCGGGCGGAACCGACACATCTTTTCGAGGATGATTCCATTCGGTGTTGAAAAGCCCACTTTGAAGGAATAGTCATCGATTTTGGTCATTATACCCATCTTGTTGTTACCGTCTTTGAAGTGAGATATTCCGTGGGGATTCAGCTCCATATTCATCGCATAGGCCTGATACCAAAAGAGGAAAGCATCGGAGGTAAACGCAACGCCGTCGCTCCATTTGATGCCTTTTCTGATGTGAAAAGTGTATTCTGTTGCGCTCGGGTTTACGACCCAATCTTTTATAATGTTAGGAACGATACGCTTCAGGTCATTGGTAAACATCAAAGGAAACTCTCGGAGCATATCTTCGAGAAAATCGATATTTCCCATATGGGGATTGACGAGATTCCCACCGTAACTGCCGATTTTGTCAGCTGGTAGGACTACAAGTGGCTCTTCAGGCAGCCTCTCTTCTACTGACGGAATTTCTCCCGCTGATACCTTTGCAGCCAACGATGGCGCTTCTCCAAATTTGGTTATGCTGATCCCCTTAGCTTCTTCATAGTCTTTCAGGGTTGCGTATACGGCAACCTGCTTGGTTCCCTGATAGGCGGCCGCAATTTTCGGATTAGCACTGCCGGTACCGGAAGTACCTGACGGCGTTTTAGGCTCCCCTGTTGTCTGGATTATACAGACAGCCAGGATAAGGTTGAAAGATACCAATAACAATTTCTTCATATAGTCCTTTAACCATAAGTGTCAACTTACACATATTAGTTGTTGGGGTCGACAATCTCAAATAATCCCGAGATCGGGACAACCAGGGTATCTAGGATATTAGGATTATTAAAATGTGTCAAGGCGTCAATAAACTTTCAGCCTCACCAACAACGATCCAAGATCGAATCTCAGCTAATTACAGGCGTTCCGCTTGATACCAGCTTTTTGATACTGGCTTTCATTGATACTGGCTTTCAGCCATTACTTGGAGTTACTGAAGTTTGGAGTTACTGCGACTTGGTCTAGTACCGACTTGTTCTTTTTGGTCCTTGACCTGACCTGGTAGGATGTTGTAGGAAGAGGCAGGATCTTCGGCCGGGAAAATATCTGAACTCGTAGAGGCTTTCTCGGTAGGTTTGTCGTAGTATAAATCGAATTGCGAATGCAAGAGCTATCCCCCACATCTTCCAGAGAGAAACCGGCATCTATCTGCCGGGGTTGAAGCCTCGAAACTCGGTCCTAGAGGTATCAGTCATATGGCCCGTATTTTCAGTTGTTCTCGCATTACGATTCTATGTGGAATCAAAGAACTGGACGAAGAGGAGGCGTGGCTGAAAAACCTCAATAGAAAAACTGGTGCCAGTCGAACTCTTGTACTCAAAAAAACACCTTGAGATTGATGATGGTCTATCACAATGGAATTGAGTCGCTGTACCTGAAATGGATACCTTACGACATTTTTCGCGACCTTAGCCATCAGCCAGTGCACCCACCTAAAAAACCTCTTGCTTTCAGAAGACAGCACACTCCAGGTTAGTTTCACCTGGGTTCTGATTCTTACTGATTCCAGACGTTGACCACGTTGGTCTGGGTCTCACCGCCAACTGCAACCGCCACGATATACAAGCCAGTGGGCACCACTTGTCCGTGATGGTCGCGGCCATCCCAGGGTAGGGCAACTTTCCCCTCCGAGAAGGTCTGCTCTTCAGTCAGCCAGTTGACCAATCCACCGGCCACGTTGTAGACCTTGATACTGACCTGGGCTGATTTGTCCAGTTGAAAGGAGATGGTAGTCTCGGTATTGGGAGCTCGGTGACCGATCGGTGAAAATACCCGGGGCTGACAGGTCAGGCTCTCCTTCAACAGTTGGGCCGAGCTATCCGCTCGAACCGGCGCTATCTCCATCACTCCGTATCGTCCCAACTGGTGAATGGCCGTGCTGACAGTTTGCTGGCTGGTATTCACCACCCCTCCAATCAACTGCCACTGCTGACTATCGTCTACTTGACGGAATATAATCGGCTGTTGGCCCGGCGTTAGACTTGCTCCACCATAGGAGATGGTCAAGGTGGCCGGTTTGATGGCGGCCAATTGTAGCGGATCAGCCTCCAGTTGGTAGACTAGGTCCAAAGGTTGCCAACTACTGCCCCGCGGCCAGCTAATAGCCGATGAAGGAATGCGGTTAACGGTTACAATGGTGTCTTTTTGCAGGCTGTTGGGTGGCAGGTAGAGGACAACCCCACCGTCAGCCGAACTGACATCTCCGCCCCTGACTTTCTCCGTCAGAGATGTTATTGAGATCCTGACTTGTGCCTGTCCCTGCTGCTTCACCTGGTCTTCTACTGTCAGCCGCAAACTGTAAACTCCGCTGCGCTTGCCTGGTAGCCATTGCAATAATTCGCCTTGTTCCACCGAAGTTTGAAAATCCCGCGTGGATGCCGGTGCCCAAATGGTGGGCGAGGCCCCTTCCCCAAATTCAACCCGATAGGATTTGAAGTTGGCATCGCTCGCTGTGCCGAACAACATCAACACCTGTCCTACCTGGTCGTTATTGCGCGGCTGGCTGATCTCGGCCTGCGGTGGCGTATTATCCACTATTACGCTGCGTGCAAGTTCAGTCGGTGGTTGGCCGCTTCTATCAGTAGCGACTAATTTAAGATGGTATTCTCCATCTTTCAGTGAGACCGTGTCCAATTTGGCCAGCCGATTGCCTACCGTTGCCCCTTGAACAGTGACGAGAGATCGCCAATTGCCTGACTGTCGAAAGAAAACTTGCACCTGCTCTAAATTGGCATCACTGACTATGCCTATAATTTCGACAGTTTGACTGATAACCTGATTCTGTGTCGGCGACTGCAGTGTAACTTGGGGCGGGGTGTTGTCGATGGTAATGGTGCGACGATCAGTCGAAATCTGTCCCACTTTATCTGTCACCTCCAAACGGAGGGAGTAAACGCCGTCAGCCAGCGTTCTGGTGGCAAACTGTCTCAGCGTTCCCTGGTTGACTGCGCTGACACTAACCCCTTCGATGGGTTGCCAATCACCGGCCGCCGGGTTAGCCCCCTCGGCCTGTTGCAGCAGGTAAGAGTCGAAGTAGTCATCGCTAGCTGTGCCAACGATCTGCAGATTGCCACTGACGATAGCCTCCGCTTCAGGCAAGGTGATCTGGGCCTGCGGCGGCGTATTGTCCACCATAACCTGTCGCTTGACTACCACCTGATCGTTGGTGAAATCCTCCACCACTAGCCCCAAGGTGTATTGGCCTTCCAGGCCAGTAGTATCCCAGTTATAAAGCCCTTCTGCCTGACGAATGGTTGAACTTTGGGTTAGAACCTGCCAGTGGTCCGGATTACGACCAACTCCTAACTCTAGTCGATATCCTTTGAAGTTTTGATCATTGGCGGTGCCGGTAATGGCTACCTGACCGCTGACATATTGATTCTGAGTCGGGGATTGAAGCATAACTTGGGGCGGATTATTATCGATGGTAATGGTACGACGAGCGGTCGAAATCTGCCCCACTTTATCTTCCACTTTTAAGCGGAGAGAGTAAATACCATCAGCTACTGTAGTCGTAGCAAACCGTCTTAGAGCATCTTTGTTGACTCCAGTAATGCTAACCCCTTCGATGGGTTGCCAATCACCGGCCGCTGGATTAATTCCGCTGCCCCGTTCCAGTAGATAAGAGTTGAAATGGGCATCGTTAGCTGTGCCAACGATCTGCAGATTGCCACTGACGATGGCGCCCGCTTCAGGCAGGGTAATCTGGGCTTGCGGCAGCGTATTGTCCACCATAACCTGTCGCTTGACTACCACCTGGCCGTTGGTAAAATCTTCCACCACTAACTTCAAGGTGTATTGGCCATCCAAACCAGTAGTATCCCAGTTATAAAGAACCTCCGACTGACGAATGGTTGGGCTTTGAGTCAAAACTTGCCAACTAGCCGGATCCTTGCCGTCACCTAATTCTAGGCGATACCCTTTGAAGTTTTTGTCACTGGCTGTGCCAATGATGGCTACTTGACTATTGACATATTGATTCTGGCTGGGCGCCATCAACTCGGCTCCAGCTTGTTGGTTATCCAGAATCAATTTCAGCCGGGACTCACTGCTCAAGCCGGCTTGATCGGTTACTGTCAGGCGCAGAGTATATTCACCACCGGCTAAGCGTGTGGTATCCCATTCCTGCAGCACTACATCCTCAACTGAGTCCTGTGACACTCCTGCTATCGCTTGCCAGACATTAGAATTAAGGCCTGAACCGTATTCCAATCGGTAGGATTTCAGGTTTTGGTCACTGGCCATACCCCGGATAGCAATCGTCCCGCTGGCAATCCAACGCTCGTTGACCATCTGTTCCGGTCTTTGGATCACGGCGGTTGGTGGGGTGTTATCGACCTGTACCGACAGCAAAATCTGCGATTGGTATCCGTTGCTATCCAGCCCGCTGAGCCGTAGACGGTAGTCCCCATCCGAAACGGCCGTCGTATCCCAGGCCCCCAGTTCGCCGAAATTAACCACAGTGCCTTGGGAGGTAATGGTGGTCCAGCTCGTCGGCTTGGGCTGACTTTCAACCTCAATAGTATAGCTGGTTAAGGTGGGGTCACTAGCTGTTCCTTGGATCCGGACTAGGCCGGAGAGCACGGCCTCGGCTGTTGGGTAGGTGATTTGGACCCGGGGTTTAGCCGTGAGGTTGTTCAAGTCTATCAAGGCCTGGGCCGTTTGCCGATTGCCGGCCTGGTCCAAGACCAGTAAACGAACCAGGGTGGGGCCAAAAATATCCGCACTGTTCCAGGTTTGACTAATTTGGGTCGGGTTGGCAGATAAGAATTCTAATGAAGTTGGAATGGATTCCCATTGGCTTTTTGACGTCAGCGGCAGGTCTTGGGTATATTTCAATCGGTATTGCTGCAGATGCAGGTCGCTGACCTGAGCGGTGATGTTCAGGTTACCGCTCAGTTTCTGCCCGGCAGCAGGCGTCTGCAGTAAGATAACTGGTGGCGTATTATCCACAGTGATGTCCACCTGGTATTGTTTGCTGTGTCCCAGTTGATCGGTAGCTGTCACCCGAAGCTGATACTCACCATCGGGCAGAGATTGGGTTTTCCAATCGGCCAGAATGGAGGAGGTTTGAGGTTTATCACCGCTGGCAATCGGCTGAAAGACGTCGGTGACCAGAGAACGATATTCCACTTCAAACTGAGACAGATCATTGTCCAGAACAGAACCGAGAATCTCAACACTATTCCCCACCACCTGGTTAGGCACCGGCTTGGCGATCAGCACGCTGGGCCGGACCGTATCAACCGTAAAATCGAAGGTAACAATCCGGCTTGGGTTCCCATCATAGTCGACGGCACGTAGAAAAAAAGTATGCTGACCATCACTTAAAACCGGGGTATTTACCTGCTGAATGGGGGTTTTTAACCACTTTTCATCATCAATTTTATATTGGTAGCTGATATATTCGGTTAGCGTTTCCATATCATCGGCAGCCCATTTGAAGGCGAGAGCTGAATAGCCGGTAATATAATTTGGTGGTAATAGGCTGTGTGGTTGACCATCAACGGAGAGAATTTCAACATTAGGTGAATGGCTGTCGGGTCTATATACAGCCAGGCCACTGGTACTTCCAAACCACAGGGAACCATCGGGTCTAGGGTGTATGTCCCAAACATGGCTGCTGGGCAATCCAAGTTGTTTATTATAATTGAGTCGGTCAAAATGGAACCAGACTTCATTCTTGCCAGTACCACTCTTGCGCCAAACTCCATCCTCTCCACCTAACCAAAGGTTGCCAAATTGATCCTCATGTTCAAAAGTGATCCAACTATTAATCTGAATTTTCAGCTGCCAGCCATTTACCTGATAACGCCAAATCCCCTTCTCACCAGATGCCCACAGGGTGCCATCTTGATCTTCATAAATGTCCCAAATTTCATCTGTATTCTCCGAATGCAGTTGCCAGCCATCGGCCTGATAACGCCAAACCCCCTTCTCACCACATGCCCACAGGGTACCATCTCGGTCTTGATAGACGGTAGAAATCCAGCCAATGATCTGGTTTTGTTGCTCCCAGCCATCAGCCCTATAGCGCCAGAGACCATTCTCACCAGATGCCCATAGGGTACCATCCCGGTCTTGGTAGATTCTAAAGATGGAACTATTTATCTGTTGTTGTTGCCAATCATCCTTCTCATAACGCCAGAGACCATTCTCACTGCTAGTCCAAAGGATACCGGCTTGATCTTCATAGATAGTGCGAACATTTTTAGCAACTTTTGGTTGTTGTTGCCAGCCATCGGCCTGATAACGCCAGAGACCATTACCACCACCCAGCCAGAGAGTATCATTTTTATCCTTATAAATAATTTCAATGAACCCTGAGTTCAGTGTCTGTTGTTGCCAACCATTAACATCATCATAACGCTGAACTGTATTCCATCCACCCAGCCACAATATGCCATCCATGTCCTCATAGATTGTAGACACCATCCCGGTGACCTGGGATATGGGTTGCCAACCACTACTATCATAGTGCCAAAATCCGCCCGGACCTCCCACCCATAGAGTATTATCCTTATCTGTACTGAGAGTCCAGATTTCACCTGTGCCTGCGGAGTAAGATTCCCAACCACCTTTAGTTCGACGCCAAGGTCCATTCTTCCCTCCGGCCCAGAGGGTTCCGTCTTTATCTTCATAGAAAGCTCGTAAAGAACCAATACCTCCGATAACTTGGGGGACGTGTTGCCAGCCGTCAGTCCCATAGCGCCAGAGACCGGCCGAACTACCGGCCCAGAGAATACCATCTTTATCTTGATAGAAAGAACCTAAACCTCCCGCCACCTCTGGTCCTGGCTGGAAACTATCAGTATCATATCGCCAGAGCCCATTTTGTTCAAACACCCAGAGAATGCCATCCGAACTGCGGTGGATTTGCCAAACTAAACCGGTGACCTGAGTTTGTTGTTGCCAACCATCGTCGTCATAGCGCCAGAGGGCACCATCTGCTTCTGGTGGTTTCATCGGTACCCACCAGGGAATATCGGTATTCTCAGTACCTAGCCAGAGGGTGCCATCCAAATCGCGGTGGATTTGCCACACTAAACCGGCAAAGCCGGTCAGCTGTTGCCAACCATTTTGGTCATAACGCCAAACGACATCTAGCCCGCCCACCCAGAGAGTGCCATTGGGTTCCTGATAGATTGAATTAACAATACCAGTGACCTGCGTTTCTTGGTGCCAACCGTCGGTGTTATAGCGCCAAAGACCTTCACTGTTGGATCCAGCAAACCAGAGGGTTCCCGCACTATCCTCGAAAACAAATGCTGAAACCTGATCAATTTGCTGCCAACCTTGACCATCAAGTTGCCAAGTGCCATCAACACCGATCACCCAGAGAGAATCATCAGCACTCTGGTAAATTTGTATAACCCATCCGAATTGGTCGAATGCACGCCAGCCACGTTGGGCTTGACTAGAGCTAAGGATTAATAAGAAAAGAAAAAGGACGATGGTAGATTGTTTCATAATTTGGCTTTACCCGTTAAGAAGGGGTGTGCAAGGTGCCTTGGCCCAACGGCAAATTTAGGAATGGCTAGCACGTGGCCGACTGCGATTAACAGCTCTTCGGCTAGCAGATTGGTGCTGATTCTGCCAGTGAGTGGGTAAAAAGTCAAATGTGTTAGCCCAAGCCCATTTGAAGTATTGATCGGAAGCAGAGAGCAAGAACCAGCCAGGACGACCGACCGGTTGGCAATTACCGCCAGTTTTAGGCATAATCTGGATACAGGCCTGCAGGAACTTCAAACAAGGCTAGTGGTTCCAGACGTTGACCACTTTGGTCTGGGTCTCACCGCCAACTGCAACCGCCACGATATACAAGCCAGTGGGCACCACTTGTCCGTGATGGTCGCG
>JASMLX010000105.1 GCA_030748495.1 Candidatus Poribacteria bacterium | reverse complement strand
TTGGCAAGTTCGAGTGCGATTCACACTCATCTCCTTCGCGGGGCGGAAAGTGGTTTTTTGGTTACTCTTTGGCCGGCCGGACTGGCTGAATATGATGAAATGGAGGGTCTCTCCTGGAAATGGTCAAGCATCGGCGGAGCCACGGTAAAAGCTGCCCTGGCTCCAGAAACAGTCGGTCCGAATCCAACCGATAGGGGAAAAAGAGGAAGCCGGCCAAACTTGTTAGTCGACGGCCGTGGAGTCGTCTTGTCACTGGTCGTAAGCGGAGCAAATCGACCGGATGTCAGCCAACTGGAAATAGTCTTGGATGAAATCGTCATTGAACGAGCTGATGATATTGAACCGCGGCTAGGTGCCGATAAAGGTTACGACGGTGATCCGGCTTGACAGATAATCGTCTCTAAAGGCTAGACTCCTCAGGTGAAATCAAGGGGGGAGGAAATTGATAACAAAAAAAGAAGCCTGGTTATAAATCGAGAAGATGGGTGGTCGAAGTCAGTCATTGCTGGTTCAAGCGGTTCATGAAAATCCTGGTCGGCCATGAAAAATTCAACCTAACTTACCTGTCATTGCGACACCTGGCAGCGGCTATAATTACAGACCGAAAAGTAGGATTTATTTACGGATAGGTTCTAAAAGTGCCCGATTAACCGAAGCAGATATTGATCATCAGCTATAATTGTGCTAGGATCTACTGAAACCGGTTCGTTGTCGGCACAAACAATATGGTTGACCTTGAGCAATACAATTGACGATAGAGGCTCGGTTGGATAATCCGATACTGAGTTGAAACGAGATCTTGATAATCCTGACATGCGAACTAGCAACCGTGAAATTATAAAAGGATGGACAGCGATGCAGGATAAAAAATAAAGCCAACACGGGTTTCAAAACACATGCCTTCTATGTCTGGTCTCCATCGCCACCTGTTGTTGGTTGATTACTGTTTCACCACTTGATGTTACAAGTCCGACTCCTTTGTTCAACAATCCTGGGATAATCTCAGGACACCATCCCAATTTGGAACTCCTCCTTAAATCCTAAGGGTATGCCATAGGTTTAACAGATTCCACACGATAACAACAGATATATGTCTCTTGACATTGTAAGGAAGAACATGGTTCATCATAAAATCAGTAGTACAGGTGACATTTTAGCAGATCAAGGACGTTGGTAATGAATATCTTAATTACAGGTGCGGCTAGTCGACTTGGTCAGCAAATTATCGCGGAATTGGTTTCCGATCATCAACTTCGCCTTTTAGACAGCACTATGCCAGACATCAAATATGAAAACCTTGAGTTTATTCAAGGAAGCCTAGTTGAGCCTAATATAGCCCATGAAGCAGTACGGAACATTGATGTTCTAATCCATACCGGTGAACCGCCTCAAAGTCTACCTCAAGACCCGCTTAAACGCGAGCAGATGCTGATGGATCTCGCCACACGAGGTACACACCTACTTTTCAAGGCTGCAGTTGCAACTGGAGTCAAACGCTTCATCTATGGTAGTACGCTTGAAATTTTCAGTAGTTATTCCGACGACATCTACATCAGCGAATTTTATAAACCGTTGCTGAAGCCGGAAATTCATCAACTGACGCGCTATTTAGGGGAACTGACCTGCCGGGAGTTCGCCCGATCATATCTGGTCACAGTTACATCACTGCGTCTGGGCAAGCTGGTATTGGAAGAAGAGGTTGTGGATCAGGCTCTGGACCTGATGTGGCTCGATTTGCGGGATGCGGCTCGGGCTTTTCAAGGAGCCTTGCAGCGTGATCAAAGTTTCTCCGTCCAGTGGACGCAACGTTGGGCTGTTTATCACATCTGCGCCCCGTTTGATAACCCCAAGTTTCTGATTTCTCAAGCCGGTCAAATCGGATACCACCCCCAGCATAATTTCCAAAGAGAAAAGAGGATCACATGAGAAAGAGAGTGTTAATACTAGGTGCCTGCGGTAACATTGCTCCCTACCTGTTGCCAGGACTAGATCCATACTATGATCTCTGTTTAACTGATATTGTGGTTCATCCAGATAACAAGCCAGTTATCAATGTTGATATCACCTCATACCAGCAGGTCTACAATGTTGCACAAGGTATGGACGCCATTATGAATTTCACCGTCATTCGGGACGATCCAGATCAAAGCTTCCATGTCAATACACTTGGTGCTTGGCATGTCATGAAAGCGGCATCCGAGCTAGGGATAAAAAAAGTTATTCATACCGGGCCTCAATCTATTCGCAACGCCTATGACCAAGATTTCGACATTGTCGATGTGCCCCGTTCACCTGGAACAGGATATTATGGACTAACCAAATTCTTGGCCCTGGAAATCTGTCGTACTTATGCCCAAGCCTACGATATTCAAACCATCTCATTTGTCTTTAACGGCCTGGGACCTCGACCAACTGAAAGAGTCAGCGGGCAAGACTTTCCTCCGTTCACCATTGTTTGGGAAGACCTGCAGTTAGCGTGCCGACTGGCACTCGACATTGAATCGGTGCCGGACAATTTTCAAGATTTCAATATGCTGAGTTATGAAGGGCATGGAAAATACAGCGTGGAGAAAGCCAGGCAGATCCTGAGGTTCGAACCGACGGAAAAGTGGGAAAACTACTTTAAACGTTCAATAGATCTGTTGCATAAATAGTAAAGCTCACCAGTATTTAAACACGCAGGACAACT
The DNA here is from genome assembly GCA_030748495.1 of Candidatus Poribacteria bacterium. Classification (GTDB taxonomy): domain Bacteria; phylum Poribacteria; class WGA-4E; order WGA-4E; family UBA9662. The sequence goes on along the minus strand of JASMLX010000105.1, from coordinate 21,012 downwards.
ATGTGACTTTCTTTCGCCAATCATAAGTTACTATGTTGATTCTATTCGTCAGGCGTGGTATGTATTGTAGATCGAAGTTGATGAGAAAACTCATGGGGTAATTCTAACTCGGATTATGGAGGCATGACAGGATGAAAGTAGTTGATATTCACAAGTTTTTGGTTGGCAACGTACCACCGGTCATCACCGCTGAATTGCTTAAATAGGGAAATTGCCGATGATGTTTGACCCATTTCCGCCACTCTTTCTCAGCCACGTGATATTCCATTACACCCTCTACAAACAGGCCAAGGAAAACCCACTGGAGGTTGAGGTTAGATTCCCCGTTCTATCCTCTCGTAACGCCTGTTTATCTGGGTTTGATGTTCTCTGAAAGGCTACTAATTTGACTGGCCTACCACTATGGATTTTTGTATTGTGGATACTGGTCGGTCCCAAAAAAGGAGATGATAATATGTCGCTACAAGCTTGGATGCGTATTGGCCAACCTCTCGAGCCTGTAATGAACGATTACGAGAGGATTTTCGATGCTTGGGAAGCAGGAGGTGTCAGCGGATTTGTCTTTGGCCGCACACTTTTTGCTGATGATCAAGGGCGGTTCACTGTTCCTGCCTTTCCCTCCAACCCCCAAGCCTATCGGAATCGTGGCTTGGAGCCAAATGTCCGTCAAGCAGAAACCGATCCGGCCAAAGAAAAACGGCTTCATGCCATGCTTGACAACGCTAAGGCACGGGGCTGGACGATTTTTATTTTTTCCCCTGGTAACGGGGCAACAGGTGCCAAATCCCTGCCATTGGAAGAAGACGCCTATGGTGCAGTATCTATGGCCGCCGTCTGGGATGAAGTTTTCAGCGCTTTCCCACAAGTTGATGGCGGTATCATGGACGGTTGGACGGAGTCGGCCTACGAACTAAGGAAACATCATGGGAATGCAGTGTTTGCGGATATACCCGAGTCCACCAGTGCCTTGGCAGCGGCTAGAGGTTACGACACCGCCAAACTTGAACGAGGAATGTTGCATCTGCGGAAGCGGTTTCAGTGCTTTTCACCAGCCCAAGTTCGCTACTATGGTACTCACGGTGTGCTATCTGCTATTAACCTTTTCAATATCAATGAAGATGCCATTTACTGGTTGCGCTGGAGAAAGGAAGATAGCATTAAGACGGGTCAAGCCCTCCGTCGCCAACTCGACACCTCTCCACGCCGACTGTTGTTGGGGAACGGTCCACGTTCAGCGGTATTCTCCGGTATGACCGGACTCGACTTCCACGCCTGGGATAAAATTGTTGATGTTCTGCTGGTCAAGCACTATTTCTGGCACCGAGGCTTCGATGGGATGTACGGCACTGTCGCTCGGTGGGTATCACAAGTTCATGCCTGGAACCCCGACCTGACTGAGCAGGATTGCTTTACCGTGGTCAAAGCCTGGTTGGGTGTTGATTTGCCCGAAGTGAACTCTTTAGCCGATATGGACCTTGGATTTCCCCTAGCATTCTTTGAACAGGTGGTAACCGAGGAAACACAACGCACTCTGGCAGCGGTCAACTGTCCGGAGAAGGTGGTTCCCTGGGTGGATACCGGTCGGATGCCGCATGGTGGGGACCCGATGACTTCGGGTGATCTATACAGAATTCTCGACGCCTCCGAAGGGGTGGGCTTGAAGCGATTCCTCTTTCACAATCATGCCCATCTGACATCGGCCGAGTGGCGTGTGATTTCGCAACTGTGCGGCACGGCTTGGAACGAAGCCCCGAACGGGTACTGGCCACCCGCTACGCCTAAACCATCGAGTTACTGAAATAATACAGAAGTCAGGAACAGCCGAGCATCACTCGAATTGACAGGAGATATTATGGCAATTTTAAGACTTCCAGTTCGTTGGTATAGTAATGAGACTCGTTACGGAGAACTCGATTTGGAGGTGAAACGCACCGCTTTCATGATTGTCGATAGCGATTGTGGAAGTGGTAATGAATATGTTGAAAAAGGCATCGCCCCGGCGTTAGCAGCGGCGCGAGGAATCGGTATGAAGGTAGTCTTTATTCATAATGACTTCTCTCTGGTCGATGAACCGGGGAGTATTAAACGGGAAATCCATGGCACGCGTTGGGGAAATACGGAAGCAGCCACTAAACCTCCCCCATCGACCAGACTCCCTCTCAACCCGAATTATTCCCCTTCTATACAACCCTTACCGCATGAGCCAGATTTTCCGAAGCGAGAGTGGTCGGGTTTTCACCAGACCCATGTGGATTATCATCTCCGGTGTTACGACATCAAGACGTTGATCGCGGTTGGATTCAGCCAAAGGGCTTGCTTGTATCAGACGCTTGCTGGTGCCGTTGAGCATAACTACCGGGTGGTTATGCTACGGGACTGTACCTATTCGGCCGAGTACTCTGACACTGTAGACGAAAGCCTGGCCGAAGGGGGTTGGTTGCGGAAGGTGATGTTGCGAAATTTTGAGCACATCATTGGTTATACCTCGACTTCACAGGAGTTTGCCACAACCTGTGAAACGGTAAAAAATAACCACCATTAGTCCTCGATCTTCTGTCATTCATATATAAAAGCAAAAGGGTACCACGATCTTGGACAGCCATCGAATTGTAAATTGGCGACACCCTCTAATGGACCGAGCCAATGATCCAGCTAGTATCCCGGACGAAAGATTAATGGCTCTTTGGGATCTTTCACGATCCTCAATTGGCTGATTAATCAGGTTAATATTGAATATCCTTCAAGGTCAAGATAGACTCTTTGAAAGATCTGTTCGGGCTTTAATATCCCGTCGCATCGACGTTTAATAACTTTGATTCTGTTATTTAATTCTTCTGCAAAGGCAGTGTCAGATTAACTGTAAAAACCTCCTAAGCGACAATAGCCACGGGTGATTAACTAGTGGTTTTTGACCAATTGAACTCGCCGAGGACAATTTGAAGAAACTCGTCGATGGACGGCAGATCTGCAGGTCCTCCTGTGGGATTCGTCGGAAATTGAAAAGTGAGAATTGGATTTTCCTGTTACGATTGATAGTGATGAGGTTACTAAATTTCTGCAACAGGGGTTTGCTGTCTAATCTTCACACTATCGGACAGTCTTGGGATGGGAATTTCAGTAGCAACACCGAAACCTCGATTTGGATCATCCAGCAGTGGAAGACCTGAAGCACCGCGCTATCTTCCGGATCTTCGAAACCTTTTCAGACACAAAATTAAATATCTTTTTGGTTAAGCTGAACTATTGGCTGGGGGATCTAGTTTTCTATATGTTGGAGGAAGGCGTAGACTTTGCGCAAGGTTGGTTCGGACTTTTCCCAAAGTGCTACCTGTAGTGGCATCTCGACCTTGGTATAGCTATTAAAATAGTACGGTACCGCACGGTATTCCTCCTTGTGTTTGATTAGGCCAATATTATCGGGTGGTGATGCCCCAAAATCGACCCAGCTATAACTGGAGGTGCAAGCCCAGCGGATAATGTGGTGGAAAATGGCGTTATTAGGCCGAAACTCCCAAAACTGCGGATCTGAAGCACCCGCCCAGAGGGTTACCGTTTGGTTGAAAAAGAGATACAGCAACCCGGCTATCACTTTTCCTTCATGTTTGGCAATGGCTAATTTAGCCAAATCACTCTCGAATAGCTGTGAAATTAGTGCGAAAGGCTTAGGTGTACCGTCAAGCCGTTGTTGTGTCTGGAGATAGATCTGATAAAATTGATTTAAATCTACCTGTTCCGTTGTATCATAAACTTTCACCCCGGTTTTCTCCGCTTTCCTGACAGCCCCCCTGACTCGTTTATTATATGCGCTCCAGAGCAAATTATAGTCGGTACCTGTATTCAGCAGATGGGTGAAGTGGCCGGTCTCCTCACGGTAGGCGTTTTGGATTAGATCAGTACCCAAATCTTGTGTCCAATCGGGAACAAAGGTTATTTGGCATATCTTCTCAGTGGTAATAATATGCCGTAGATGCTGATGCAAATCACGATAAAGTTGGGAGTGGTCAACCCCGGTATCGGGAAGAAGGAAAAACCCGCCGAACAGATTCCAAGGGAGAGAATACAGCATTTTAACCGTCGGCATCGGTTGGAAGATAAAGGTGGGGAGTCCACCGACAAGCTCTGGCTGAGATGTCTGTTCGTTCGTGGACTTAATCCAGAAGTAGTGAGGCGTTAATTGTTTAAAAGCTGTCGCTAGTGCCGACCGCCAGGTCCAGGTCTGAAAGGCAGTGCTATTTTGGCATTGTTCAATTAGCTGGTCCCAAGCTTCGGCCTCCGAATCCGAAACAGGCTCAAAATGATAGTTCGCCATCGCCAGCGGAATTAAGGTGTCTGGCCGTAGTCAGCGTCCTTAAACGACCGGGTGATTTCGGGGATACTGGCCTCACAGGCGAACCGTTCGATCGACGAGGCACCGACGAAACCAACACAACTGGTGTGCTCGGTGATGTAATGTGCCTCTTTGGCGGTTGCTATCGGTCCACCGTGTGACATACAAAGCACCTCTGGGTTAATGCTGGTTGCGGCATCACAGATCTCCTGCACTAACGGCACTACCTCTTTCAACCCAAAAGCAGTATCTGCACCAATCGTACCACCGACTGTAGTGTGCATGTGTGCAATGACCACATCAGCACCGGCTCTAGCCATGGCTTCCGATTCTTCCGGGTTAAAGACATAAACGATGGTGAAGAGGTCCATTTCACGAGCAATTTGAACGGTTTCAACCTCTTTATAAAACCCCATTCCAGTTTCTTCCAAGGTAGTACGAAATTTGCCGTCGATTACGCCAACCGTAGGAAAGTTATTGATGCCGTCGAAGCCAATATCCCTAACCTGCTTGAGGAAATTACTCATTCGCCGGGTTGGGTCCGTTCCGTTTACCCCGGCGATGACGGGGACTTCCTCGACTACAGGCAAAACTTCCCGTTCACCCATTTCCATCACGATAGCGTTGGCGTCGCCGTAAGCGAGCAGGCCGGCACAAGAGCCAAACCCCGACATTCGATAACGTCCAGAGTTATAAATCACGATTAGATCGGCACCGCCTTGCTCAGCGAACTTGGCCGTAATGCCGGTTCCCGCACCAACAGCCAACAACGGTTGACCTTGATCTAAAGTGGCGTTAAGTCTATCTAAAACTTCTGTTCTGGTATAGTCTGGCATGATTTTTCCTTTTCCCTGTTGCGAACACTGTTTATTTTATCACACCCGTATAGGGCTGTCTAGCCTCCCAAAAACTCGATAGCGCATCATAACAAAAAAGTAGATAAAGCCTCTGAATTTATTCGTGGGGATGAATTTACCCTTTTTCTTAAAATATGAGTTACTACACATAATATCATGTATGAAGTTAAAAGTAGATTTTAACTCTATATAACTCTATAATTCCAACTTATCTACTGTTGAGGGATTTGAGAGATACGGTCTAGTGCTTTCTTGTAGGCTCCTTGGACAGCAGGATCACTATCACTAAGATTTCGATTTAGAACTGCGGTAAGTTTATTACTGGGAGAGTCCAAGGGCTGCTTTTTCCCCAAAAACAGCTCTTCATAGAAAACTAAAAAACGTAGCGCGTGAAGTCGATGTTCTTTCGTTTGGTTGCTATCATCTAGTGTTTCAAGCAAAAAAATTGGGGTATATGAACCAAACCGTTCTAATAATCTAATGCTCATTTCATATTGATTCAACAGTGTATGTGTTTTCTGTAGCTGTTTTTTTTTAGGTTCCAGCAATTCTGTAACTGCATTGAGAACATCTTCCCCAGCATTCTCTAACGCGACCCGATACCGTCTTTTTAGATCATTACGCTGTTTCAGTGTAAGCTCAAAAAGTACCGGAACAGTCAAATTGGGTTTAGTACTAATAACACTGTCCCAAACCTTTTTATTCATCGAGCGAACAAGAGTCTCTTCATCTAACATAGATCTAATTAGAGTAGGTAAAACAAATTCCCAAGTGCTAAGACCGGCCGCATCGTACTGGTGCTGGTCGATAATTTCCCCCAACATTAGCAATGCATGTTGTCGGTCGCCGGTGTTAATTGGACGATCAAAGCTAAGGTCTTTGCCATCTATCACGTTTTCCAAAAACTGGAGTGTGTCCCGCCGATCTAATCGCTGCAATAAGGTGACCGTTTCAGTTAGAGGATCGATATTCTCTTCAACTAACTTCAAGGAGTCTTGGTGTCTAGAAAAGGTGAAAAGTGCAGGATAAAGCTGTTTACGGGTCTCAGTATCTCTGAGAGAAGCCTCTGCCAAAATTCTAGCGGCGTTTAGCCGAATCTGGTCTATTGCGGTAGATGTCTGCCGATTTGCCAAATCTCTCTCAAGTGAGACAAACTGTGACCGAAGTCTCATCATATTCCTCCGCCCATCTTCCGTCGGCTCAATTGGTACAATTTCAAAATCATATTTACCATTCTGTCTTTGATGACCACTGTAAAGGGCACTTTTTAATATGCCAAGTGCCAGATCGGAAGTGTTTTTAGTTTTAATATCGTCGATGACGATACTACTCAGTGCTTGAATGGCTGCAGTTTGAACTTCTGGACTTGGATCTGCCGCTGATAAAACCAGTTCTGTTACTAATCCTCGAACAAAGTCAGAATGATTTGTTCGCAGAGAACCAACAGTCTTCCGCAGCGCTTTTGCTGCTGTGGATCTTACTTCCGCCTGAGAATCATTTCTCAGATACTGTCGTAATGTTTCCCCAGTACCAAGTGGATCAATCTGCGAGAAGGCCGTTAGAATAACTTGACGAGTTTTAACATTCCCCTGACTTAAAGCTTGGAGGAGAGCGAGTTTGGCCAGTTTTGCATTGGATTTCTGGCCTGCCAAAGTCCGAATCGCCAAATGCTGATTTTGCGCGTCTTTCTGTACCGTTAGTGCCAACTGGCGAATGATATCCTTAGGGAATAATTCTCGATCCATAATTTTTTCAATGCTAATGATCACATTGCGTCGAACGGTAGTGTCGGTATGATCCAGTTGTTTAACCACATTCGGTAAAGCCAACTTAGCAGGAGGACCAATTTGGCCCAGCGAGGCTACGACCGCACGTTGAGCAACGATGCTACCACCAGTTAAATGCTCGCTAAGGCTCGACACAACAGATTCAATATCTGTATCTGAGATTGGTGAGTCGAGCGAATCGTCCTTTTTTCGACGATCGGTGATGCGAAAATAGGCTGCTAATCGAGGTGATGGTGTCAAGGTTGAGGGACGAGTTGTAATCGGTCGAATCAGACAAAATGGTTGGTCGGTTATGTTGGCCTCGAAGACCGTCCAATATGAACCTGTTTGCTGCAGGTATGCGTTGCCCGGGGGAGGTAAAGGCAACTTCGCGTCACTAAATACTTTACGTAGATCCTTCGTCAATTCGAGCCGCTTTAAATCTTGGTGAAAAGTTGTCTGTTGAGAAACTTCATAGGATCGGTTCTGCGGACTCGCCTCATCGTTATAGGAGCGAATTTGGCAAAACGCTCGCCCTCGGCTATCCGCAATAGCCCAGGTACGACCCGGTCGCTTGACTTTGATTACTGCGTCGATGGGAAGTGTCAATCCTGCTCTGGTGAAATTATCTTTTAGCGTTTTTGTTAGTTCCAAGGGAAAGGTTGACCAATTAAAATCATCTGGTAAGGGCAACTTTTTCTCTGTGGGGAAAGTGAAGGCTTGGTATTCATTGTCGATTATCTTACCAATTGCGGTGGCAACAACAGGAATAAGTTGTGGGTTTTCCTTGGGAAGACTCACAATTTCAGGTAGGTATTTATAGGCTGGATGACCAAGTTCTCCCAAGGCCATGACGGTAAAAGATTGCAATCGATTCGCATGTTGAGTTGACATATTCGGATCAGCACTGAGGTTCAGGTAGTGGCTTAATATCTCGGTAGCGGGATTGTTAAAGTTGTAGGGAAGTCCGGCCAGCAAGGGGATACCGGTTTGAGTTGGTGGGCTCAATACATCCGGTCGGGTAAAGGATTTCATACTCGTAGTGACAGTTTGACAAACGGCGTCATTGGGGTCCGTTAGTTTGTTTATTAGGAAGGATAAAACTCGCTCTATTCGATCTGTCGAATCCGATTGCTGCCCCAACTTCGCCATTGCCAGGATAATTTGCCGCCGAATTTCCCAGTTCGGATGATTGCGCAAGACCTTAATTTGGGGGTTGGGGTCTTGAGTTAGTTGAAGAATATAGCTCTGAGTTTTATTCGATTCAGGGTTGACCAGCGACCAGGATTTCGCTTGCGTCGGATTAATAACCGTATTTGTCGTTGGTAAAGGAGAAATCTTGGCAAAACTGGATAAACGACGTTCCCTCTTCTCAAATTCATGAATTAAAGTAAGAGCAATACTTTCTCTCACCACTTGCAGTCTTCCGTTAGAATCAGCTGAGATCTTAAAAATCTGTTGACGATCGGAATCCTTGATGGTCCACTGCTGGTCCTTCTTTTTAATCCGAATCGCCGATTGCCTTGAAAGAGGGAATCCTGCTGCTTGAAATCGATCTCGCAGAGCAGGAGTTATCTCTGTTACAAGCACTGAATCCAAATCGGTGCGGTATTTGCCTGGCAGTGTGAAAATTGGAAACTCATTACCTTCCATTAATTGTTGCCGGTAGTGGCTTGGCAGGTCGAACTGAAATTGACTGTATAACGAATCCAGTTGATCAAATACCAAGTCCTGTTGGCTTAATCTGATTCGCATCTTAGCCAAGGCTTGAATGGCTTCGCTCTGCACCATTGGGTCCAGGTCTTTCATCGACTCGACCAGTGCTAAAACAGATTCTTCGGCATCAAAGTTGAGTTCACCTAGTGCATAGGCGATGTTACGTCGAATATTAACATCTGTATTATTGAGCAGTTGAAAGGTCAGGGAAAGTTCATCGTAGTGAGCCAAGGCATCTAAAGCTTGTTGGCGAATATCGGGATGACTAACTGTTAGAGCAAATGAGAGGGTTAGGATGGAAGAAGAGAGTGTTGTCGATTCCCCGGTCGGAGTCGAGGATCTCGGTTTGGTGATCAATCGCGGCTCAACGAGTAGAGCCGTAATATACTCCAGTTGCGCCTTCGTCTCTGGTTTTAGGTTACGATTTGGTGGATTATCTTGATCGAAGGTCGTAAATTTTTGCCGAATAAAATCGTAATCTTCTTTCGTCAGTTCCTGCTCGCGAAGTTTCTGAAACGCAAACTCCCGAATCAATGGCTTGGGATCCCCTAGCTTTTGCAGTAGTAGGATCGAATTTCCCTGGGGTTGAGAAACTTGGGTAGAAGCGATGCTGGCCAATAAGAGCACAATCACCAAATAAACTGACGTGGTTCCATGCATTCTGGTTCTACAGCCTCTCCTCAGTCGGTCTTATTCGGTGTTTTATTGTAAACAGAGAGCCATGCGCTTGGAGCAACCAGTGGCTCCTCTTCAATCGTTTCGCTGGGCTCGCCAACCTGAACGCTACGATCCTTGTTCGTTTTACTAGAATCAACGACTGAAGAATTTAAGTTAGAATCTCTCGGGCCAACTTCAGTTGGCGTCTTCGAAAACGGATCTTCGGTGGTCACTTGTTGCTTGTTGGCTCGAGAAATAGCATCTATACGATGTTTCTCAGTATCCATCTTCGGAGATGCTTGATCACGTTCTTCGACTAGTGAAATTAGACGTTCGAACTCGGTAACCGGATTTGGAGGATCTGGAACCTGCTGTAAAAGTTGAAGTGTATCGCGAGCTATCATCAACCCTTCGTCGGTAGGAATTGCCAGGACTTTGACCTCAGCTTGATCTTGATGGATCGCTTTCTCTCGGCCTTTGGCGCCATTCTGCTGATTGCTGAGTTTAATCCCCAAAAAACCGAGCTTATGACAAATCTTTGTTCGGATACGAGGTGCATTCTCACCGATACCACCTGTAAAGACTAAAACATCTAATCCACCCAATGTTGCTGCATATTGACCAATATACTGGCTGACACGATAGCAGAACATATTCAGGGCAAGTAACACTCGTTCGTTAACAGCCTCCTGTTCTGACAGATGATCTAGTAGATCTCGGATGTCCGCGCTAACCCCCGAAATTCCCAATAACCCGCTCCGATTATTGAGCATCTGTTCAATTTGATCCACCGACATTTGGTGTTGGTTAATCAGTTGGAAAATCAAGGCAGGATCAATATCACCACAACGCGTTCCCATCATCAATCCCTCTAGCGGAGTAAAACCCATACTGGTATCAACTGATTTCCCGCCATCAATAGCCGTTACACTAGCACCACTGTCCAAATGACAAGAGATAATTTTTAGCGATTCTATTTGTTGTCCCAACATATCAGCCGCTCGCTGTGCCACGTAACGGTGGGAAGTACCGTGAAAGCCATAACGCCGAATATCATACTCCTGATAGAAATGGTATGGAATTGGGTAGACGTGTGCATAGGCGGGAATTGTCTGGTGGAAGGCGGTATCGAAAACGGCGACCTGCGGCACCTCTTTCAAAACTTGTGCTGAAGCACGAATACTCCGGAGACTAAAAGGATTATGGAGAGGGGCTAGATCCGCATGTTGTTCAATTAAGGCTTCTACGGAGGGGGTTATTAAAGCCGGTGAGGAAAAGTAGTTCCCTCCATGTACTACGCGGTGGCCTACGGCTGTAATTGCGCTTAGATCGTTGATAATACCGTATTGTGCATCAGTGAGTGTGGCACAGATTAGCGGTAACCATTTTTCGTAGGGTTGTGCTTTCAATTCGAGTTGGTAGTTGGCGTCATCATGACGGCGATAGGAGAGTTCGGGGGTCGCCGAGTTAAGCCGATCGATTTGACCTGTAGCGAGACAAACCTCACCCACCATTTCAAAACACTGGTATCTGATAGATGAACTGCCGGTATTGACAGTTAAAATGATCGGCATCTGAACCTAGCAGCTATGCCCTCAACTAGATTAGGGGGAAGCGATGCCCAATCTGACCAAGAAGTCGGTTCTTGTCTCCCAATTGGGTCGAAGGTAAAGTTTTAGAATCCCATCAGGCCGCAACATCGACGGCAAACGGGCATTATGCCCTCTTGGCTGATCGACTGACGGAATTTAATTGCCATAGGATTGTTCCACATATCCTTAACACGATCAGTTTGGATATTGCCGATTACGTAATCGTGATAGTCACGGCAAAGACTCACAGCCCCATTACTATCAATTTCTAAGGTCATATAAATACTAACGCACTGGTTATAGTCAAAAGTTTCGGTATGATCGTTATAGTAGGTATTGATGTCTTCCTTCGTCGTCAACTCGGGCATCATCATTGGCGGACATTTACCAGTTTTATTCGATATTTCGATCATCTCCATGTATTTATCTAAAATGACCCCGTGATCGAACTCTTTCCAATCGCCAATCCAACCATAGTGCGTTTGGGGTTTACCGCCAAAACGTCTTTCATAGTCTTTGGAGTGTTCAATTGCAGATGCTTGATCAATCCACCAGGTTAGATAGAGGATTTGAGCGTCAGCATACTGGCTGGTGAATTTGTAGAGATCAACAACATAATCGATGTTGTAGGCCGTAATGCAACTCAACGGCACAATATAGGGGAATAGGGAACCCCGCTCCTCCTTTTCAGCCTTGACATCATTCAAGGCGGCTTCTACATCTTTGAAGTTACTGTAGCTGCTTGATACCGCGGGGCGTTGATTGTCATGGATTTCGGCGTTTGGGCCATCGACGCTGAGGTACAAAATGGTACAGGTGTCCGTAATCTCCTTGGCGTATTTAGCAATCTGGGTTCCATTGCTCACCATTGAAATTGGCATCCCCTTATCGTTGATGTAATACAGGAGTTCAATCATGCCCGGATACATCATCGGTTCACCACCCCAAATATACCAAATCGGGGACCATCCTTGATCTGCGATTTGATCGACCAGGTTCTTGTAGTTTTCCAGAGGAACTTCACGTGCTTTCAGTTCCTTCATCCCGTATTCGTGCAGGTAACCGTTATCCCCCCATTGTCCACAAGTATGACAACGCAAATTACACATATCGGTAATTCGAAGACTAACGAGTTCAACTGCATCTCCTCTCCCGTGAGGAGCCCCAAACGGATGTCGAATGTTGAAAGCTTCCTTCGCCATTATTTGGTATTTGAAGAAGTTGAAAGCAAATCGAGGATCTTCTTTGATAATAGCGGCAATCTGTTTAACAAAAAAACGGGGGGAGATTCGGCTTCTTACTCGCATATTGATTGGATCTGTTAGAAAAGGTGTTGCTATATATGCAGCGCCTATATATCCTTTCTCTTCTCCTATCTAAAGTCAGGTGTCGTTTATATAGTTTTAAAGTCGATCGCATTCAATCGGCTTGAACTCGTCCGAGGACTTGTGACGTTGTAGCGGATAAGATCTTGTACCGCACGCCTCCCCAGACAATCTCATTTTTGAAAAGCGTCCAAATTGAGTTGAAAGCCGCCACGCCGGTCGAAATAGGGGCAACAAAAGACGAGCGACGGATGTTTCCCAGCACTTCTGGATCGGATCTCAGCCATTCCGGCAAAGAGCGGAACGTGAGTCGATAACATTGGATTTCTAAAAATGGGACTAAAAATACTAGCGATAGCGGAACCGGACCAAATAGAAATAGCCCCGGTAGGGCAAGTAACAGGATCAGAGTTTTCGGTAAAGATCCGATCAAGGTGCCGATCCACTGTTTCCGATGCCCCATCCAGAAGGTCATGATCATCTGCCGATTAGTAAACTCAAAGATTTGTTTCCAGGTTCGATCCGCCGTCCGATTGAGGGTAATGCAGTCTGGTACAAAGTGAATTTTCTGTTTTAGATCTTTGACCGCATGTGTCAGGTTATGATCTTCAATAGTAGCATTTGACCATCGGCTGATAACCTGCCCGTCTTCGATCAGATGCCGACGAACAGCGTTTGAACCACCCCAAACCATAGTTATAGTCGGATTAGCTTGGAGGGCAATCTGAAAATTGATCCAAGCGGCTTCGATGTATGTGGCAATACCCGACGAGCACGGAACATATAATCGTGCGCCAACCGTTGCACCGATTTGGGGATTTTGTAACGGTTGGACTAAATTAGTCAACCATGTTCGATGAACAAAGGCGTCGGCATCGACAAAGGCGATAATCTCCACATCCGACGGTAGATTATCAATTACAGTGATTAAATTCTGAACTTTCTGCGATCGCGGTAGGCCATTATCAACAACATTGGGAGCCAGCAAGACCTGAGTGTTAGAGGCATCTTCAGTCACCTGCTTTAGATATTGAAATGAAATATCTGCGCCCTGATTATCGATGGCATGGGTAACGAAGTAGATCTGGTAGTCGCCGCTATAATCCTGGCACAGTAGTTGCCGAACATTCTGTTCTGTTTCCTTGTCCCAACCATAGTGTGGTGCGAGCACTGCAACTTTGGGGAAGTAACTATCCCTCTGTTGACGCCGCTCTCTCCGTACATATAGAAACGAGCGCAAGACGACGTAAAACTCACACAGTAGAGCCAAGTAACAGGTTCCAATCAGGTATAATTGCGTTGTCATTATGTTAATTTTACTGTACGAAAACCATTTCGACTAATCTATCATACCCTTTTCTTGCCGTCAACCTTATTTTCTTTCTTCGGTCCAAGGGCAAATTTATATAGATATTTCTCCAATTTACCCCTGACCAATCTAGTAGAAACTCTGTTATTTTTTTCGACAAATTGATAAACCACGAGCTATTTATAGAATGTTAGTATAGCCTGAATTTAACTGGTAGATATAAGCGCCTATATTTTAATCCAAAGAATCATCCAAAAAAGTGATGTCCCGCATGGCCAATGCCAGTTTATTGGTAGGGTGAGATTTAATGTATTTGGTTTAACATATCGACGGCTTGATTAATTGTAGTGATGAAATCCTCCCCCTCCGAGATCGCTTCGATAGCACACCACGACACACCAACGATTGAGCCTGTTTCCCGATTGCGTTTTTTATGGCGCCGGTGTCCCCTTTTCTTTGCCACCGCTAACCTTCATCGGCTAAAAAATTAGAGTTGCTTTTATAGTTTCCTTTTGAAGGTTCCACCGGTATATCATTATCGAACTTCTACGAAATTTTTTTGCCGGCCGCTACTACATAAATCCGGAAAATAACCCAGTTACAAGCTAAATTCACTGGGGGGCACGGTGAATATCAATCAAGATCAGTCAACAAATGAGAGTAAACATCAATATTCGTTTGGAGGAAAGCATTTGACCATCTGGCTGGCTTCATCATCGACCTCGTTGCGAGGCTTGAGCGGAAGAACATTTACTCCTACTATGGATTACGTGCTGCTCCTCCTTCTGCGCCATAAATTTGATTAGGTTGGCTTTTTTATACCTCTACAACTGGAAAATTTTAAAAGCAATCTACGACTTTTGGCCATTCCGTTTGATCTCAGGAAATTTGCAGCCGGATCAGGATACAATTGCCAATGGCCGAAAATCTTTTCTGTCGGAAATTAAAGGTCTTTTTGTCCAGCTATTGTTGATCGCACATGAAGTTGGTGCCTTCAACTTGGGTAATGTTAGTATGGATGGATCAAAAATCCAGGCCGACGCTTCAAAAAGCAAAACAGTGAGCTATCAACGACTTCTTGAAATCGAATCTCGATGACTCCAGGAGGTTAGTGGACTTTTGGTGTCAGGTGAATTTACTGACCGTGGTGAGAAACTGCCTGGTGGTTTGATAATAAATGAAGACATTGAACGGAGACAAGGAGGTTTGGCTAGCTTTATCTGAGGCCAAAGCAGTTATGACCGCACGTGATGAAAAACGATCTGCAGATGAAGCGGCCACTGAGGTTGAAAAGTTGCGGACAGGCGAAGAAAAAGGAGCATTACAGGGCGTAAGTTAGGAGCTAGAAAACCTGTTCCACCAATCTCAGGTCCTTGAGAGAAAAGAGTTGAAAACAGAAACGTTCCATATCAGATATATAATAGTGGACACCGTGGGGACTCTACTACTGTTCAAGTGGCAGATACTAACCTACTCAAAAGCGACACCTTGAGTTGGGAAAGGTTAGATGTTAGGCGGATTTTCGCCTTTTCTTGATCCTTAGTTCCATCTTGTGCTCAACCTGCTGGATAATCACCTGGAGCCTGAGATTGTGTTGCCGTTGGAAGATACTCCAGCAGTGGGATCTCGCGGCTGGAAGCCCGAAGCAGGAACAGATAGGCCGGAATGGCCATGCCAAACGACTTTTCGATCCGATCTTCGTTTCGGCTGACCTGATGCTGCCCCAATCCCAGACCACTCTTCCGTTCCCAGATCAGAATTTCCACCGACCACCTTCTTTGATTGATGCAAATCACCTGTCTGGGTCTCACCTCGGTCAGATTGGTCACGATGAGTTTGTTTTTTCGGACTCAGGTTACGCCCTTTCCTGCTGAGCACCGCCATGACATCACCGCCAAAGATCCAGAAGGTCTTTGGCGGTCTCTCTCCGGCCAGTTTGGGTCTCCAGGTTCGCTGGTCCAATGTACGAGGTCGAGAGGTGACGAAATCCTTCAGCCTCTTGCCGTCTTCACACTTCCAAGTCCGAGTGATCCCAAACACAAATCGCCAACATCGGTCTCATAGGCAGCATCTCCTCCGATAATGACGAATGTTGCCCATGCTGGAGGCTCAAACGGCTTCACTATCTCTCGAAACAACGCATTTTCTGTCTTGTCGTCGGCATGTCCCTGGGGCAGGATGAGACCAAAACTTCCCGCGATCCGAGACACATCCTAACCGGCCATCAAAATCACCAACCGAATCCCGAACAGCCAGGGATACCATTTGCTCTTGCGACCTTTCTGGGCAACCGGATTCTTCTTCCCTAGCTTCTCTTTCTGGCTACCGTCGCCAAAATCTGGTCCAAAAGTCCGAACTGAACCGACTGAACAATGGTTATCCCTCTTCGGAGATTGAATCCCAGGTGACTGATGTGGCCGCGGTGCTTCTCCTCTACCTCAAAGATGGATGTCTTATCAGCAGCTGTATTCGTCATGCTCACTCTGAGGATGCTACCGCTAACAGTGGACATACTGCTCGAAAACCTGGCCTGCAAAGTCACGGTAGTTATGGCGCTCAGGATACTTCTGGACGATGAACAACTCGATCCTGTTACGATAGACCATATATCAGGCTTATCTAGTGTCGAATCATTAGCCGCAAGATAAGCCGAATCGAGCTGAACCAGGTTCTCCACTTCCAGCCACAATACCTCAGGCTTGGGGTTCAAGCCGCCCAAGCAGACGTGTGTAGGCGTCAGGCGCGATCGGGCCGGTTGTACTTCGAGCCACTTCAGTACATGAGGCTACTTTGGGTGAGGAGATCAGCCACTGAATGTAGTCTTCGGCTTGGCATTTTGGTGGATTTATTGGTGTCCCTATTCAATAATTAGCCTTGCCATCAGACATGATTTTGCGCTCAACTGCGTCAGTCCTATACAAATAACAATATCTTTCGACTTTTAGGTTGCCCCCCAGATAATGGGCCAAAATACCAACTGCTGGAAACTAAAACCCCCGATGGTAATCAGCCTAGGATGGCATTAATTGAGGAAACGTGCACCCATCGATCGCATCCACTATGTAGGTGTTGGCGGACAACTAGGTGACCTTCAAATCAAAAAAATCGAGCTCAATTAGGTTAGTTTATCAGAGCAAGAACAGGCGGTTGTGTTGAGAAATAACGCTTTTCAATTGCTAAGCTTAGGTAAAAGGGAAAGTAATTCTAGTAGAGGTGAAGAGAGTACCGCATCAGCAAATTCAAGATGGAGCGGTAAAACTGATAGGAATCAAAACGAATCAACCGGCCAGGAAGGGATGCAAGAGATGCGTCAGCGATTTCAGAATGCCTCTCCAGAGGAAAGGGAACAGATGCGCCAATAGTTTCACCAGCGGTTCGGCGGTGGGTGGATGGTAGAGGTAGAGGTAGAAATCGAGGCCGCGATAGATCACAGCGAGGAGGTAATCGCTAAATCATTTTCCTTTAAGCAACCAAGAGGAAGCGTCGAGCGAACTAGGCTTGACTTTGTGGCATATTCGTTTCTAGGTCTAGTCGGTTAGTAGTTCAGCTAATACAATACCAACCTAAGTAATCCACCATTTTAGAAACAGAGGAAATCACCTAATTATTCCAAAAGACAGTATGTGTACATTGGAATGGCCCGAAACAGCTACAATTTTTGTTAGACTCCCAAGTAGAAG
Source organism: Candidatus Poribacteria bacterium (assembly GCA_030748495.1). Classification (GTDB taxonomy): domain Bacteria; phylum Poribacteria; class WGA-4E; order WGA-4E; family UBA9662. Next base: position 3,783 of record JASMLX010000105.1, on the reverse strand, counting down.
AGAGTTTTTCCGAACAATAATTGTTTATATGTGTCTAAAGACTATCGGAGATATGGAAAGTATTACTTGAGAGGAAAAAACCAAAAATGTTAGTTAGAAGAATCAGTACTTTAGTTTTTACAATAGTTCTGGTATCGGTAACAATAATGCTGAGTGCCCAAGAAGACCCTTCGTTAGATAATCCGGACCTAGATCAACAAGATCTGGATCGTTTTGATACTGATGGAGATGCCAAGCTCAGCCAAGAAGAGAAAGAGGTAATGTTTGAAGCTATTACTCTCGAGGTCTTCACCGGACAAAAATTGAGTCGCGATGATTTGAGGGGTATACGCCGCGGCCGTGGTGGGCGCCCGAGGGGAATGGGGCCGAATCGTCCGGAGCAAAAACTCACCAAAAAATTTGATATTGATAAGAACGGGTTTCTAGATTCAGCCGAACGCCAGGAAGCCCTGAAGGTGGTCCAAAGTAGCAGCCGCCAAGGAGGACCTCCAGATAGACGCCCGAGAGGAGGCCAAGCTCAGGCTGGCACCCCCGGCTCGAAGGTTTCTCCGAAGGACGTCAAGAATTACCCCAAGGCAAAGCTTTATGACCCGACTGTGTTGCGGACCGTCTTTATCGAATTTGACACGGAAACCTGGAAAGAGGAGATGGCTAAATTCAAGAATACCGATATCGAAATGCCCGCAACCCTCACGGTCGATGGCAGGAAGTATCCGATGGTTGGGGTTAAGTTTCGCGGCCAATCATCCTTTGGGCATGTCCCGGCAGAATCAAAGCGTTCTCTGAACCTTTCAATGGATTTTATTAATCGCGATCAACGACTCTACGGTTACAAAACCATCAACCTATTAAACTGTAACGGCGACGCTTCATTCCTAAGTAGTATCTTGTATTCGCACCTGGCAGCTGACTACCTGCCCGTCCCCAAGGCGAACATGATGAAAGTGGTGATCAATGGTGAGAGCTGGGGCCTTTACTCCAATGTTCAACAATACAACAAGGACTTCCTGAAGGCATTTTACGGCACCACGGCCGGCGCACGCTGGAAAGTTCCCGGCAGTCCTCAGGCTGATGGGGGACTGCGTTATCTGGGCGAGGATATAGACGACTATCGCCAACGGTTTGAAATCAAGTCCAAGGACGATGAGGATTCCTGGAAGGCGTTGATTAATCTCTGCCAGGTACTCAATGAAACGCCTGCCAAGGATTTGCCCCAGGCCATTGAACCAATTTTAAACGTGGACGGGGTATTGCGGTTCCTAGCCATTGATGTTGCGGTGGTCAACAGTGACGGTTACTGGACACGCGCCAGTGATTACAGCATTTATCTGGAACCCTCCGGATTATTTCACATTATTCCACATGACATGAATGAAGCTTTTCGTGGCGGTCGCCGCCCGGGAGGAGGCCCGCCTCATCTCGTGGAGGAAGCCATTGAGCTAAACGAGCTAATGCTACAGCATTTCTGGGATCCGCAGAATGGGAACTTGCTCTTGACTGCGGACGAATTTGGATCCACGGACGGTGGGCCTTTACCTCCTAGCGGTACATTTGGACGAGCTGACCCCCCAGGCGGTGGTCGTACCCATGGGGATTCGACGCTTGATCCCCTAGTGGGTTTGGATAGTGAAAGGATGCCTTTACGCAGCAAGTTGCTGGCCATCCCCCAATACCGCACGCGTTATCTTCAGTACCTCCGGACCATCGCGGAAAAAAACCTGACCCACAAAAACCTTTCGCCGGTAATCGCTCACTACCGTGAATTACTGGATACTGAGGTTAAAATCGATACCCGCAAGACGTCATCGCATGATGCCTTTGTCCATGCAACATCTCCCTTGCAGAAAAGAAAGGCGCCAGCGCTGGGAAATCTCAATGACTTTATCGGAAAGCGACGCGACTTCCTCCTGACACACGCAGAAATCAAAAACATTGATGCAATTGATGTTGAACGCTCGATTGTCCCCAAGCCCGGTACGCCCAAGGGTAGTGCCAAGATCACTGTGGCCATCAGTGAATTTCTCGCTTCCAACAAACGAACCAATAAAGACCCGCAGGGCGAATTTGAAGACTGGATTGAACTCTTTAACTATGGCAATACCGACATCGACTTGGCCGGAATGTGCCTGACGGATACCCCAGACAATCTGTCTAAATGGAAAATTCCAACCGGGACATTAATCCAAGCAGGCGGCTATCTGGTTATCTGGGCCGATGAAGACGGAGGTAGCGCGGGGCTACATACCAATTTCAAACTTTCTAAGGGTGGCGAATCGATTATTCTGAGTAACAGCGATGTCGTTGTGGACAAGGTCGAGTTTGGTCCTCAGATGCCGGACGTTTCTAGTGGCCGTGTCTCTGGGCATACAGGAAAAATTAAAAATCTACGCCCCACCCCTAATGTCGCTAATCGAGTGATCGACTAAACCAATATGGCCTAGTTTTGCGTTGTCATGCGAGCAACAGACATTACTCTAAAATTCATATTTTCGTGCCACTGTCAAACTTTTACTTGGGCGTAACCGAACACCAGTGTTGTTCTCAGCCATAGACCAGTCAGCAGCTAAACCCCAAAGGTCATCAGCCGAGGAAATGGTACTGGGTGTACTGCAAAGCCCTGTTGCCAGAAAGATTGTCGAGTACTACTCAATTATTGCTAGATAACTATCCCAATCCATTTAATCCAGAAACCCGGAGGCCTTTTGAATTGGCTGAAGATGCGGCAGAGACTAGCAGCGACCTGGCATGGTTGGATTCAAACCTCGATTTTTTGGGTGCTGATTTACCGATTTAAAAACCCATGCGGAACTTCGGTTCCAGCGCTCTGACCATCCTAAGCCTTAAATGGCTACGTTATGGATGAATATATAGGTGCCGTCGAATGCTTCACTAGTTCGACGCTCTGCGGCACAGGATTAAACAGGCATATTGGGTATGAAACCGGTGTTCTGTACTCTAAGCCATCCGATAACATTGGCGAGAAATCGCTTTATTTATGAAGGGATATGTACTCGATTCAAACCAACAACCTTTATCCTCTTGCTCTGCTAGCAGGCTGTCGGAGAAATCGGAATGGGGAACAACTTTCGGTTTATTAGCGTCAGAAGACGCTTTAAATTGAATGCAAGACACACTAAATTCCATTCATCAGCGGTCGCGGCCAACCTCCGCAAAGGGAATTAGCCAACTCCCAGGCTTTTTTTGATCGTTCCAATCACTGATTCCACCGTGCATTTGCCCTGGCTGTATATGGCCGGTCCTCTTTCCGTTTGGAGTTTAAAGGCCATCTTGACGTTTATGCCGGTATCATCTGGAGGAGACTCTGGTGTTTTAGATAACCATTCTTTCCCGCTTTGAAAGTGGGAGTTACCTTCCGTTGTCAGAGACGGATCAACTCCCCGTTCTGCCAGTTTTTTTATGTTCGCTTGGCTGAAGTAACCATTGTCTAATGCCGCCGCAGATGGCTTCCCGACTGTTGTTGAAATTGCATCTAACGTCGGTTCCATTTTAGCTGGATCATTGGTCTGATTAGAAAGTGAATTCCCTCCAATCAACAAACTCTCCTGATCGGCCGCGATTGGCACATTGTAGTGCTGATTAAAGCCTTTGTTGGTGCTGTTTTTCATGATCTGAGACGCCGGGGCTGTAAAATTGTATTGATCTTCTTCTACTAGAGTTTAGAGTCTCACCAAACAAATAGGAGAAACAATGTATAAAAATAGTTGGCATTACGGCCCAAAAATCGTTGCCGCTCCTGGAACCGCTTTGGCTTTTTAACAGCTT
>JASMLX010000104.1:20344-23813 GCA_030748495.1 Candidatus Poribacteria bacterium | reverse complement strand
AATCAATAGCCTTCTATCCTGACGGGAATGATTTTCTTGGCTGGCCAGGCTTCAAATCGGCCATGTAAGACTCCTGGTTTGGTCCATCGGTTCATCCGCCTGTAGATTGGAGGCCAATTTCTAAACCTAGAGGGAAGACCTCTTCATTGACAGCCCTGCTCGACAACAGACCAAATCCGACCCCGAAGCTTCCGATTGGATAGTTTGACCTGTCCTCTTTGGCCGGGCTTTATTTCTTCATCTTGCTCCTGTGCTGGTTCCATCATAACCCATTATACCGGATTTCTCTTCTTTGTGTTAGCAGCCCCTAGTGGGATAGGAATACCATGCGTAGAAAAAATCGCCTTCGCTCGTTTCCACACCCTCAATATAGCCGTATTGGTACCCCCTCTTCCACGGCCTATTCATAAACGGCGATTACTCTGGGCTAGCTATCTGGAGTTGGGAGATCGATCTGGGGTTAGTATAGACATTATTGAGAATACTATTCGAAGAAACTGTGTCAGTCACTGGCAACAAACCTCTTCTGTTCACTCAGATGTCCCGACAGGTTATATTTAGTTGCCATATTCCTATTCATTGTCTTCGTCATTAACCAATTCAAAGAAAGTATCGGCAAAACCAGATTCTTCCTGGTGCTGGCAGGGAAAGTCTTTTTCAATCAACAAATGTAACTGATTTGTTCCTTCGGTATTATTAGCTGATAATGGCAAATGGGCTTTGATGCTAACCTGTGTCGTGTCAACCCATGTTTCCACTATCGGAGTTGGCACCCGCACTGTAATCGTATTTTGTTGGTACTGGGCTTCTGGATGATCAAGACTATCGGCCATTTGTAGTTGGTAGGTCAAGACCTGGTTAGGTCCAAAAATGATATTTTCAGAAACGTTGTTAGTCTTCTGTAAAATGGTAAGATCTGATTTCTGTAAGCGCAAACGTAGGCTATTGTGCATACAACGGATTTTCATCTGAGGTCCCTTTTGGCAAAGATAGATGTCTCAACTATACTTTAAGATCTGGCCACCGTCAATTTTTTCGGCAGAACCACAATTGACAAACCTATTTTTCAATGCTATGCTTTTTGAAGCAGATCTCGATAAGTTCAAAGACCAAATAGATGATAATCAGACTCGGTAAAAAGTAGGTGCTAATGATGTGGTATTGGCAGCGATTGCTGGTGCTTGTCTGCTTAATAGCCAACCTGGCTCAGGCATATACAGCAGACGAAGTTTTTAAGGCGTTTAAGCAAGCTTACGAGAAGTCAAAGAATTTCACCGCGGAGTTTGAAGAAACGACTATTCGAAATAGCAATAAAGGGGTAGCCAAAGGCCGAATTTCGTTCAGCAAGCCCAATTTGCTACGACAGGAATACGTCAGTCAAGAAAATCCAGACAAGGTTGTTCAGTTGATTGTCTTAGACGGTAACTTTTCCTGGTCTTACACCCCTTTCCTCAATCAAATCAATCGCATGCGAATGGGAGATTCACGGCAAAAAGAGCTTATCCCTGGCATTGGAATCTCTTTAGAAGGGACAGAAAAAAACTACAACATCGAACTGGTTCTAGATGAAGCGGCTCACAAAAAAGGGGTCTATCAGTTAAAGCTAACACCCAAGCCACATTTAGTGGTTGAGAGTGAAGGTGAATTGGTAGTTGAAGAGGTTTTAGAAATTTGGATCGATACCAAAGACTGGTTACCAGTCCAGTTTGGCTACCGTTCAGAAACTGAAAGTGGCGACAAAATGAGTGCCGTCGTTGCACTGAAAAACATTAAACGCAACCTCAAGTTGAATCCAAAGGTGTTCCAGTTTGAAGTGCCCAAAGATGCGGAAATCGTCGACCTGACTGAGGAAGAGTAACAACGGTCAAGAAAATAATGATCGGTTTTGTTAAAAAGCACATTGCTAATTTTCTCACCTTGCTCCGATTGGTAATGACGCCCATTTTTATTGCGTTGTTTTTGTCGGGTCAATACATTAATGCCTTGATAATTTTTGTGCTGGCAGCGATCACCGATTTTTTCGACGGTAAGCTCGCACGAAAATACAATATCACCGATTTTGGAAAAATCGTCGATTCTCTGGCCGATAAATTTCTGGTTGGCGCGGCACTGATCGTGTTCACCTATTTTCCAGAAAAAGGGCTGATACCCGTGTGGATGGTAGCGGTAATCTTGTTTAGAGAAGTCTTGGTAACGGTGCTAAGATCTGTTTTTATCGCTCGCTATGGGCAAGTTGTTCCCGCTAATATCTGGGGGAAATTAAAAGCAAATACCCAGATGTTCGCTATTGTCATCGTCTTGATCCTTTTAGCATGGTATGAGTTGCGACCTAACTTCGCCGAATTACATCAACATCTACAGGGGAACCAACCCTATGGTTATATTTTTTTGATGATGTGCATCCCATTGGTCTTTACGGTCGGTTCAGGGCTTCAATTCCTATCAGCCAACCGTAAAGCACTGTTTGGACTTCTCAGTTAGACCTCGATGGCCGGAGATCAGATCCGCTGTTTTGTTGCCGTGGAAATTCCAACCGAAGTTAAATACCAATTGGCAGAAATACAAGAGCACGACCTATTACCTCAATTGTCTTGGGTTAATCCTGAAAATATGCATTTAACATTGAAGTTTTTGGGGGATGTGCCAAAGTCTGAGGTGTTTCTGATTGAGGAAAGTCTCACCCGGATAGCAATCCAAAATACACCTTTTGTAATGCAGATCGGTGGTTTGGGGGCGTTCCCTAACTTCTCTAGGCCGAAAGTGATTTGGACCGGGATACAGAAAAATGGGGAAAAGATAATTTCTCTTGCCCATCAGTTAAATACAATTCTAGGCCAAATTGGCTATCCATCAGAGAAAAGGCCTTTCACCCCCCATATTACGCTAGCAAGAATTCATCATCCGATCAACTTAAAAAACTTTGCCTTCGACGAATTTTATGAGATTCCGCCTATCACCGTAAACCGTATTTCATTAATGCAAAGCGGACTACAGCCCAGTGGGGTTGTTTATACCCTTTTGTCATCATTTGAGTTCAAATACAAGGAGACAGAATAATGAGTGATTCAGAAAAAAACAAGATCATAGACCTCGCCATCGCACAAATCGAGAAGCAACACGGCAAAGGTGCGATCATGCGCTTCAACAGCGACGAGATTGTACCAGTCGAAGCTATTCCAACAGGTTCGATAGGTCTCGATATCGCACTTGGAGTTGGTGGCCTGCCTCGTGGGCGAGTTATTGAAATTTATGGCCATGAGGGATGCGGAAAAACAACCCTTACCCTTCATGTTGTGGCAGAAGCGCAAAAATTGGGAGGTGTCGCTGCTTTTATCGATGTAGAACACGCCATTGATCCGCTCTACGCTAAAAATATTGGCGTCGATATGGATAGCGTATTGATTTCCCAACCGGATACGGCCGAACAAGCACTAGAGATTACAGAAACCTTAATCCGTAGTGGGGCTAT
>JASMLX010000104.1:0-20334 GCA_030748495.1 Candidatus Poribacteria bacterium | reverse complement strand
CGATGTGGTGGTGATCGACTCAGTCGCCGCACTGGCACCATCGGCTGAAATCGAGGGCGAGATGGGAGATGCCCACGTCGGCGTTTTACCACGTTTGATGTCAAAAGCACTCCGTAAATTGAGTGGAGTTACCAATAAATCGAAGACTTGTGTAATTTTTACCAACCAAATCCGACAAAAAATCGGTGTCATGTTCGGCAATCCGGAAACGACACCAGGCGGCTTAGCCCTTAAATTTCATGCTTCTGTTCGGTTGGAGGTGCGTCGGGCCGAAGCCTTGAAGGATGGAACTGACCAGATAGGGAGTCGAACCCGGGTCAAGGTGGTCAAAAATAAAGTTGCACCGCCATTCACTCAAGTCGAATTCGATATCGACTTCGGCCAAGGGATATCCAAGGTTGGCGATCTGATCGATGTAGGAGTAGACAAAGAAATCGTTAGGAAGAGTGGCGCCTGGTTTTATTACGGTGAGCAGAGGTTAGGCCAGGGTAAGGAAAACGCCAAAAGTTTTTTGCAAGAGAACACCGAACTTTGTAGCGAAATCGACCAGAAAATTCGAGCTATGCTTAACTTTGGTGAAAACGGCCCTTCAGAGGCTAGCTCAACCGATTTAGAATTAGAAGTTGCCGATAACCAAATAGAAGAGGTCTAGGAGGTTTCGGGGAATTGGTGTGGGGCAAACGACCGTGGTTGGTCATCTGCCCTATTTTTATCTCGATTTGTGGTTAATGACGCTTGCTAAGGGTAGCCAAATCTTTAAATGCGGATTTACTATTCAAAATCGACTGCTTCTCGTATCCTCTCCTTGATCACCTTTAGGCGTATCAAGGCCGAAGAATTTGTCGCTGGATTCCGGCTTGGTATACAGGAAGGCTATTGCAATAACCACGACAATCGTCACTGCCACGATGATATAGCCAGCGAGTCCCATTTTCATTGTTTACTCCATAATAGTTCAGTTTGAGGCTAGTGTTATTATTCGGGTATAACCAAGCCAATTTTAACATCATAGTTGTCCGAATGCGAAACTTTTTATTTCTCCGTTATCCAACTGAGTAGGTCTACCAATGTACGGTACCAGGGGTCAAAAAACCGGTCTTTAGAAATTAGTCAATAGAATCACTTAAGGGTATACAAGATGAGTACTTTGTTAATTGCATCTGCTAGTTTTGTCGGGTTTATTCTCGCTTACCATACGTATGGACGATGGTTAGCGCGTAAAATCTTTGGCCTGGATGAATATGCGATAGTTCCCAGCCAGGAATTATGGGATGATATCGACTATGTACCAACTAAACGAGAGGTTGTTTTCGGTCACCATTTCACCAGTATTGCAGGAACCGGACCTATTGTCGGCCCCGCGATTGCGGTTTTTTGGGGTTGGCTGCCCGCGCTATTGTGGGTAGTTCTAGGCTCGATCTTCATTGGGGCCGTGCACGATTTTGGAGCCTTGGTGATTTCGATGCGAAATCGTGGACAAACAGTGGGGGATATCGCGGGCCGAATGATCACCCCTAGAGCCAAAATCCTCTTTTTGTTGGTCTTATTTATGTCACTGACAATTGTTTTAGCAATTTTCGGCTTAGTGATTGCAATTATTTTCCAACTTTACCCGGAATCGGTGCTTTCGGTTTGGGTCGAAATCCCGCTGGCAGTTGGAATCGGTTTTTGGATCAAAAGAAAAGGAAAAGATCTGTTGATTCCCTCTTTGATTGCTCTGGGCATAATGTATTTAGCTATGTATCTCGGTGCCTACTTTCTACCGATTAGGCTAGTTGGCGTTGTCTCTAATCCGGTTGTAGCGTGGACACTAATTTTGTTTGCCTACTGTTTTGTTGCTTCCACGTTACCCGTTTGGACGCTTCTCCAACCCAGAGACTATATCAATTCACATGAATTAATCCTCGCTTTAGGTTTACTGTTGGTTGGCCTAGTGATAGCAGGAATATCCGGTCAAGCCAATCTACTCCAGGCTGCGCCTGCCATTGCTTCAGATGTGCCTGTTGACGCACCGCCGATCATGCCGTTCTTATTTATCACCATTGCTTGTGGGGCTATTAGCGGTTTCCACTGTTTGGTTAGTTCAGGAACTTCGAGTAAACAGATCTCTTCTGAAGGTGATGCCCAGTATGTTGGTTATGGTGCCATGCTCTTGGAAGGTGGGCTAGCGGTAACCGTTATCTTAGCCTGTTGCGCCGGTATTGGAATGGGGCTCTTCGACCGTAAACCTGAAGGGCGGACCTATACTTACATTGAGAGGACGAACCCTGAGACCGGGAGACAGATTCAAGGTAGAGAGGCATGGTTAGCTCGATATTCATCTCAAATTAAGCAGACTGCCGACGGTAAAACTACCGGCGGTTGGAAGAATCATAATTTGGGGCAGAAAGTGAGTGCTTTTATTGATGGTGGCGGTAATTTCCTTTCGATAATCGGTATTCCAAGAAAAATGGCGATCGCCATTATGGCGGTTCTGGTCGCCAGTTTTGCAGCAACCACGCTCGACTCGGCTACTCGTCTACAACGATATGTGATCCAAGAGTTGGGTAATACCTGCTATCTGACCCCGTTAACGAATCGGTTTGTGGCAACAGCCGTAGCCTTGATCTTAGGGGGTATTGTCGCCATGATGCCAGGACCCGCCGGGGCTGGTAGCGGTGGGATGATTCTATGGCCGCTGTTTGGTGCAACTAACCAATTATTAGCAGGCTTGGCGTTCATGGTAGTTGTTTTTTACCTGATCCGCCGTAATAAGCCAATCTGGTTTGCGGCTTTACCAATGGTGGTGATGATGGTTTTACCTGCTTGGGCTATGCTACATAATATGTTTAACTTTGAAACTGGTTGGTTAGCAAACCAAAAGTATTATTTAGTTGTTTTTGGAATTGGGATTCAGGTTTTGCAGATCTGGATGATGATCGAGGGGCTAATCGCTCTGCGAACAGCCAAAGGTAACTATCCAGAGCTACCACCAATCGCGGAAGCCTCCGGTTAATTCTGACTTACCCCCGGTTTTCCCACGGGAGATTTACTATGGGTTATCTGGTCATGGCAACGAGAGACAGTTGCTACCACTAAATTGTTACGCCAAATGGTGTCAAGCTGTGCTTGACACCATTTGGAAGGTATGATAAACTACCTGACCGATTGACCGGCCATCGGCTCGGTTTTGTCGGGGCGTAGCGCAGCCCGGTAGCGCGTGTCGTTCGGGACGACAAGGTCGGAGGTTCAAATCCTCTCGCCCCGACTTCCTAGTTAACAGCCCTTGTTTAGCCTCTCACCGACTGCGCTTACTCTTCCGTCTAGCCTGAATGCCAATTCAAGAAACAGAAGCAGTTTTGATTCGTTCCTATCCATTAAGCGAATCTTCAGTGATTGGTGTTTTTTATACTCGTGACTTTGGTAAGGTACGTGCCGTTGCTAGAGGCATACGAAGTACCAAAAGTAAATTTCGAGGACAACTTGATCTACTCAACCGGGGGCATCTGATCTACACTGAAAAGGCTAACCGTGAACTTCAGATCGTTCGGGATTTCGATCTAATTGATAACTTTGAGCAGATCAAAACCGATTTTGACCGGTTTAGTTACGCTTGTTACTTCGCCGAACTAATTGATGCTATCGAATCTGATGGAGGAGAGAACCCAGAAATTTTTTCATTGTTAATGAAGACGTTTTGCTACTTTAGGGTGGTTGGCGATTTACAACTCTTCGCCCGTATGTTCGAGCTACATCTACTGGAGATCACAGGCTATTCACCCCAATTTGCGCGTTGCAGTGACTGTGGAAATGTTTTGACTTCTCAGGACTCTGTCCTTTACTACCAAGACCAAACTAGCGAGATGGTCTGTGCGGCTTGTGTAACACCTCATCTAGTACAGATTTCACGCGGTAGTTGCGAACTGATGAAACGTCTACAACGGTCCAATTTTGATCAACTAGTTCGAATTCGTGCCAGTCGCCAAAACTATCGAGAAATGAAGTTCGTTTTATCGGCATTGATTAATTACCACACTCAGCGTCGGCTTAAAAGCCTAAAGTTTCTGGATCTGGTTGAGAAAAGCTAATATTCCCGAGACAATTACTAAACGCATCATTCCTTGTCTCGATGTCCGCGAGGGCAAAGTAACTAAAGGAGTTGCCTTTCAAGGCAATATTGATGTTGGTGATCCAGTAGAAATGGCTCGCTACTATTATGAGAATGGCGCTGATGAACTGGTTTTTTACGACATTACTGCTAGTAACGAAAAGCGTAACATTATGATTGACGTTGTCTCAGCAGTTGCCGATCAAATCTTCATCCCCTTTTCTGTCGGTGGCGGACTACGCACGCTGGATGATATGCGGAAAGTATTATGGGCTGGTGCGGAAAAAGTTTCTATCGATTCAGGGGCAGTTCGGAATCCGCAACTGATCACGGAAGGGGCAAAAGCCTTTGGTAATCAGTGTATCGTTTTGAGCATGCAGGTAAAAAATGTTTCGTCTAGCCGACAGATTCCAAGTGGTTATGAGATCTACATCGACGGTGCTCGTCGTCCGATGGGACTGGATGCAATCGCTTGGGCTACACGAGGTGTTGAACTGGGTGCGGGCGAAATCGTGGTTAACAGTATCGATCAGGATGGCACCAAATCTGGTTATGAGCTCAAATTAACTAAACAGATTGCGGATAACGTCCCCGTGCCTGTCATTGCTTCTGGTGGGGCTGGCAACCCGCAGCATCTAAGAGATGTTTTTGTCGAAAGTGGTGCCGATGCCGGTATTGTTGCCTCCATAACCCACTACGGCGAGTTCTCAATTGACAGTATCAAGACCTATCTAACAGCAGAAAGCGTTAGTGTCAGAAGTACGTGGTAAAAGTAATCTTGGATATACAACAACGATACCACACCGCAAGGTTAATAAACTGCGTTGACCTCTCAATGGCACCTAAATCGGCGACTTACATCGAAAGGAATTATCATGCAAATCCTTAATTTAGAACAGGGGCTTTTTTTTGAGATGGGCGACGGTAAGAATTGGCGAGTAGTTCATCCAGATATGGGAGCCACCCAAATTACACTCAATCACGGAATTCATGCCCCAGGACAGGAATTCACACAACATATTCACGACGAATCGGAGGACGCTATTGTTTGCGTTGAAGGTAGTGGATCTATTCGCCAGGGTGATATTTACACCCCAATTACAGCCGGTGAAATGATGTTTATCCCCGCAGGCGAAGTTCACGGTACTAAAAATACAACCGATCAATCTGCCCGGATGATGAGTTTCCAAGCGCCACCTGATATGGCACTCTATCGAGGCGAACGGAATCATGCTCTAGGCCAATCGCCAAGACCGACAAATGGCCATGTCAGTAGCGTACAGGTAATCGACATGGGCAAAGCGGGACCGGTATTTGGAAAACCGTGCGATTGGCGAAATGTTGTTTCCGATCAAAAAGGAGCCCAACACCTATCGCTGGATTTTATTCAGTTGCAAGTGGGCGAAGCCTTTGAACATCAAGCTCAGCCAACGGAGTCGGTCTATGTTTTTATCAATGGTTCGGCTCAAGTTATAGCCGGAGAAGTGACTCCTTCAAACGAAAAGAGGTGGAATTTGACCTTCAAAGATGTGATCTTCCTCTCAGCAGGTGATACATTTTCCCTTTGCGTCACCACCCCCAATGCAGACAATCAATCGACCAAGTTAGTCTACTGTCGAAGTTTAGCTCGGACTTGTTAGCAACAGGATATACTAATGAGTTTAACACTTGAGCACCGAGGCAATCTAGCACTGGTACAGAATCAGCATTATCAGATTGATTTCGACCTTTCAAAAGGGACTTGGAACTATTACGACAGCGACGGGTATGGGGTTATTCGCAACGCTTATACTAAGATTATTCTCAACAACGGTACCAACCTGACAACGGTAGATGCTAAGTTTCGGGAATTCACTACTCAGCCTTCAGCCGAAGACCAGTTTGGTCGATACCAACAAATCATTTTCTCTTATGAACCGCAATCCAGAAAGTTGCGCACTAATCTCTATTTGAAATGTTATCACGACCAACCGTATCTGGTTTTTGATGTCGGCGTCGAAAATCTCGGATCTAAACAGATCCGATTGAGTCAAATTGTGCCGATTAGTGTCTCCCCCTTAGCTCAACTGGATGATTCGCCAAGCGGTATTTACCTCTCAGGGGAACCCGAATCGTATCAACTGTTTCTCGACACTCATCCAATGTATAACAACGGTACTCCAGAGATCCATAAAGGGTTGCAAATTAACCAGAACCGAAACGATTTCCCCTGCTATAACGGCGAGTTTTTTCAACCACAGAGCAAAAAATCGCTGGTATTTGGTTTCTTAACTGCGCAAAAATGGTGGTCTTCAGTTCAGGTTGGTTATCAAGGACAAACGGCCCCCGACGAAAACGGTCATTTAGGGCTTGACCAGTGGGCCATTTACCACAACTGTGAAAATATGGCTTGTTTGAGCGGAGGCTCTGCGGGCAACGGAACAGGATACAGAGGGAAATCCGCCAAACGTAAAAAAGAGGATCATCTCGAAACTCGCTCAGAATCGATCTATCTCAACTTTAGTCAAGATCGGGGAACTTCATTTGAAACATATGCCCAGATGCTCAACGCAACCGCCTCCTCGCATCCGTTGCAGGATACAGGGAGTGACCGACCCAGTAGGCAAAACAACTCGGCTATTACAGCCAATGACCAAGTTTCAGCATTAGGATCTAGCTGGGCTATACAACCCCTATTGCCTTCCGTTGTCGAAATAGAGGATGGAAAAATCGGAGATAGTCTTCAACAGAAGTCCGATTTTATCCGACAGCAGAAGCAAGACGGCTATCTCGATGATATCGAATACATCCAAGTTGCAACTTTACCCAATTTGTTAGCCGTATCCCCGAAGGAGTCGGCGGCCTCCACAAAATCGGGAAGTGACAATAAGTCAAACACGCACCCGATGCCGATTGAGGGGGTACAAGAGATAGCGTCGCTTCGAGCAACAGTAGCAGACCTCCACCGCCAAGGGTTGAAGGCGAGTTTAAAACTTTCACCCTTTTGCCTACCTACCGATGCAGAACAGGCAAAATCTAATTTTGTCCTGAAAGGTGAACGCCAACAACCGACCTCAATCTTTTTACCAGGTAGTTCACAGGAAGTTAGTCTATTAGATCTATCTCATAAAGGAGCTCAAGCCCAAATTCACCGCCAGATTCAAGCCTTGGTTGATGAATGCCGAATTGACCTTCTTTACATCAACACCTTGCCTTATGTGCAGGGGCCTTTAAAAAGTCCAGAGCAGTTTAGCTGGCATAACAAGTCCTTAACGGCCATCCAACTCTATCAACAAGGATTGCGATTGCTAACGGAAGCGGTAGAGAGTTGTCATCACTCTGCTATTCTAGTTGGGGAACATTTACCTGTCGTCCCCAGCATTGGTGCTTTTTCGGCTCATCGATTCTTTAGCCAGGAGACAATTGGCGATCAGCTTTGGCTTAGTCAGCAGAACATCAAACAGATGATGTTCAACTATGCCAAATATTTACCGCTTAATCGTTTAGCCTGGTCAATCGAATTTGGGACTGTTGTGGTTGATGAACCTAATCCTATTAACGACGTGCATATGACAGCTACTGCCGCGGCCCTTAGTGGTGGATCGATTACCTGTGCTGACCCACTAGATCAGATGAAGCCCGACCGCTTGGAAATACTGGATAAATTGTTCCCGCTACTAAACAGCCCGGCGCAACCGGTAGACCTACACTCAGCGGCGGAAATATCCTCTCGTACATCCGCCTTTAGTGGCCTCGTCCACACAAATGGCAAGCATTATCCACAGATATGGAACTTGCCAATTCACAAAGAGAACATGCGTGTGCCGACTAAAGTCGGGCACATCCGGCAACAACGGACTCGTCAGCCCCGGACTCCAACCTTGCCCTTGTCCGACTCCACGGTAGAAAGTTGGAACGTGGTCGGGGTTTTCAACTGGGAGGAGATTCCAAGTCAAGTCAGTCTTGACCTGACCGATCTGGGATTAGAAAAATCGAAAACTTATCTAGTCCACGATTTTTGGAATCGCCAGTATCTCGGTTCAGTGCAAGATGCCCTGACCTTAATGGACATGGCACCGCAGTCAGCTCGGCTACTTTGCATTCGACCAGAGCGTAAAGTTCCACAACTATTGTCTACCGATTTACACTTTTCTCAAGGTGGATCTGACATTATCTCCACAGGCTGGGATGAGCAGAGTCAGTCCTTACTCGTCGCTTGCCGCGCACCTCGCCAAAGTGGTACGGTTTTTCTCTATCTTCCTAAGGACTACCTCCCAGTTGAAACAGCCTGTGTTGGCGCCAAATATAATTACCGCTGGCAAGAACCGATTCATCAGATCGACTTTAGCAACCCAGAGCATCCGGTTATCCAATTAAGCGTACGATTCACCAAAGTATCGAGGTAAAAGGAGAGTAATAAATAAACGAAATGACAACAGAAGAAAAATCTATTGTTGACTTGGAAGGATATTTGGTGATTAAGAATGTTCTGCCGGCTGATGAAGGAGTTAAACTGAATCTGATTATCGACTAAGGAGACCGGTAGAAGAAACCCCGTTTGTGGAGCAAATCCGTTCGAAAAGTTGATCTATCATCCTATGGGCTAAGCGTAGTGACTTACGCTCTATCAGATGTTAATGAAGGCGATGGTGGTTTGGCTTGTATTCCGGGGTGTCATAAGACCAATTTTTCTACATTTTGTCCTTAGAAAGGTCTGTCAATTCGAGTGCGATGCACACTCCGTCGTATAACCAGCGGTGAAGGCTAAAGATGTAATCTTCTTCACGGGAGCCCTGATTCACGGTACCGAGTTGTAGATAGCCTCACACGGACGGGATCTATCTCTATAGGTATAGTCCAGGTCACTTGGCTTGGAGTCTCAACTAAATTGCAACAATTCTGACGGCAAGGTTGGCACGGCGCCAGCTTGAGAACAAACATAGGCGGCGACTCGATTAGCGTGTTCGTTGACGGCTTGTAGATCCGACTGTTGTAGCAGACCAATTGTCAGTGTGGCGGTAAACGCATCACCAGCACCGACGGTATCCTGTATCCCAACCGCTAACCCTGAGTGTTCGAATATACCCTCATCTGCTACCAGTACCGACCCTTTCTCCCCTCTCGTCAGTGCAACTAGTTGTAACGAAAACCTCTTTTTTAGTTGCTCAATCTGAGCTATCTGCGTTCCTGTTAAACCGAAGATCGAACTCACTACGGCTAGTTCGTCGTCATTCAGTTTTAGAACCTCTGATAATTCTAAAGAACTTTCAATCAAATCAGAATTATAGTAATCTTGCCGAAGGTTGATGTCGAAAATCCGTAGGCAATCCTCGGAAGTGGCCTTCAGAAGTTGGTGGATTGTTTGCTGAGAGGTTTTGGATCGTTGGCCTAAAGATCCAAAACAGACCGCCTCAGTTTGTAAAGCCAACTTCTCAACCTGTTCTGTCCAAGGAATAAAGTCCCAAGCCACGTCGGCTTTAATTTCAAAATCAGGTTTCCCCTTACTATCCAGTGTTATCTGGACCGTGCCCGTTGGGTAACTGGAGGACTGGGCAACGGCTGAGGTATCAATCTGACGCTGTTTTAAAAAATCCACCGCTTGTTCACCTAGTGAATCTTGTCCTACGCAACTGACCAACGACACCTGTCCACCCAACATCTGGGCGTGGCAAGCATAGTTGGCTGCGGCCCCACCAAAGTGAATTTGGTCAGGGAAAACATCCCACAAGACTTCCCCCAAACCGACAATTCTAAACGATTGTTCCATCATCTGTTCCTGAGTCTAATTTCGTAAGTGTGCATTGGTCTCTGAGTTAATAACGGTTTGAGATTACAATATGTTTATGGCACAATAAATAGGTTGTATTAAGGTTACTCGATAAGATAAATATGAAATCACTCATCCATACATTCATCAAAAACCCGGTTCTGGTGCACATGATTACCATCGGTGTAATCGTCTTTGGCACCTTTAGTTTTCTGAGTTTGCCCCGTGAACTAACCCCAAACCTGAATTTTTATTGGATGATGATTGAAGTTTGGTATCCGGGGGTATCACCGGAAGAGGTTGAGAAGCTAATTACCAAACCGATAGAGGATGAAATTTCGGATGTGAACAATATTAAAACCCTCACTTCATCTTCGGCTGAAGGACGATCAATAATTAGTATCCAATTTGAACAAGATATCAGCGAGCGAGAGTTTAAGCAGTCGGCCCAGAGTTTACGGACCGAAATCGAAAAAGTCTCTCTGCCTGACGATGCTGAAGATCCAACCATCACAGAACTCGATTCGAGCGATTTGGAGTCCATGCTAGATGTAGTAGTTTCGGGCGATCTTCCCGAACTCAAACTGAAACGGATCGCCGAAGACCTCCAAGAGATGATCCGAGAAATCGAACAGATAGCCGATGTCAGTATGCGGGGTGACCGCCAACGTCAGATTCGGGTGGCAGTCGATCCTGACCGGTTAAACCAGCACGGTATCGCCATCGCCGAAATCGCCAATGCCATCTCGGCTCAAAACTTAAACATTCCAGCTGGTAAATTGAAGGTGGCACAATCAGAACTGCTGTTACGCACTATCGGTGAATTTGAGACGGCCGACCAAATTTATGATGTCATCATTCAGAAACTACCAAACGGTGGCGAAGTCCGGGTACGAGATGTGGCGACCGTCCAAGACGGATACGAAGATTGGCGGATCATTACAAGACTGAACGGTAAGACCTCTGTTTCTCTGTCCGTTGCTAAACAACCAAAAGGCAACACCATCAAGATTGTTGATCAAGTCAAAGTTATTATTGATAATTACCGCGAGCATCGTTTACCGGAATCCGCCTCCATCACTCTGGTTAGTGATTCATCAACTTTTATCAAAAACTTCATTCAAATCCTTCAGACTAATGCCCTGCTGGGCATCGTCTTTGTGGTGGTGGCTCTGTTTATTTTTATCGGTTTCCGCAATGCTTTATTCGTGGCGGCTGGTATTCCGGTTGCTCTGTTAATGACTTTTACCGTCATGTATCTAAACGGACAATCCATAAATCAGAGTTCTCTGTTCGCTCTTGTATTAGTGTTAGGAATTGTGGTTGACGATGCCATCGTGGTAATTGAAAATGTCTATCGTCGGCTGGAACAAGGCGATCGCCTACTGACAGCATCAATTGAAGGGGCCAAAGAGGTCGCTGTACCAATATTAGCTGCCTCGCTGACTTCAATTGCCGCCTTTTTGCCTTTGGCCTTACTACCGGGTCTAATTGGTCGATTTATGCGAGTAATTCCGATTGTGGTTAGTCTAACCATTGTGGCCTCAATTCTGGAGTGCTTCTTGATCTTACCTTCGCACATTGCCGAATGGGGGAAGGTCGTACATTCACCGGCCAGAGATCGGTTGATGGTGCAACTACTCAATCCCTACTCAAAACTACTGAAGTGGGCTCTGCGCCGGCGGTATCTGATCTTGCTGTTGGTCGTACTGACGATTGCTGGCAGTATCGCTTTGGTTGCCAGTGGTATAATTCCGGTAGACCTGTTTTCTTCTGATGAGATGCCAATGTTTTTCGTTGGCGTGACTCTCCCCTCCGGCACCAGTTTAGAGGAGACCGACCGGGTTATCCGCCAATTTGAACAGCAAGCCTTGTCTCTACCTTCATCCGAAGTCAACGCGGTACTAGCCCGAACAGGCTTTATTACTAAGAACAATGAGCGTGCAATTCTCGGCAGTAATACCGGTATGTTGGTCTTGGATTTGGTCGAGGAGAAACAGCGGCAACGGAGCGTGGAAGAAGTAATTGACGATCTACGAGAGCGATGTCGACAGATAGCCGGGCCGGAGTCGGTGGAATATGTTAAAAACGATTCTGGACCACCGGCTGCCACCGATGTGGAAGTGTTGGTTAAAGGACGTTATTTCGACCAACTAGAAGGACTATCCAACGAAATTCAGGATTTGCTTACTGCTACAGATGGCGTGTTTGATGTCCAGGACGATTACCAACTGGGCAAAGAGGAACTCAAACTGCAAATCAAGACCGACAAAGCTCAAGAATACGGTTTGAATGTGGCGAACATCGCTCAAGCTATCCGCAGTGCGTTTGACGGTTTCAAGGCGACAGTGATTCGAGACGGGGATGAAGAGATAGACGTTGTCGTCCAGTACACAGAAGATGGACGACAGTCTATTCAAGATTTGCAGGAGATGAATCTGATATCTCGACCAAATGCATTCGGACCACCGACCACTATCCCTTTGAAAGACGTGGCTGATATGTCTCATCAGCGAGGATATGCCACTATCGAACGTTTTCAACGAGAACGAGCGGTTACCATTCGTGCCAGTGTGGATAAGGAGAAAATTCAGCCGGCCCAAGTCAACCAAAAGGTGCAATCGTTTTTCGATCAAGCGGTCAATCGTTATCCGGCTTGTAATATCAGTTTTGAAGGCGAATTGGCCGAGATCAATTCAGCCTTTTCTGATGTGGGTGAGCTGTTTGCGGTTGGTATGCTGTTGGTCTATTTTATATTGGGTACGCAGTTCAAATCTTTCGTTCAACCGATTATTATTATGATGGCGGTGCCGTTTGCCTTTATGGGAGCAGTACTGGGCCTAATCAACACCGGCCAGCCACTGTCGCTGTCGAGCCTATTTGGCATTGTGGCCTTGGCTGGTATTGTGGTCAACGACTCTATTGTTTTGATTGACTTTATCAACCGTCGCCGGCAGAGTGGAGCTAGTAAGTGGCGGGCCTTAATTAAGGGGGGTCAAACCCGACTTCGTCCCATCATTTTGACCTCTATCACCACTATTTTTGGTCTCTTGCCGATGGCACTGGGTATTGGTGGCCGGTCAGCAACTTGGATGCCGATGGCCAGTACCATCGTTTGGGGGTTAACCGTTGCAACGTTTCTGACACTGTTTGTGATTCCAGCTTTCTATGCAGTCGTCGACGACATCTTTCCCTGGAAAAACCGAGCAGAGGACTGATTTCTATGAAACAAAACGACGTTTTATTTCCCGCTCATCAACAGCCATTACAACAAATTCTAGCTGAACGGACCAATAGCGGTTACTTGTATCGTCAACTCGACAATGACTGGATTCACTGTTACGCCTGTGGACACAACTGTACTATCAAACCAGATCGTTTCGGTGTTTGTCGTGTCCGTTTTAATCAAAATGGAGAACTACGTGTACCGTGGGGTTATGTCGGAGGCTTACAGGTCGATCCGGTTGAGAAAAAACCTTTTTTTCACGCACTCCCCGGTGCCAGTACACTCAGTTTTGGCATGTTGGGTTGCGATTTTCACTGTGCTTATTGCCAGAATTGGATTACCTCGCAGACGCTCCGTGATCCAGAGGCTGTCGCTTTGCCAAAGGAGATTTCGTCAAATCAGATAATCGAGATAGCACTCCGACACAAAGCTCAGATTGTGACTAGTACCTACAACGAACCGCTGATTAGCAGTGAGTGGGCAATTGAGATCTTCAAGTTAGCGCGAGCTAATGGGCTGGTTACCTCTTATGTCTCTAACGGCAACGGCACACCAGAAGTAATTGACCATCTCCAACCATGGGTCGATTTGTACAAAGTCGATCTCAAAAGTTTTCAAGACCGAAACTACCGAAAACTTGGCGGGGTACTGCAACACGTTCTAGACACCATCCAGATGTTGTGGGATCAGCATTTCTGGGTTGAAATTGTTACGCTGATCGTTCCGGGCTTCAACGATTCCAACGAGGAACTAAAGGAAATTGCTGAATTTCTAGTCGCCATTTCGCCGGATATCCCGTGGCACGTGACTGCTTTTCATCAAGACTATAAAATGACTGATCCTGAAAACACGTCAGTTGCAACGCTGAAGCAAGCGGTAGAAATCGGACAAGAGGCCGGCTTACGGTATGTCTACGCTGGTAATCTGCCGGGCTATGTTGGGAACAGTGAAAACACCTACTGTTTTCACTGTCAATCACTTCTAGTCGAACGCAGGGGGTTCCGGGTGAAGCAGAATCGAATCCAAGAAAATCTGGATGCCTCGGTTTGCCCCGATTGCCAAACCAAAATTGCGGGTGTCTGGGGAATCAACCAACTCGAGGCCTTGAGCTAACCAGAGCCCTGGCTGTTTATCTACTGGCTTCGCCTATATCTAGAATGATCATATGGAGGTTCTCCGCCATCTTCTCAAACAAATGCTGAAACATAAAGATGGTGGCATTCAGTGACAGGGCTATCATGGTAAAACCAAGAATAATTTGAAAAGGTGGCATAATCACAAATACATTAATCTGTGGTATGGCGCGGGTAATTAATGCCATGGCAACGGTAGCTAAGAAGGAGGCTACAAAAACTGGTGCTGAGATTTGGAAACCAATTGTGAAGATTTGTCCAAAAAGAGTCCTGACATTAGACACGATACCAGCGGTCAACCGAAAGCCGTCTAGTGGAATAATATCGAAGGTTTCCACCATCGATCTAACTAATAAATGATGACCGCCAACTCCAACAAAAATCACCAAACCGAAGAAATTGTACAGTTGCGCAATAGCGGTTATTTGTTCGTTTTGCCCAGGATCTAGGAGCGTGGCTGCACTCAATCCTACCTGGAGGCTAATCAGTTCTCCACTAAATTGGATGCTCGTAAAAAGCAACTGGGCACAGAACCCAATTACAAACCCAATCATCAATTCACGAAAAATAGCGAGAAAGAAACTGTAAATCGAGGTTGGCGAAACGAAATTTTGATCAGTTACGATTGGGAAAACAATCAAGCTCAGAAAGAGCGTTAGCGAAATCCGTACCAGCATTGGAAAAGAACGGTGGTTAAAAAAGGGCGCAAAGACGATAATTCCACCTAAGCGGAAGAAGATCAGCATAAAGCGGACGAAATAATCGACCGAAAGGGTAAAACTACTAGTCATTGCAGATAGTGGGAATAGTTGGTGATTAACTCACGAGTAAAGGTTTGCATCACGCGAATCATCGTAGGTAGGAGAAAGATAAGTACTCCGAAAACAGCGATCAGTTTGGGAATAAAACTGAGTGTCATCTCTTGGATTTGTGTGGCGGCTTGAAAAATACTGACGATCAAACCCACAACTAGACCTGTTATTAGTGGTGGCCCGGCGAGGATAAACCCCACTTCTAAAGCTTGCCGAATAATATAGATGGCGGCTTCTGGCTTCATTTTAGCTTAGACCTGAAATCCTGAAATCATAGAGACTGTTAGCAGGTTCCAGCCATCAATTAGCACAAAGAGCAAGATCTTGAACGGGAGAGAAATAGTTACTGGTGGCAACATCATCATCCCCATGGACATCAAAACGCTCGCTACTACCATATCAATGACGAGGAATGGAATGAACAAGATAAATCCAATGGTAAAAGCGGTAGTGAGTTCACTTACAACAAAGGCTGGAACCAGAACTCTTAACGGTACGTCATCACGGGTTGCCATCTGTTCTACTTTAGCTAATTGTGCCATCAGCTTTAGATCGGAACTCCGAGTTTGTTGGAACATAAAGTGCCGTACAGGAGTAACAGCATTCTGGAAGGCCTGTTGTTGGTTAATCTCTTCCACTAAATAGGGCTGAAGAGCTTGGTCATTGATCTCCTTCCAGGTTGGGGCCATCACAAAAAAGGTCAAAAATAGGGCCAGGCCCGTTAGGATCTGGGTAGGTGGAACCTGTGGGATAGCCATCCCTTGTCGTAAGAAAGAGAACACAACGATAAAGCGAGTGAACGAGGTCGTTAAAATCAAAAACGAGGGAGCTAAGGACAAGATAGTCAATAGAAAGAAAATCTGCAGGGTGGTATTTAGTTCTTGTGGATTGGTGGTTTGGTCAATACTGAAATTGATTCGAGGTAACGGGATGGGGGTAGAATTGGCTGGTTCAGATTGAGTAGAACTGGGTGACGAAATAGTAAATAATACCGAGATCAGTATTAGTAGCAAAGTTCGTCGATTTACAAACACGATTAGGCCCGCCACTGGTTTTATGATCGTTTCCCAAATTGTTGGATCAACTGCTGGATCTTTTCCACGCCAGTAAGGTCAGATGAGCCACCCTGGCCCCCGGTACCTGTTCTACTACTCCCTAACCACTGATCGATTTGATCGACCTCATCATCATCGAGTGTTGCAATATAGGAGATTTGTGTATTGGTCACACCAACAACGTGAACTTGGTCTACGACTCGAATTAAACAAACAGATTTACCCGGTGCCAGGGATTCCTGAAACAGTAAACGCACGGGACGAATTGTATGGAAAGATTGTGTGGGCGTAACAAATCGTCTTAGAAGCCAGATCGTAACGAAAATGGCAACAATGGTAATTCCCAGCCAAAAGGTGGTTTTGAGAACAATGCTGATCCATTTTAGCGGTTCGCCCGGTGGCGGTGTAAAGTCTGAATCAGTATCCTGGGCCCAGACAAATACCATTGGTCCGCAGAGGCAAAAAAGAAGGTGAATCCAAGTTATGAGTACGCGTGCAGGCATCAATGTAAAATAAAATTATCCTCAACTTGACTGGGGAATATCAGGAACGCACCTCTCTGGAACTCACTCTTAAAGAGGTTATGATAGTGTTGTGGCTTTGCTTTCCTAGTATGTGGGCAGTGGCGGTAGCACTTTTACCCTTGTGTAGCAGACAACAAAGTGAGTTGCGGAAGAAAAAGTGCCATATTGGATGGGCTCATCTGCGGACTCCAAGCCTACGGCCCATTTTCTTCTTTCTCACCACAGGAAGGGCTAGGTCAGCGTCTTTTTAATCAGATCTTCAGCGGTAACGATGCTGGTGATGCGCACGCCCAGTTGTTCTTCAAAGGCAACTACTTCACCTCTAGCGATCAGGCGGTCATTGATCAGAATATCAACCGAATCGCCGACCAGGTTGTTAAGTTCGATGACGTTACCAGGCGTAAAGGCCAAGATCTCCCGAAGCGGTTTGCGTGTTCGGCCCAGTTCAACGACAACTTCCAGGTTAACGTCTTGCAATAACTCTAAGGCATGCGGAACCGATTGTAAGGAACCGGCTCCCTGGATGTCGTCTTCCATGGCGAAGTCTTCACCCATGACATCCATGCCACCATCTTCTTCTATCCCAGCTAATTCTTCCAAATCATCTGGGCTTAAACCGCCCTCGTCTTCTTCTACCGAATCGCTGTTGGCTAAAAGTGCGTCAACACCACCTTGATCCATTTCTGACATTTTACCACTCCGTATTCATTATTGATAAAGCCCCGGCGGGTGCCGTCTGTTTGTATCTAACCGGCTTAATCTGCCACTTCGTACAATCCTGTAACTTTGACAGCTCGATTCTTTTCAAAGCGGCCTAAACGCGCATAAAATCTTGGTTTTTTTCCGACTTCGATAATAATGGGATCTACGATCTGCTTATTTCGCACTTTAGTGTCCAACTCGATCATACTGCCGACTTTCAACTCAGAGAGATCACGCATCGGTAACAGGGTTTTGGGCAAGACGGCACGAACCCAAACATTGGTTTTATAAGCCCGATTTTTAATTTTTGACTTCGAGAATTCTTTCTCATGCTCTTCGATATCACTAGTATTCCCAAATTCCTCAAGCGTACTTTCCGATAGAATTGGTTCGATCACACTAGAAGAATAACAGAGACTAATTTTTCCCTGTACATTAGCAAATTTAACACCGATGACAACATAGGTCATCTGTTCCTGTTGTGATCCTCCCTGAATGGCATCAGTATCGGTCTCAATAGAATCCAAGACAAAACTAACGTCGGGTTTTAATTGTTTCCAAACAGAGGTCATACAGTCTATCACTTCATCAAACAGCCGTTCAATGATCTTCCGTTCAATGGTGGTTAGTCGCCGCGTATTAGGCGTAGCGGTGGCCCCCTTACCCCCTAATAACTTTTCGACTATTGGGAAAACCAGTTCCAAACCAACTTCGACGATAATAGTGCCAGAAAATCCAGGTGCCTTTACCCGTCCTAGACAGGAAATTTCGGATAGGGACATAACGTAGTCTGAAAAGGTGAGTGTGTCAATAGTCTCGTAATTGACATCGATCAGCACCCCCAACATCCCCGACAAGGAGGTTTCTAAAGATCTCGACATTTGTTGGTGGAGCGACTCCATAGCTTTGTCGTGTTTTTTGGAGACCAACCCCCGTTTTTCACCCAGTTGACAAGGAAGCCATCTTTTTTCGCTCTCTCCTGGGGCAGTTCGATCTCCTCCTACCACTCCCATCTCTTCGAGCAAACTACCCGCTACGTCATCGGTAGGGTTACCTCCCGAAATCAGATCGTTTATCTCATTTTGCGACAATGTACTTGGATCTTCATTAACCATTTTTCTCTCCGACTTGAACCGGACAAGATGATTTGTCGCGGCCTAATTATCCTCCACTATAAGTTCGTAAAATATAACTTTCTTGACTGAATCTGACTCAAAGTATGTGTCGTCCTTTTCGTCTTTCTTCCCTTTTTTTTCTTTTTTCACAAACTGATTAAAGACCTTGTCGTTGGCTGCTTTCTGAATCTCTTCGGCATAGCTATCCCGTTTACTATAATCTTTTAGATCAGCAGCAGTTTCCGGTGACAATTCTTTCATGGTCTGGTTCTTAATCTCCGTCTTCAGAATAGATTGGATATCTGGGCCTAACGACCCCCACTTTGTATGGACGTTTTTCTCAACGATTAACTGCAAGGCGACCATTACTGTATTACCCGTACTTTCTGTTTGGAAGGTGATATTCTCAACCAAGATCGGTCTCGATTGAGCAGTGATTTGGTAAGATGCAGGCTCACTGCCCAGTTGATCCGACTTGTCGTTTGCTTCAGTCTGGTTTTTGTCTTCACGTGTGACTAAAATAGTGGCTAAAATAGCGGTGGCTGCCACTAGAATTAGCAGGACTGGATACAGAACCAGGTGAATGTTGAGTCCGCTTTTTTTGGGCTCCGCTGCCTCTTCCGGTTTAGCGGTGTCATCAGACGAGGTTTCCTCTTCTACTGTCTCCGTAGCCTCAGTTTCTGAATCTGAGCTTTCACTTGCGCTGTCGTCTTCTTGGTCTGACTGGCTGCTTTCGTCTTGTGCTTCTTCGACCATGATTCACCTTAGTTAAATGTATGCTTGGTGGCAGGGCGATGGCTGAACCGCTCCTTGTTATGCTTTCGCTAAGAGGAGATATTGCCCCCTTATCCAGTCGGATTTGGCTTCCTTCTTAGTAATCCCCTAATCGAGACCTTCTTGATAGAGCCTTTTTGATCTGAATACTCTGGAAGGCTAAAAATCTCAAGGTTGAGGCGAGTTAGAATCAATTTGCTATATCTTTCTTGGTTAGTAATGATATGGAGATCTTCAGCTGTTTGGTTAGATAGCACCAAAATACAAATCTCCCTGGCTCTGGCTTTGATAATTTCCCATTTGGCCCTCAATGATTCGTCCGTGCTCTTGAGTGTTTCAGCTTGCTCCCTGTCCAGGATCAAATCGACTGTAAACCTCCTTTGCTGGGGATCAATATCTCTTGTGTTAAATTCGAGCGGGTTATTTTCATCTGCAAGAGAGACGGCTCTTGTATCATTCAGTCTGGACCAATTCTCCGCTGCCTTGGAGTCGATAGTGGAGGTCTCATTTTCAGGACTTTTCTCAGAGTATAATAAAAGGGGAATTCCGGCGGCCATCACGGTAGCCACAATCATCATCAAAGGGTAAACTACAAGTTGTGGATTGAAACGCTTTCTCTGTTCTTCGTCAGCGTTGACATCCGCTTCTAACGTGCTATCAGCAGACGGGTCAATATCGTCTTGTTCTTCTTCGGCCATGATCTCTTTCCTCTTGGAATTAATTATAACGCAGACTTGACGTCGCTACAAGCCCAGAATGCACGAGATCTGGTTTGATTTAACTACGCCCTGGATCTGTCATTCGATTTTAGTTTCAGGCTTATTATATTTGCGTTGGATGAAAATTTCAATTCGTCTGTTTTTCTCATCGGCTGCTGACGTTTGAGCCGGATCGAGGGGTTTTGTGTTAGCGTAAGCGGCAATGGCTACATTTTCGAGACCTTGTTCCTTCAAATACTTTCGAACTGCTCTGGCTCGAGCCGCAGAGAGGTCCCAATTATCTTCGTACTTTCCTCCCGTGACCTGGTGACGATCCGTGTGACCTGCGACGATAATTTGACTTCCTTTTTCGGTTTTAAGTTGTTCCGCAATTTTATCCAAAATTCCTTTCATCGTTCCACTCAACTCGGCACCCGCCGAAGAAAATTGAACCTCCTTGCT
>JASMLX010000103.1 GCA_030748495.1 Candidatus Poribacteria bacterium | reverse complement strand
ATTGCCCAGTGGCATGGAGCTTGAGGGAGTTGATCGCAGGATCGACGCACGGCCGGATGTAACCGAGGCGCGCATTGTGGTTTCCGGTGGTCGCGCATTCAAGGGCTCTGAGGATTACGAGAGGCTCGTTGGTAGCCTGGCTGACCGGCTCGGAGCGGCTACCGGCAGTTCACGCGCACTGGTCGATGCCGGCATCACGCCTAACTCCCTGCAGGTCGGCCAGACCGGCAAGATTGTCGCCCCGGATCTCTACCTGGCGCTTGGCATAAGTGGCGCGGTGCAGCATCTGGCCGGCATGAAAAATTCGCGTGTCATCGCGGCAATCAATCGGGATCCCGACGCGCCGATTTTTGAATTCGCCGACTTCGGCCTCATAGGAGACGTGTATGAGGAGGTCCCGCGCCTTATCGAGCAGTTGAAGAGCAGCCAATGAACGGCGAGCTGTCACGCGAAATCTTCGGCAATCTGGATGACACGTCCCGCAAAGTTTTTTACGTGCTGGCGTTCTTGTCGTCGGCAATATTTGCGTGGGGCATATGGCGGCGCGTGCGGCTTTGGCAACGTGGCCGCCCAGACTCCGAACGTATCGATTGGTCCAGTGCCTTCCGTAATATTTGCACCCGCGTCCTGGCCCAACGCACGCTGCGCGGCACCCGGCCCAAGGCGAGCTTGGCGCATCGCACGTTATTCTGGGGATTCCTCGCGCTGTTTATCGGCACCATCCTCATCGGCATCGAGCATTACGGCGCGGCGCTGATGGGGCGCAAGGCGACCGAGCCCCTGTTTCATAAAGGCGTATATTATGTAGTCTACGAAATCACGCTGGACACCTTTGGCCTGTTGATGATTGGCGGCGCGATGTGGTTTGCCCGGCGGCGCATGCGCGGGGATAGCTCGATGGAACACCGCACTGCCGACTGGCTGGTGCTCGCATCGTTGTTGGTGCTGGGTTTCACTGGTTATCTCATTGAGGGCCTACGCATCATCCGTGAAAATACTCCCATGCCCGGCATTTCCTTCGTGGGCTTCGGTTGCTCGAAAGTATTTGTCGCTGCCGGGGTCGGGAAAACTAACGTGGACTCGATTCATTTTGGCTTGTGGTGGTTTCACTCGGTGGTCGCCTTTGGCTTCATCGCCACGCTGCCGTTTTGTCGGTTGGCCCATGCGATTGCCGGTATGCTGAGTTTGGCTGCCACACCCCGCCCACTTGGACACATGGAACCCATAGCGATGGAAGAGGTGGAGGAAACCGGCGAGGTGGGCGCAGGACGGCTGGAGCAATTTACGCGGCGCGAACTATTGCGGCTGGATGCCTGCGTGTCATGCGGGCGCTGTGAGGACGTGTGTCCTGCGCACGAGGCGGGCAAACCGCTCTCACCACGAGGTTTGGTGCAGGATTTGCGCGGGCACATGGAGGCAAGCGCGCCGGCCGCGTTGCACGGGGAGACCATCGCCGCGCAAACACTGTGGTCATGCACCACCTGCAATTCCTGCAACGACATATGTCCCCTTGGTGTGCGCCCGGTTGATTACATCACCGACATGCGCCGCCATCTCATCGGCGAAGGCGAACTGCGCGGCGCGCCGGCAACGTCCCTGCAAAAAATGCAACGGTCAGGCAACCCGTGGGGTTTGCCCTCACAGGATCGCCTGGACTGGGCCGAAGGCCTCGGTGTGTCCACGGTCAAGGATAATCCCGGATTCGATGTGCTTTACTGGGTTGGCTGTTCTGCTGCGTATGATCGCCGCGCGATGAAGGTGGCGCGCGCCGTGGCCCAGCTGCTGCAGCGGGCGGAAGTGAACTTTGCCGTGCTGGGCGCCGAGGAGCGTTGCACCGGCGAGTCCGCTCGGCGCATGGGTGATGAGTTTCTTTTTCAGGAACTGGCAACCTCGAACATCGATACCTTCAGCCGCCATGGCGTGAAAAAAATCGTTACCCACTGTCCGCACTGCCTCAATTCACTCCGCCGGGATTACCCGCAATTTGAGGGCCATTACGAGGTTACGCATCACACGCAATTCCTCGGCGAGTTGGTGGCTGCCGGAAAACTCAAGGCCACTGTCGTGATGAATAAAAAAGTTACGTACCACGATCCCTGCTACCTCGCGCGCGTGAACGGCATCACTGAGGCGCCGCGCACGTTGTTGCACGAAAATCTGGAGGAGATGCCGCGACACGGCTGTCAAACCACCTGTTGCGGCGCGGGCGGTGGCCGCATGTGGTTTGACGATCCCGCCAGCGAACGCATTGGCGCGGGCCGAGTCACCGAGGCCCTGGACACTGGCGCCCAAACTGTCGCCGTCTCCTGCCCCTTTTGCCTGACCATGATGACCGACGGCATTGCCGCCAAAAAACCAGAGGTAAAGGTCTGCGATGTCGCTGAACTGATGATCGATGAAAATGGTTAACGCTTGGGCGGTTCCTTGGTTGCGCCAATGGATTTTCTCCCTGCAATCAACTGGCTTTGCAGTCGTTTTGCCAGCCTCGGTTGCTTTTTAGCGAGATTGTTTTTTCGCCGACGTCCTTTGCCAAATTAACCGAATATCTCTCCGTGCCATGTTGACTTCGAAAACCGTTGGATATTTTTGTTTAACCTTAAACATTCGAATCGCCCCTTCAGATTGATTGTTGTGATCAAGTCTCTCTGGCTCAGACATAAAATACATGACCTCAATCACATTTTTTACCCTCAGATTTGGGTTGGCATTAAACCCCTTCATCGGGGCTATCTGTTTGTCGGCTGGTGTTTTCTTGATGTCCTTTATTTCGTTTGGGCTTGTTCTGGTCTTCACTAGGTGGTTTGGAGCTTGTTTGGCTGTTTTTCCCAGACCTAACATTCGCTCCTCTAACCTCTTGATTTTCTCTTGCTGTAATTGAAGATGTTCTTGCGGGCTAAGCACTACTTCTATCAGC
Organism: Candidatus Poribacteria bacterium; assembly: GCA_030748495.1. Classification (GTDB taxonomy): domain Bacteria; phylum Poribacteria; class WGA-4E; order WGA-4E; family UBA9662. The sequence goes on along the minus strand of JASMLX010000103.1, from coordinate 21,055 downwards.
AGATTTTTACTGTCCCCTTGGAGGGTTTTCCGGGTTAATCTCATCCTCTATATGATACCAAACGACCCGTAAAAATAAGGGCTGATAGGCCTGTTTCAGGACCATTTGATTTAAGGGTTGGTCCTTATAGAGTTGGGTTGTTAAGCGTGTTGACCGATAAACTCCAGACACCGGAGGATGGCCGTGCAGGTAGAACTAACTACTCGGTTTTAAGACTAAAGCAAGATATTCTGGCCGGGTCGAGCGTCGGGCTAATCGCTATCAATAAACAGGATAGTGACACCTACCATCGAGTTGGTGGTTTGAATTTCACTTTCAACTCGGGCAATGTTTTACCCTGCACAACCTTTGGGCTCGCACCTTCGACCAGGAGTTTCAAAACAAGAATCAAGACAGAAATAACGCCTGGTATCTTGGCGGACGTTGGCGAAAGGAGAATTATCGTTTGGTGGGGTCTTATATCGACATCGGTCAGCAATTCAATCCTGACTTTGGCTATGTCCGACGACAGGGCGTACGGCAAATCCGCCTCGAAACCTGTTAGACACCTTTTCTTAACAAGTTTGGCCTTCGGCGCATATGGGCTGGTCCGTATATTACCCGATATCGAGGATTAGCTAGAAACCCCCGACGTAGCACTGGTTAATTGGTTCGAGTTGAAAATCGACGGTTGGCTTAATTTTCCAAGTGCACCGGACACAAGAACAACTGATGGAGGACTTTGAGATTCGGCCAGAGGTGTCGATTCCAGTCGGTAAATATCGATTTAATTCCACGAAGTTCTCAATTTCGACCGACGATAACAAAGTGATCTCCGGTCGATTCGGCGCCAATTTTAGGACAGTTTTATAATGGAACTCGGCGAGGATTCAGTCTGCGGGCCGACTTCCGGCCCAGTGGCAAATTTGCTTGGAATCCAGATATGAGTTTAACCGTATTCGCCTTCCATTGGATACGCTCAACGCAAACCTGATTGGTATCCGTTCCACTTACGTCTTTTCAACTAACCTCTTTGTCAAACTATTTACTGTAGCAGAGGGAATAGGAAAATGGGGCATTCCCTTGCGACCATTTGCGATCACAGAGGCGATGTAATCCCATGGATCGACTCCTCGCAACCGGCAGGTCTCGATCACGCAGAGAAGATCGGCGAATGCGAGGCTACCCTCCGAAGTGCGCCTTCCGAATGAGATGCGGCGTAGAATAACGGCATGCCGCCGCATCCGCTCTGCCAAATTGTTGGTAGGCGGTACGGATTTTTAACACCAGCAACCACGGCATCCCAATCATTGAGAATCGCTGCGGCCAGCGCCTTCAATTTGGAAGGGGCTGTTTTTTGGTAATGCTAAATGATAACTGATTTCCTGTCCAAATTATATTCTCAGATCAACCACTTAATAACTTCAAAATGATGTTCCCATTTCTTGGAAACTGAACCTGTCTTTCTGACAAATCTTCCTCATCTTGGTCTAATCATATTGTTACCGCCTTCAATCTAACTGGTTTCACCCGTCCCTTTTTGGCCAACACTGATCATAATGCCAAGGCTCACTTCTAGATCGACAAATGCTGTCTTGAGATGGTATTTCTAGCACAAATTAGTTGGCTGTTACTTGGTCTCTTTTTCCTACATGCCAGCCAACTAATTGCTGACTCCTTCTATCAATTGCAAACCCAAGCCAGGCTTTGTTAGCTTTGGAATCAACCAAAGGCCATATTTCATCCAACGCTAAAATATCCTCTGGCAGAGGATCTATTAAGACCTGATCTGGAGAAAGATCCTCCAATTGTTTTTTAATCCAGTTGATAACTGTTTTCGGAGCAACAGCATAGATTCTTGGCCAGCCGGTCAAAGAATCTGTTTCTAGGTAGGTTTTTAGAATCGGTTCTTTTTCTCTTTCGTGTAACGAGAAGAGCCTAGAAGCCTGTCAACTTTACAATCTAAGCCATAAATCTTCTTCTTTCTAGAAGCAGTAGTCCCATTTTAGACTCTATTTTGACTCTGAAAAGGAGGACAAATTTGATGTTCTAGGATCATCAAAAGAAACAAATTTTAGACTTTATACAAGAATCTTATCAGCTAATATTGGACACATATATAATGGAGCCCATATTACTGGGACACGAGTTTAAGGTGTGTTTTGTGCTGTCCTCAGCACCTAATCTGATGGAAGCAATATGGGTAAAATAGGAAGAAGTCACCATTCAGCATTCGAAGCAATGAAAAAAGAGACGACCATTGCTCAGTTATCCAGTGAATACGGGCTTCATCCAAACTTGATCCATCAATGGAAGAGGCGCATGATGCAGGAGCGACCAGAAATATTTTCAAAAAAAGTAAACCCAAGCAGGAGACTCAAGAACTGGTATCCGAGCTTTAGCGCCAGATCGGCCAGTTGAAGGCCGAGGTCGACTGGCTTAAAAAGCTGATAAACGCTGGCTGATCGAGCCTGAAAATAGCCAGATATCAATTGCCAGACAGTGTTATGCATCTCCCGTTCGGCCTACTATTGCCTATAACGAGAGTATTTGATGCGTCTGATAGACGAGAAGTAGACCAAGCATCCGTTTGATAGCTCCCGTAAATTGACCGCCTGGCTGAAGCACCAGGGCTAGACGGTCAATCGAAAGCAGGTCTCCCGGTTGATGAGGCTAATGGAGATCGAAGCAATCTGCCCCAAGCCTCAACGGAGTCAACCATGAAAGGAGCACCAGAAGCACCCATATTTGTACAAGGGTTGGCCATAAATCGTCCCCACCATGTCTGGGCCGCTGACATCACTGATGTGCGCTTGAGATCCGGATTCGTCTCTCTGGTGGTCATCATAGCTGGAACTGTCGGTATGTTCTTTCCAGTAAGGTATCCATAAGCCTTGAGAAAGAGTTCGGTCTCCGCTCACTGGAAGGGCATTACAGTGATCAAAGGCTGAAATATTCAATCTTGACCAGGAGGTGAATTCACCGGTCAACTGGAGCCAAACGGAATGGCCATCAGTGTGGATGGCTGTGGCTGAGCCCTGGATAATATCCTTGTTGAACGCCTCTGGCGCAGTGTTAAGTATGAAGAAGTAGACATAAATGACTCCGACACGGTGATGGATACTATCTTCGAGCGGTCAGAGTAGTTCAAGCTCTATAACAATGAGCGACCTCATCAGCCGTTGGACGACCAGACACCATTTGAGGTCAATACAAGAAAGGAGATGAAATGTGCCGCTTGGCGGCCATCAAATCTGATATTTATTCTGCGTCTGAACTCTGCCATAACGAAAGCAATCAGGCGGTGAAAACACACCTAAAAAAACCTGCTTTTTGTCTAGAAGCTATTTCAAAACTAAATACAATTTAAACTTGCCCATCTAAAGGAGTTAGGTCTAGTTTTAGTTGGGGCTAAAAAGGGACTTTTGATGGCCAATGTCACCGATGAACAATGGATCAGACTTGAACCCTTTGGCCAAAACCTCAGCCTTCAGCCAAAGGTGGACCCAAGCCCGGAGGCAACAGGCAAGTGTTTGACGGCATTATCCGGCTCTGGCCAACTGGGGCCGGATGGAACCACTTCGCTGATCGATATCCATCAGCTAGCACTTACCGGCCAAGATTGCAGCCATGGGAAAACCAAGGTGTTTAGCTCCAAATATAGCCGTAAGTTCCTGTCCGAACTGGAGCAACAGGGCCAGTTAGATTGGGGAAAAACCTTGGCCAAAGGCAGAAAGGCCAAAGGCGGGAAGGGTAGATGGTGGTGGTCGATGGCCAAGCAGTCCCCATCGGTGCTCACCTTGATTCAGCCTCGGCGAGTGAAATAAAACTGCTGCAACCCACGATTGAGAAGATTGCGGTGCCGAGAAAAGGTGGTGGTCGGCCACGGCAAAATCCTGTCCGCATCATAGCGGATAAGGGGTACGACAGTGATCCGCTTCGCCAAAGGCGGTTGAAAGGCGGCATTGAATTGATCTGTCGGTAGCGTAAAAACAAGCAGACCAAGAAAGATGAGGATGGTCGAAAATTATGGCCTTACAGGCGTCGATGGAAGGTTGAGCCGACTTTTGATGGTGGCCAAACTTGCGAAGACGGGTTGTTGGTTGGGAAAGAGAAATTCAGACCTAGCAATCGTTCTTTCACCTTGCTTGCATCCTCATTACATTGAGGCCGTTTTAAAATGGCTTCTAGTATCATTTTGACAGTCAGCGTCGGGCTGGCCCGGATCTCAGATAGTATTTCGCTCACCATCTCCAACGGCACCGTGCTCTTTTCCAGCGTTCGCATCAATCTGGAATCGCTGTCAATAGCAAGTAGAAATGATTTTTGCTCTCGATTGATACCATGGCTGGCAAAAACAAAAATGAAGGTATCGCCTGTCTGAATGAGACGGAATAAACTTTCCAGTTTAGCCACGATATTGAGACCGGTGGGTCAATCAACGCCCCTACTATCGTCCTGCATCAGCCAGACATTATCCGCCTTGAAAATACTAATCTACGGATCGATCAGCATCTCCTGCAAGACCTTGATGTCGGAGACATAAAAGCGGAGAGGGTTAATATTGTTTTGGTAGTCGTTGATGCCCACTAACAGGGCATACTTCTCCATCCGTAAGGGAAGAGTCAGCAGGTAGAAGAGCAAAAAAGTCCATAACCAACGTTTCATTCCGATCACCTGACGGGTTAGATCCTCAACACAAATGCTTACCCTCTTTAATAAAATCTGCAAAACCATCTCTATCTTTTGAGGCTTTATCCATGCGATTGATCCCCTTTCTGATCGATTCAAGGTCAGTCGCAGTGGATAAACGTAGGAAATGCATATCCTTCGAGCCAATAGAACCGAAGGATTGACGGTCCATCGTTGCCACACCGTATCGGTAGATCAGAAACATCTGAATCAACTTAGAAGGTCCAGCTTGCTCTTTGATTTCTGTTGGAAGGGATTTATGATGTTCAAAAACGTCCAAGTTTTCGCACATTCCCTGAATATTGGGAAAGACGTAAAAAGCGCCTTTTGGATTAGCGCAGGTAACTCCATCAATCGCATTCAATGCGGGGACCGCGTAGTCTCTTCTTTCTTCAAAGTTTTTTACCATACGCAATACTTCAGCATCCGTTTTTTCGCTGATATAGGCTTCAACCCCTGCAGCTTGGCTAAACGGTGGCGTGCAGGAAATGATGTTGATGTTAAAATTGGTAAAACATTCTGCCTCTTGCTCGGTAGGCAATACAGCAAAACCTAATCTCCAACCTGTCATAGCAAAACTTTTTGAATGGCCACTGACAACAATAGTTTTATCCTGCATACCCGGAAGGGAGGCGATGCTCTTATGTACAGAGCCGTCAAAAAGGATTCTTTCATAAACTTCATCAGAATAAACCCGAACAGAAGAATCGCATTTTTCATTAATCACCTCTGCAATGCTCTCAATATCCTCACCGGATAAGACACCACCAGTAGGATTGGAAGGTGAACAAATGATGATCAATTTCGTTTTGGAAGTGATCAACTGGCTTAACTCATCCGCGGAAAAGCTGAAACCCTTACTCTCTTTTAAGTGCAAGGGAACTGGAGTTGCACCGACAAAGGTTGCCATCGATTCGTAAATGGGAAATCCAGGGCTGGGATAGATTACTTCATCCCCAGGGTTTACATAAGTCAGTAGAGTGTAGCTAATAGGCGGTTTGGCTCCTGGGGTGATGACCACTTGCTCTGGTGCCACTGAAACCCCTCTGGTTTTTGAAATGTCGTTTGCCAGAGTTTCACGAAGTTGGGGAATGCCGGCCGGAGGACAATAATGGGTGTTGCCATTCATTATATTGTCGCAGGCGACTTTGCAGATAAATTCGGGGGTGTCAAAATCCGGTTCACCTAGATTGAAACGAATGACATCCATTCCTTCTGCTTCGGCCTTTGCGATATCAGCACCAACCTGAAAAGCGTTTTCAGTGCCAAGGGTAGCCATTCTGTCAGCAAATAAATTCATTTTTTCTCCTTTCTGCCTTAAATGTTTTAAAATCAACTCAATAAGTCGAATGATTAAAGAATTGCCTTCCTGTTTCTGTTTCTAACTAATACGTGTTTGGTCCTACATTCCTTTCGCCTTTTCAATTCTGAAGTGCGACAGTTAGGCCGCCTCACTAAGACGGCTAAAGATCTCTATTGGCCTTGCAAAGTCTAACACTTTTCTGGGTCGATTGTTAAGCCGTATCTCTACTTCCATTACATCTGTCACCAACTATTTCATCCAACCGCTTGGATTTTGGAACATACTAACCTGCCAGACCATTAATCTGCTCATTAGGACCTCTTTCCTAACAGTGGTACGGTTTGGCCAAATAGAATTCAGACTGGAGAAAGTCACTGACCTTTCGAGGTTTAGAAAATTCTTTTCCATTATCTGAGGTTGAGGTCAGAAAAATTTTTCACTGGATCGAGCCTCTCCATCAATGCTTCCTTCATTTCTGGAGCGTTTTTTTAGAAACTTTGATGAGTTTGGTTAATTTGGAAACCCGGTCTACCATTGAGACAATCACTCTACTCTGTTCTGTTCCTATAATCAGATCCAGCCCCTTCCGGCCAGGCCCTTACTTAGGTTATTGTATGTCTTGCCGCTATGGCGAATATTTTTAGACCAAAGCCCCTTCTTGAGTTTGTCCTTCCAAATGTATTGATAGATGGTTCAGGGCTAACAACGGCTTGGCTTAGGCTTCTTAAGCCATCCTGATATCCGTACTGGACTCTACGGTAAATTTAACTTTTCCCCCATGGTAGAAATCATTGTCGGTATCATCTTTGGCTTTTTCCGGCCAGCACTATTTAGTCTCTCTAAGGCTTTTTGATTCGCTGGCTGATATCGGTATCCTGGGCTTTGCTGAGTTTCTCTTTAGCTGCCAATAGGTTATAGGTCTATGAAGCCCAAGTTGTTTGGAAACCTGTGTAGCAGAATCGCCTCTTTTTTTCAGGCTTAGAGTTGACATCTTGCAATCTCTGGTCAGGTGTTGGTAGTCCTGAGACATATTTCCTCCATGGGTGTTGGTGGTAAAATCACCCTAGAGTTTTTAGTCATCTCTGGTCAATTTAAATTTTAACTATTTATTGCACTTCGGAGTTGAAAGGGCCATTGTTATTCCGTTGGTATTCTGATGCTATCGAAGCTAATTTTACCGACTGATGCCAAGCTCAGATACTTGAAGAGTTCCGGTATTTAACTTAAAATCAGACCAAGATGAAAGTCAACTATCCCAAATAAAGCACAGGCTTTGGCGTGGCAAAAGCGGCACCAGGCATCAACTCCTAAAAATCGGTGAAACAGCTCCCGATTTCCAATTATTGGATGTCAAGGGCTAAAACCCACTTACGTTGTCTAGTTTCGCTAACATAAACCAATGGCCTTAGTTTTTGGCAGTTTCATCTGACCTCCATTCGTCGAGCAGTCGGTCAGCCTGCAGCAACTCTACCGGCAATACTATCAATAGGTCGAATTTTTGGTTATTTATATCCGCAAAGCCCACCCTGTAGGTGGTTGGGATATTAGCAGCCCCAACCGAATCAATGATCCTCAGACCATAGAAGAGCGAAGGTAAGTTGCCACTGAATGTGGCACGCCATAAAGTATGGGATTCGCACCTGTGTGGATGAAATCCACGACCCCGTAATGATGGTCTACGCCGTCGCAGGCAAAACGACAACAACCTGATGGCCAGCTCGCTAGCTTGGGCGATTGGGAACAACTAGGCGATGGCGACATTCCAGATTAATGGTTGTAGCTAGAGTAAGCATCAGTGCGCTTCAAGCTGTTAGGATTAACTTCTGATGGCAGCCGGCTGAAGCTTTTACCACACCCAGGTCACCTACCGATGGTCTTACCTTATGGCAACGGTGAATTGGTGACTGAGTTGATCGATCGTTTCAACCTCTACCAGGAGAACACACATCCATGATACCCTGCACTTCGGGAATGACCGACTTTGTTACAAAGCCCTTGGAGTTGAAGAACTAGATCTGTGGAAGTAACGGTTTACTCTTCATCATCCGTCGCATATGGGGATCAGAATTGCTTGATTTCTCCCCAAATAACGGCTATTTTATCTGCCGGATTGACTGTGCGAATGGACCTAGTTTAGCCGGTTGCCAGTAAGACGGAGATTCCCAGTATCTACCGGCGCTGTCGGCGGATACCCTTACCCCCCTTGAACGAACACCGCCTTTATCAGTGTCTCCGCCAATAAAGCAGACGCCCAGATTAGCCTTTTCCAAATCCTTCAGTTTCTTTTGCTTCAGTGTTCTTGCCGATCGTGGCTGGACCAAGCGGAATTCCTGCTTTGATAATTCTTTTTTGAAGGTCAGAGATATCAATATCCTGAACGCTAACGCCTCTGCGAATGTCGATAGGTGCAGCAATGCCGGATGCTTCGCTCAGGTGCACCCAGGTTGGCTCTAGCCGAATGGTACAAAAGGTCACTACGCTTACCAATATGCATACTGGTACTAATAGATTCCGACACTCTTCTGGCTTCGGGGTCACGATGCGGCAAGGGATAGCGAAGTTGAGACCTTTCTGCCGGATACGACCTTCATTAATGAAATGGTCTTTATCCACCGCATAACAGGCGACATGGTGTGAATCAATGAAGTGAACCCCGATATGGAACACATCCTTCTTGTCACGTGTTTTGGTGGTATCTGCTTGCGTCAAAATATCGGGACCTTTCATGCGTCGCGCAAAGATACCAAGGCCAATGGCTGTGATCTGCCTACTCATCTTTGCAGAAGTCGTAAGCAGCCATTTCGTTTCTGATTTTTTCAAGGATACTGGCATCGGTTTTCAGGAACTAGAGTGGTCCGTGGGTGTACACACGATACCTCCAGTATATTTTCTCACGCTCCTCTAAACTCGCTTCCGCTCACGCAGTCCGCTCCCCAGGCATACTCATTGAAACGATTGAGAACTGACGGTTGTTACACTCCCGTTTCTCACCGGGCATACCATAAAACCAAAGACTTGCCCGGCCCTCTTCCGCAAAACGTATCTTCAAGCGAGAGAAGAACGACTACACGCCGACACCGTTCCGAAACCGTCCAAAGCCGGACTGCTTTTCTATGCCATACGGACCATCTTCGCTGTGCACATCGATGCCTATATGAGACCGGTCCGGGTCGAGCAAGACTACCCGATGGTCATCTGAAGATTGGCGATCCAACCAATCAAACACCAATGGCCACCACAGAAACCGGAGAGGCCATTAGCTATCACTCAAATCAACTGACAAGCTAAGCTAATTCGACCATTGTTGCGGGGGCTGTATCACTGCCGATACTAACCATGGTGCTATTGCCTCTTTAAAAACTGCAGAAAGCATTACGCCTCAAACCTAAACTTTCAAACGTGTGTCGAAGTAATCAGAGAATTTTTGTTAGGTACTGGTGACCTTACCAGGTCAGTACATTATTAAGAAAAAAAGAGAACAAGGTTCAAGGTTATGGAACACGACACTAATGAGTAATTCGACTTTTTGGACCGGATTTATCTTTCCTTCGTAACACATGATGCTGTACCTTGTCCTGATTTCCACCGATATAATGACTCTTGCCCCCTGATTTGGCCCTTGATTTCAACTTGATCGTGGCTTCTACCAGGCTAGGCTATCTTGACCAATAATATCGGCAGGTGTTATTATCAACAGGAGATCTTAAGAAGTTAGAAGGATTTTAAGGAACCAGAACGTATGCAAAAATTTCGTCTGGAGGGAAAATCGGCCATTGTTACCGGTGGAAGTAAAGGAATCGGTTTTGGCATCGCCACCGCCTTAGCCGAGGCAGGAGCAGATATCGCCCTTGTAGCCAGAAATCAAGGAGACTTAGAGAGAGCCCAATCGACATTACGAGGTCTATCCTCAGAGACTGTTGAGGTTTATCCCTTTGATATGAGTATAGTTGAAGATATCCCGGCTCTATTCACACAAATCTCGACTGAAATGGACGGGATCGATATTTTAGTCAATAATGCAGGTGGTACTCGACGAGGACCTGCCGAGTCAGTAGCCATTGAGGACTGGCAGTTTGTGATAACGCTAAACGTCACTTCGGTCTTTGTTATGTCTCAGGCTTTTGCCCGCGACCGCATCCAACGCCAAGAAGGCGGCAAGATCATCAATATCGCCTCGATTATGAGTGAAGTAGTAAGAGAGGATAATGCCCCTTATGCTGCTTCCAAAGGTGCAATTCGACAACTGACCAAATCGTTATCCATCGACTGGGCCAAGCACAAAATTAACGTCAATGGGATTGGACCGGGCTACATCAAGACCGAATTAACTCAGCCTTTATGGGAAGACGAGGAATTTTCAAATCGGATTCTGGAGAAAACGCCACTGGCACGCTGGGGAGATCCTGACGACATCGGATCGGTAGCTGTCTTTCTGGCTTCTGCTGCTTCGGATTTTATGACAGGTCAAATTGTTTATCCTGAAGGTGGAATTCTAAGCCGATTCTAATCGGGGACACTAAAGATGCAAAACCCATATTTATCCCTCGACCAACAGATGGTAGGCGACATTTATACTTCACGTGAAGTGATGGACAACTTAACCGTTTTATGCGACGATTTTGGAGCCCGGTTTTCGGGTACACCAGAGGAACGGCAAGCGGCTGAGTTTATCTGTGACCGGTTTCAGCACTACGGCCTACGGGGAGCCCGTTTAGAGTCCTACCCTTATGCCGGTTGGTCCCGAGGTGAAGCTAAGCTGAAAATCAGTTCACCCGTCGATAGATCTATTCCCTGTATCTCCCTCCCCTATTGCCCTGCGGCTTCGGTTAAAGCCGAGTTGATCTCGATTGGATTTGGTGCTCCTGATGATTTTGAACGGCTATCCAGCCAAATTGAGGGCAAGATTGTCTTGGCCAGTAGCGCCTCCTCTCCCGATCTCGGACGTTGGGTTCACCGAAAAGAGAAATATGAACGATCAGTCTTGGCCGGCGCCAAAGCCTTCATCTTTGTTAGTGAGCATCCGGGGGTAGGGCCTGAAACAGGAAGTCTACAGAACGATCAGCCTGCACCGATTGCCGGAATTTCGATTTGCAAGGAAGATGGTGCCTTTCTGGAACGGATGATGACACGTAAAGGTACTGTCCAATTATACCTGGAAACCACTGATATCAATACTTCTCGCACCTCTTGGAACGTGGTGGCAGACCTGCCCGGGATCGGAAACCCAGAGGAGCAGATTGTACTGGGGTGTCATTACGATGGACACGATATTTCACAAGGAGCGCACGATCCGGCTTCAGGCATGGTATTAGTAATTGAAGCCGCACGGGTGTTGGCGCGATATGCCAAGACCGCCTTGAAACGAACCATTCGCTTTGTCGCCTTTGGAACGGAGGAGATCGGTTTAACGGGCGCCTTCCAGTATGTGGAAGCCCACCAGGAGGAACTGGATCATCTCCGCTTTATGTACAATCTGGATGCTGCGGGGGGTGGCAGTCGTAAAGGTACAGTTTTACATCAGTGGAAGAATTTGGAGCCCTATTTCCAAAATGCCTACCTCGAAATGGCGACCGATCTGCCGGTAGGGCAAAAACTACACTCATACTCTGACCATTTCCCCTTCTTTTTGGCAGGTGTACCTAGTGGTCACATGGGAGATCCGGGAGCGGGACCGGGTGGGCGAGGTTTTGGCCATACTCGCTATGATACACTAGATAAGGTCGAATTAAGCAATCTTCGAGCGGGTAGTTCGGTGGCGGCTCGTATGGCTTTGCGCCTAGCTGCAGATCTCAGTTTTAGACCCCCTCGCCGTAGTGCAGAAAGTATCCGGGAACTGGTTGAAACCGACCCAGGGTTAGAAGGTTATCGAGTAGCACAAAAACTAGCCCGGCAATTGACCGCCTAATTAGCCTGGATCCTTTCTTTTCGGCCAAATTGGAGGTGTCGATTTCGCCCCATTACAAGGTTGACGAAATGGGTTAGATCTGGTACACTGGCACCATGTTTCAACTCTCACCCTCAAGGTTGAAGAATGTAACCAATGGGAATTAGGGCTATCGGCGTTGTTTTTGGTTGCGGGTCCGGTACAGTATTCGACCACCTCACACGGGACTGGATAAAATTCATCAGCAGATTCAAAGCTGTGTCTATGGCTTTTTACCCCAGAATTGGATTCAGGCACTCTCATCCGAGCAGTTGATCGAGACTGAGTAATCGGTTAAATCGAAGCCCTATACCTAGCTAATGGTGTAGAACTGATTGGCTATTGTAGGTAGTTCCATTGGTACTATGAAGAGTTCGAAGGAACGCACTATCATGGACTTGAACGACTTCTAGACCTGCAATATGCACGCTCGATTATGTGCTTCAGTTGAATACCTGCTACTTATTGCCTGAATCATGCAGCTGAGGATGCCCCAGTTGCACTCCGGTTGAAGGCTTGGAGATACTGATGTTTACAGGGAAACGATTCGGCTTCAATCCACTGCGTAGGGGTAATATTGTCAGAGAGTTACAATGACATCCTGTCTGCTCGGTAAGATCTACAAATGGTTGTAACTGCTGTCACTCGGGCTCTCGATATCCCGGGAAGCAATGTCTATCGCCAATCCCGGTTGCCAGTGGTGTCAGTTCTATCAGCAACCGGTTTTTGACTTTGAGAATTATTGGGTCGGTCTCTTCATTAATTGCCCTTAGTAATTAAAGTAAGGAAGTTTTTATGACGTCTCGGTTGATGTACAGATTTTGGCGGCAGATTTTCTGTTTCCCCTATCTCATTCTTGGATTGATGTTGCCATTGGTGGTTGTCGCCCAACAACATCATCCCAAAGCCCTACCAACTATTGCCTTATCAGGGCACGATGGATGGGTAACGTCTATCGACCACTCACCTGACGGTCGATTTTTAGTTTCTGGTTCAAGTGATAAGACAGTCAAGGTCTGGTCAATAGAGGATAAAAAAGAGATTGCAACTTTTATTGGCCATACACAGAAGGTCAATGCGGTCGAATTTGCACCCAACGGTGAGTTGATCGCTTCTGCCTCGAGTGATGCCACAGTCCGTTTGTGGTCCTTACCCCAACAGAAGGAAGTCGACACTATTCAAGCACACAAGTATGGGGTCAACGATGTTACTTTTTCACTTGACGGGAAATTGTTGGCCACTGCAGCCAGAGATTATACCGTCAAACTATGGTCTGTCGAAACCCTAGAGTTGATTGCAGTATTAGATCGACAACGAAACTTGGTGCAATCAGTTGAGTTTTCGCCTGGCGGAAGGCAGTTAGCCACTGGTTCAGATAGTAGCCGTTTATGGAGTGTTGAAGAGTTTCATCAAATTACCGCTTGGAATACGATTGATGGCTGGATCTGGTCGATCGATTTTTCACCCGGTGGCGAGATGATTCTGACAGCCCAGAGCAACGGGCAAGTCAAATTGTGGAACACCGCCGATCGCAAAGAGATCAAGTCACTGGTCGGACACCAATCTGACGTTTCAGAAGCTAAATTCTCACCTGATGGCCAGTTAATCGCTTCTGCTTCACGAGAGGTCAGACTCTGGTCGGTCCTCGGAATGGCATCTATAGCACGATTAAAGGACGGCGAAAACTACATTCATACTGTCGATTTTGCACCTAATGGCCTTTCGATCGCTACGGGCATGCATAATCGAACTATTTTGATTTGGGATATTCGCCCTTACTTGGATCCAACAATTGTGCAGGCAGAAGTGGTTGAAGCAACTTTTGAAGAGGTCATTGTCGATCTCAATGTCGAAAACTCCTTAGACCTGTACGGGTTTCAGTTTGATCTCAAATTCGATCCTGAAATCCTGATTGCCAAGCAGGTTCAAGAAGGTGACTTTCTAAAGAAAGCCGATGACGACACCTACTGGATGCCTGGCCTGATCAATAATGAAACAGGGACGATCCATGGTATCCTGAGTACGCGCTTAGCTCCAGGTGAAGTAGTAGGGCAAGGAAACTTAGCCCGCTTGATTTTTGCCCCCAAACAGACCTTGGACAACCATGTCGAATTTACTCGTTTCCAGCTATCGAACGCTAAAAGTGAATCCATCGTCACCTACGCCAACGATATAGAAGTAAAAATGCCGATCCGAGTCTCGGCGGATATTTTTGTCAATGCTTGGACAGAAGGCCCCCACGTTTTAGCTGAAGTCCAACTTGGTTTCCCCGTCAATGTTCACGGCTTTCGGGTCGATCTCAACTACCCATCTGAACTAGAACTCCTACCTGTCAGCAACCAATCCTTAAAATTTGATCTGAATAAAGTTCGTGGGATTACAGAGAACACACTGTTTAAGTTTCGCATCTATCAAGGCGGAAAACTTAAGTTCACGCTGTCAGATGGATTGCTCAATGGCCCCTTAGAAACGACGGCTCTACCTATTCTCTATTCCAAGCAGATCGAGATTACATCTTCACCAGCCTGGGATATCAATCGGGACTATACAGTGGATCTATTTGATCTGGTGATTCTCGCCAATCATTTAGGATTACCGATTTCAGGTAAGCCGAGACCCAATCCCGATGTGAATCGAGACGGGCGAGTAGATCTATTTGATTTCGTAAAAGTTGGTGCCAACTTCAACCAAACCTATTTACCAAATCCAAGGAAGACTGTCGCCGCACCAACTATCGTGGCAAAACCCTCCGTCGACCTCGGTCTAGTCACATCCAACTTAAGGCAGATAGCAGTTGAATTAGAAAGACATCCAATGGCGGATCGATTAGACTTTTTACAGACGAGGCAACTGCTTGCCAGCCTGATTTCCCCGATAGAAACAATTCTCTATCCCAATTATCCAAACCCGTTTAATCCTGAAACTTGGCTTCCCTTTCAACTCGCACAAGACGCAGGTGTTCGAATCGTGATCTACAATGTTGAAGGGTCTCGAGTTCGTCAACTGGATATAGGTCGGTGTTCCGCTGGCCTATATCTGACTAAAGATCGAGCAGCTTATTGGGATGGTAAAAACGATCAAGGCGAAGGTCTGTCGAGCGGGATATATTACTACCAACTGCTGGAGACGCCAACCAGTAGGCCCAATTCGTCAGAACTTCCCCCAGTACAAACCATGATTTTACTGAAGTAGATCCAACTAAAATTGATCTTCAGGTCCAGAGAAATTTTTGGGCGGGAAATTTTAAAGTGTAAATGTAACTAATTTGGCCAATATTAGCAGTGCTTGGATTCGAAAACCGAGCGCGGATGTGCTATAATCGTCGCCAAATTTGTCAACAGCAATTTACAGACTATCCGACGGGAGGATTCGAGAAATTGAAATCTGTACCAAAAAGCAATTTCGAGAACCAGCCAAGTAAATCGAATGCGCTTGTAACTTATGATCAGCCATCTCCTCCGGTTGAATCTCAACCTAAAAAGGAGGGAATGTTCGGACGACGAAAGAAGAAAGAGGCGAGTAATTTAGTCTCAAGAGAGCAGGTCAAAGAATTGCTGTTTCAGTCGATCAACAGTCTACCTGAGCAGGAAGCCCGGATGTTGCGCGGTATTTTTTCTTTGTCGGCCACCACGGTTCGGGAATTGATGGTCCCGTTATCTGAGTTAATGGCCGCTCATGTCACAACCCCGACTGATCAGGTTAAGTTGATGGTCAAAGATACCAATTATCAATATTTGCCGGTCTATGAACAGCGTATTGACCGCTTAACCGGCATCGTTAGTATAACCGATATTCTCTATGCCCCCAGTGAAGAGACTGAATTGACAAGTTTCATCCGCCCAGCCTACTATGTCCCTGAAACCAAATTAGCCAGTGAACTACTCGAAGATCTCCGGGCAGCTGAAAATCCGGTGGCCATTATTATTGATGAACACGGCGGTTGTGTCGGTTTCATCAGCTTTTACGATGTCGTGGAGTTAATTGTCGGCAACATCACCCATACCCAACATCGTCACAACTTGCAGGTCGAAGCCTTGGGTAATGGGACTTGGGTAATTGATGCCAGAGCACCAATTGATATTGTCAATATGCAACTCGGCGTTCAGATTCCGAAAGATCGCTGTGATACGATTGGTGGCTTCATTCTAAAACTTCTTGGTGAATTACCAGCACAAGGCGTTAAAATCGGTTTTGACGGGATTGAGTTTGAAGTCGAAGAAGTTTTTAGCTACGGTATTACTGTTCTACACGCTAGAAAACCCGCACTGCCAGCCACTAAGAAGTAAAATCCAAAGTCTATGATGTTGCGTCGCCATAATCGTCGTGTTCCTGGCTGGGGGCGCGTAATCTGGTACGTAATTCTGCTGATTGCTATTATGGTAGCAATGTGGAAGATGCCCTCCATCACCAAGCACTTCTAGTATAAGCTTCCAAACATACCTGCTTTCAAATTGCATTTTCTAACTTGTTGGCGAAGTAACACACACAATTCAAGGGGGTTAGAT
The DNA here is from genome assembly GCA_030748495.1 of Candidatus Poribacteria bacterium. Classification (GTDB taxonomy): domain Bacteria; phylum Poribacteria; class WGA-4E; order WGA-4E; family UBA9662. The sequence goes on along the minus strand of JASMLX010000103.1, from coordinate 4,653 downwards.
TTGATATTACGCTGTTTTCGACTGGCCGTTCAATTAGCATCTGTATTTCACCTTAGCTTTTTTCTATCTGTGATTAGCCTTTGTTGGGCAACGGATGACAAACTAGTCATTATTTCACCCCACTGGGAAGGGATCGAAGAGGAATTCACCCGAGGATTTAAAACCTGGTATCAATCTCGGACCGGCCGACAGGTCGAATTAGAATGGTTGGACCAGGGTGGGACATCTTCTGATATGCGGTTTATTGAAGCAGAATTCAGGCGATTACCGGACAGTATCAACATTGATCTATTGTTTGGTGGAGGAATAGACGCTTTTATTAAACTGGCGGAAAAGGGACTTTTAGAATCCTATGAACTACCGGAGGAACAATTAAAGCAGATCCCCAAAGATATGTATGGAATACCTGTCTTCGATAGCCAGCACAGATGGTATGGGGCCGCTTTATCCAGCTTTGGTATTATGCACAATGAAGTTCTGCGGTCACGGCTTAAATTGCCCATAGTTAATCAATGGAAAGATTTAACCAACCCGAAATTGATTGGTAGAGTCGGTGGGGCAGATCCCCGAGAGAGTGGTAGTGCCCATATGATCTATGAAATTATCCTGCAGGGATATGGATGGGAAGAGGGATTTTCCATTCTAACTCAGTTAGGAGCTAACGTACGTGGGTTTTCAGCCGGTTCAAATGCAATCCCCAAAGATGTAGTAGCAGGCCAAGTCATCTATGGTATGGCGATTGACTTCTATGCTTACGGTGCGATCGCGCAACAGGATGATCCAAATAAAATTCAGTATGCTCTGCCACCGGATGCAACCGTAATTTCACCCGATTCGATTGCAATTTTAAAAGGCGCTCCTAACCGGGAGGTAGCTGAAAAGTTTGTCACTTACGTTTTGTCCAAAGAGGCGCAAAAACTGTGGCTTCTTCGTGATTCTGACCCGGAGGGACCCAAGCGCAAGGGCGGTCTAAATCGAGCGAGTGTCCTACCTGGACTTTACGATGAACTTGGTGACCGATCAGTAGTTGACAATCCTTTTAAAAGCGACTTATCGCCAATACAATATGATCCCGTCAAAGGTGGGTCGCGGGCCAAAGTGCTGAATGACCTAATGGGAACACTACTGATCGATCGGCATAAAGAGCTGGTAAAAACCTGGCGTACGATCCATAAGTCGAAGAATCCGGTCAAACGAGAGAAGGCAATTGCCATTCTTCGTGAATTACCATTAACAGAGACTGAGGCCATGAGCTTGGAAGATCAGTTTTCAGATCCAGTTCTGCGAAACCGTAAGCTCAAGGAGTGGAGTGAATTTGCGGGTGATAAATACAAGCGAGCCAGAAGCGCCTTAAAGTAGCTGTGGGCTAAAGCCGGTGATAGTGAAAGTGGGTATGTCTGCATTGCCTCTATAGCGAGGCGATGAAAGGCAGCCGTTCTCATGGCATTGTTAACACCTGCTTCTTGGTTAAAGGGTCTGGTCACTTTTTTGTATCCAGCCCAATGTCGCATTTGCCAAGATTCGCTGGCCTTGGGACCTCGACCTTACATCTGCGACCAATGTTGGGAGCAGATTGAGTTTTGTGGAGCCCAAGACACTACATCCAATTGGCCGGGCTGTCGTCGGTCGAGGTCCGTTACCTTTTACCTCCCAATACTGCGTGAGGCTATCTTTCTGCTGAAATACGAGAAGAAGCAGGTGATGGCCAAACACTTGGCAGACCTACTTCTTCAGCATCCACCATCCGACTTTAATTTTGCGGATTACGACCTCTACGTACCAATTCCCTTGCACAAAAAGAGACAGAGACAGCGAGGCTTCAATCAAGCGGAATTAATCTTAAAGGCAGTTGCGAAAACAAGGTTTCTGCCAATTCGTACAGATTTGCTGGCTCGTGTCAAAAACACGGCTCCGTTAAGTCAGTTGACCTCTGTAGATGAGCGCATCGGTAACATCTCTGGAGCTTTCCAACTTCGTTATCCAGAGCAAATCAAAGACCTACGGATCCTAATCTTTGACGATATTTTGACTACAGGCACAACCCTCAAAGAGGCAGTTCGTGTTTTAGAACAGGGGGAGCCCGAATATATCGAGATCTTGACGTTATCTAAGACTTCATCGACCGAGGTTGAACCTCCTTACACCTACTAAGCTAGGTTCTGTCGTTAGCGATGGATTTCAACTAGATTAGGGGAAAACGATACTCATTAGGAATTAGGGAGGCTGTTCCGCCAACCTTGCCTTGATCCAACCGGAAGAAGCCCGATTGGGGGCAGTGTCCGCGCGATCTATTCGAGGGGATTCCAGATTCGATTAGCCTAAGTAACGGCAGCTCTATAAAGAGTGTGCTGAAAGACTACTACCGACTTCCTAACCACATCTAACCGGATCTTGATCTCGTAGTCACTGAACCAGTCAATGTGTCCGGTAAAGACCTCCCCCGCACGGGTGACCAAGGTCATCATCCGTTTTTCCTTAAAACAGCGGACTAACATCTCCTCGTCAATTTCGTGACGCTCGCTTTTCTGGCGAGCCGGCCCCAGTGCTAACTGTTGGACACTTGTATCGGTTTGGATGTTGGGTTCAATTTCAAATCGATCGTCAACCTTGTACATATACTTCAGGTTAATCTTCTCCACTCGCAGCCTTTCTTCTTTTGCCACTAGCAGATCGAGAATGTAAGTGTAGCCACGTAAGATCCGTCCTTCAGCAACTTGTGAGGAGGGATTGCTAGCTAAGCCGTAGAGTCCGAAGATCATTGGCGTTTTGTGCTGGATCTGCTTTTTGATATAGGCTGGACCGAACCCCTCAGCACGCATTTGCTTCAGTTGCCCAGCAGGTCGGTGCTGGATCGCAAATCTTCTCTTTTTGAAACTGGTACTCTGTGGTTTTTCTAGTTGTACATGTTCGGTATTTTGGTCGTTTCGCCAAGCCAATATTTTTCCCTTTTGCATGTATGTCCCCTGGTCTATTTTAGAACAATCATTTTTTTTACCTGGGAGAAATGATCGGTTTGTAATCGATAGAAGTAGGTGCCGCTTGCAACCTTTTCACCGCTTTGGTTGCGCCCATCCCAGTAGATGGCTTGACCTTTTTCAGAATAGTTGCCCGCTTCGACGAATCCCAGATCTATTTCTCGAATCTTGAGACCAGTTGTATCGTAGATCTTCATCCTAACAGTGGTGGCTTCCAATAAAGTGAAAGGGATCCATGTTTCAGGATTAAACGGGTTGGGGTAATTTTGTTTAACCGCGGTTATGAAGGTTGGTGGCTGGATGGCAGTTAAGTCTATTTCAGGGTTTAAGGAAACAGGAATTGCTTTTCCTCGAGTATCAGATAATAAGATACGATCTATAGTTAGTTGCTGTAATGCTTGGTTCAAGTTGCCGTCAACATTAAGTGTGGCTTCGAGCAACGGGGCATCTCTACCAATTCCCCGGTCGATGGAAGCAGGTTCTGCCGGTATGCCGTAAGCGACTGCACCAACCGTCAAGCGGTTCTGGTTTCGGTGTGTAGGCATTACATACGTCTTTCTCGGTGAAAAGACTTGATCAGCATTGACGATAACAAGATCGGCAATAGGACTATCAAAGGAGAGTTGATAGCCAGCCAGTAGATCCAGGTCAGCGGTATTGTCCAGTATAATTTGTAAGTTGGCCTGTGTGGGATTTTCCGTCGGGATAGCCTTCACGCTAAGTCGCCAATACGGGTTTGTCGATTGAACAATTGATGGGGCGGCAGGAGTACCATAGGTTTCACCGAAATGGCTGGCCACCAACACCAGATCAAAGATATTGACGCTATTATCACTGTTGATGTCGCCTTCTAGACTCTCTCCACTCTCGCCAAATTGGCTAGCTACTAATACCAGGTCAAAGATATTGACGCTATTATCACTGTTAACATCCCAAGGTCGATCTGTTGGTGGTTCAACAGTCTCTAAGGCAACTGTGGCAAGTCGATAGATACCAGATCCGGCGATGTCTGCGGTAACCGTATTCTTTTCCGTATCCACCTGCTGATCCAACAATCGAACCCATCGATTACCTTGCAAGGCATAGATCTGCGGTGTCAATGTTGCATCTGCAACAATAGAATTGTAGCTAAGGGTCAAACTTACTGTCGGATTGAACGATTTTATCAGAATATTGTTTTGATCCAGAACCGAAATCACATGTGCGTGATCTGAAATTGCCTGGCCGAGTTGAACCATCAGCTGTTCAGGTACTATGTCTAGGCTTCCAACAAAAACGCCTACGGGTTGGCTGGAAATTGCGCCTTTCTGAAATATAATTTGTGTTCCGTCGGCATATTTAGCAGCCCCACCATTTTCGTTGGTTAACAGGATACCGTTAGGAGAATCGATAGCGGTTTCCCGTACTTCGTCACCCGCTCCAACGGCAGTAACAGCATAATAGTACACTGTGTCTAAATCAGCTTTTTGGTCGATAAAAGTCGTGCTCTCGATACCCATCTCAATTGGTACTAACCCTTTAACGCCAGTGATAGCTGACGTGGAACGATAGACTTGATAGGAGACGGCATCTTCCATTTCGACCCAACTGACCTGTATTCTACTATCGGGGTCGAGGTTGAGGTGTACCTCTGGCGACATTAATGGACGACTGCTGATTTTCGTCTCTGAAGCCGCAT
>JASMLX010000102.1 GCA_030748495.1 Candidatus Poribacteria bacterium | reverse complement strand
AAAAGAGTGAGGGCGTACAAGCCCGAGGATCTTTTTTTTTAATTTCTTACATTTAATCCCGAATTCAGGTTAATTTAATTAGTTGTGTGATGATAACCAGACATTTTGAATCAAAATTTCAGGAGAAAAATATCCCAATGAGATCTATATCCATGACTGCGATGTTCGTTTTTACCACCTCGATCTGTTTATTTTATCAATTTGCCTATAGCTACGAAGAGACCTTTGAGAAAACACCAAAAGGCTGGAATCCGGTTAAGGGCACAAAATGGAACGTAAAAGATGCGGCATATCGTCAAAGTAATATTGCACGCAATCAGTATAGCTTCTACGCAGTAAACGATCGTGACTGGCAAGACTATGTTTTTGAAGTTCAAATTAACCCCGTTTCGTCCAATAATTATGCTGGAGTGCTATGGCGGGTTCAGGTAGCAGGTGACGGGGGAGCGGCCTGGACTTCCGGTAAGTTTTACTACTGGTTAATCGGTATTAATGGTCACGGTGGCAACTATAGTAAGATTTGGGAAGCCAACGATGGTGCTGGAGCAGCCGTAGACGAAAATCCGGGCACAGAAATACTCAAAAAAGGAGAGTGGAACGACATTCGTCTTGAAGTAAATGGGGAGACTTTTAAAATGTACCTAAACGGAAAACTGCAAAAGGAGTATACTGATAAGGATAACTTATTGCAATGGGGAGGTGTTGGTTTGGCTACCTACGATGCTGAATCGCTTTTTGATAATGTTAAGGTAGTTGGCAAAGGTGGTCCTGGCGGATTAGCTGTAAATTTACAAGATGAGCTAACCGCTAAATGGGGCAGATTAAAATATCAATAGTGTGAGGGAAATATTGTCATTTTCAAAATCAGGCCATAATTTTCGCTACTATTTTTTTGAAACTGTTTATTTTTCAATCTTCCGGCCAATCAAGCGGCTCGAATGACACCAATAGATGCCATTCACAACAAGTAATCGCACCTGTACAGTCGGCAAACCAATATACTCCCCATAGACTCCTGAACCTTTTCGCTATGTCCATCTTGGACTCCCCCCACACCAGCACCTTAGAAGCCATTTCAAAACGGCTTCAATGTAATGAGGATGCAAGCAAGGTGAAAGAAAGCTTGCTAGATCTGAATTTCTCTTTCCCAACCAATACCTAGTCTTCGCAAGTTTGGCCGCCATCAAAAGTCGGCTCAACCTTACATCGACGCCTGTCAGGCCGCAATTTGTGGCCATCCTCATCTTTCTTGGTCTGCTTGTTTTTACGCTACCGACAGATCAATTCAATGCCGCCTTTCAACCGCCTTTGGCCGAGCGGATCACTGTCGTGCCCTTTATCCGCTATGATGCGGACAGGATTTTGCCGCGGCTAACCACCACCTTTTCTGGGCACTGCAATCTTCTCAATCGTGGGTTGCAGACGTTTTATTTTTATTTCGCTCTCCGAGGCCGAATCAAGATCAGCACCGATAGGGACTGCCTGGCCATCGACCATCATCATTCACCCTTGCCACCTTTGCTCTTTCCAAGGCCTGAGCCCCTTTTTTGGCCCAGGCAAAACTGCTATCGGCCAAGGTTTCTTCCCAATCTAACTGGCCCTGTTGCTCCTGTTCGGACAGGAACTTAGGCCACATTTTGAGCCAAACACCTTGTCCTTCCCATGGCTGTAATCTTGGCCGGCAAGTACTAGCTGATGGATATCGATCAGCCAAGTCGTTCCATCCGGCACCAGTTGGTCAGAGCCGGATAATGCCGTCAAACACTTGCCTGTTGCCTCTGGGCTGGGCCCACCTTTGGCTGAAGGCTGAGGTTTTGGCCGCCAGGGTTCAAGTCTGATCCATTGTTGATCGGTGACATTGGCCATCAAAAGTTCCTTTTTAGACCCAACTAAAACTAGACCTAACTTGAGATGTGCAAGTTTAAATTGTATTTAGTTTTGAATAGCTTCTAGTAGATCAAGCGTTAGTTATTGATTGTGTTTATCTGTCAAGTCGCAACCCAATGACTGGGTCGGGATACATTCAACACTCCAATTTTTTTGCGACCGAGAGCGTCTTTGAATAGTAATTTGGCGCTGATCGGCTTAGCCTCGGTGAAATTAACGCCGCGTAAATTGGTATTACTCAGATTCGTAAATGAGCTCCCCACCAGCTTGCTGTAAGGGAGAATAATCTACTCGTTCATCTAATAATCTCAAGAGTTGGGACCTGTTGAACTGGAACTTAGTGGTCTTTTAAGTCTGCCCAGGTAGTGGCCAGTTTGCTCTTTGAATCAACTGCCATCGGTTGAACCCCATCTCCATCCAGTGAAAAGGTGTCCACCATGAAATTAACCGTCTTACCCCCCCAATTGTTCATAACGCCTAAACCGACTTTTTTCACCTTCTTGATTTTGTGTGTCCAGGTCTTGTTACCGATCTGCTTCCAGGCATCGCCTTTTTTTTGCTTGAAATAGCCGGTGAAGACATCCTTCTTTTTCTCCAGCTTGAAGTGCAACGGTATGTCAAAACCTGTTGGAAAGTGACCTTTGTCTTGCCAGGCTCCCTGCACCATACTACCGATCAGGGCTTTCTGTGCTTGATTGGCTTCTCCGCCATACAGTAAGCAGGCAAAGTCCATCGGGTCTTCGCCGAAGATGAACATGCCGTGCCAACAATCTTGCGGTTTATCAGGATCGGAGGAAAAGATGCCGCTGACCACTAGATTTTGACTACTGGCAGGCACATCACGCTCCAGCATCGCTTTGTCTGGTGTCATGTGTCCCCACTTACCCTTGGGGTTGATCATTCTCAGGAACCCGTCCTTGACTTCAACTTTGGTTTCTTTTTCACGACGGTCACGAAACTTCCACGCTTTGTCTAGTGCTTGCTTGTCGAAGTCGTCGGTCCAGACACCGGCTTGTAACATAGGGCAACACGTTATCAGGACCATCATTATAACGATTGGTTTCATCTAGCCTCACCTTCTTATCAATAAATCTTAATTTGGCGGATCAAACGGATCTACCACCATCAATTAGTGATTGTATTACGAAGCCAGTAGACTGTCAATGATATTTTTGTTTTTTTCTCTCTTCGAGGCTTAAACCAATTGAATGTCCACAGCTTTACGAACAAGGTGTTTACAACGACGTTTGCCTTTCTACTGTTGGGCTTGAAGGCCTCTTCAAATTTTCCGTTGACATGCTCCAATTCACCGTTTATTTGGGCAAACCAAAAGTAGATTTACGGATGGTAGGTTTGGGTCGGGCCAGCCAGTGCTAGCCTGGCCGGAAATTATAGGCACAAAAAAGCGCCTTGTCAATTGACAAGACGCTTGGATACAAGACGAGTGACTTCGCAGATTAAGAAACCTGAATCTCAATCTCCTTTGGTTTTACGGCCTCAGCTTTTGGAATGACAACCGTCAGTAGGCCGTTACTAAAACTGGCTCTTGCTTGGTCGGTTTGCAAATTCGGTGGTAGAGAGATGGCTCGCTGAAATTGGCCGAATCGGCGCTCCTGCCGAAGGTAGGTTGACTCCGAAGTTGCGGTCTCTGGCCGTTCGCCCTTAATGGCCAGCACATTATCAGTGATCGTTAGCTTAACCTGATCTTCTGGAATACCCGCTACTTCCACTGTTACTTCAAAGACATCGTCGGTTTCCGATAAGTCGATAGCCGGCGACCAATCGCCTTTACCTTGAGCGGGTTTGCCACGGCCGAAGTACGCTGGGCTAAAATTCTGACCGAAAAGATTATCGAAAAATTGATCTAGATTGCCTGGTTCGTTTGCTGATTTCCAAAGGGTAAGTGTTTTCATTTTATAGCTCCTAAGTTATGCTGGAATCTAAGTTCCTACTTTTTTGTTTTTTGCTTTTTTGGTTAACGGGGAACCCGCTAACCGTTCTGTACCTACACACGGATGGAGCAACATGCGTGCCAAACCCAATTGAGGCTAAATACGGCAACCTCTCCGCAATTGGTGATGAATTGGCACCTGAAATCTGCCAGCTTAGCAGGCCGAACTAAACACCGTCTGCCGTTTTGGCACGATTGGATCTCTATTTGGGCTTGACAGGTCCGTATTTCCAACTATAATAGGAGTTAGTGACAAGCAAAGACCACTAAAGACCAACTTAAGAGGGGGCTCATGTTGTGATTCGTGTCATAAAACCGGAAGGAATGGGAAACATTCAGTTAGAGGATACGCCGATTCCAGAGATCAACAGTTGTCAAGTCTTGGTTCGTACCTCTAAAACCTTAATCAGTCGTGGGTCTGAACTGTTTCGCCGGTACATCTTAGAAGAGGCGGTTGCACCTTCAATCATGGGCTACTCGCTAACCGGCACAATTGAACAGGTTGGTTCGGAGGTTACCGAATACCGGGCCGGACAGAGAGTTATGGTGGTTGCACCACACGCTCAGTATGCGGTTGGTGAAGTCGATTCCTCTAAAGGGAATGTGGTCCCACTAACAGAGAATGTCTCCTTCGAAGAAGGCACATTCCTGCCATTGGCTAGATCTGCTACTGCCTGGGTTGACTCTTCTGGGGTAAAAGCTGGCGATCAGGTTGTAGTCCTGGGGCAAGGCGTGGTTGGCAGTTTGATCATGCAACTTCTACGCGGTTGCCAACCCGAGCAGATCATCACGGTTGACACTCTCCCTTTACGCTGTCAACTGTCGCAAAAACTTGGCGCTGATGAGGTGATCAACGCCTCGGAAGTGGATCCTGTCGAAGCGGTAAAACAGTTGACCAAGGGCCGCGGTGCCGATCTGGTTATCGATTGCGTCGGCGGCTACGCAGGGGTTAAATCGTTTGAGCAAGCACAAGACATGGTCGCTCAGCGAGGTACAATCCAGTTGATTGCCCTCTACCAGCAACAGCCGCTTCCCCTTCACGCCTCTAAAATAATGCAAAAACGGCTAGTAGCCGGCATTTTAACCGATGAATCTCCAGTACAAATAGCACAGCGTGCTTTGAGCAGTATTGAACAAGGGATGATCCAAATTCAGCCGATGATAACCCATCTATTTCCTTATACGGAAGCCAAAGAAGCATTCGATCTGTTGTGGCATACACCGGAGAAAACGTTGGGGGTCTTGCTGGACTGGCAACCGTAAGTAGATACCAGTAGATCCAAATTGCTCCTATCGAACGGTAAGTCGCTCTTTTTTCTCAAGTCAGTGTAAGAGCTTGTATTTGCCAAGATTTTCTTCTATAATTGGCAGGCAATCTTTAACTTACGCACTTCTTAACGGCTCAGAATAGGAGTTAAAGTAATCGACCCTTTCGGTGGCCACCGCCGGCGATCGACTTTAGCGAGGAACGCAATCAAATGAATAACCCTTCTTCACTTATTGGCCGGGCTCATCTGACCTTGCTGGCAATACTGGTGATCTGCATCGGGTGTGGTAACAGCGACGACGCCCCTCCTGCTCGTAGTTCCAAAACTTATTCGGTTGGCGTTGCCCAATCCAACGTTTCGGTCAAAATCGATTTGACGGATAAATTAAATCCCGCTATTTTACCAGATGTGATGCGAGAAGTTTTACAAGAATTAACCCCGACCGAGAAACCGGATTCTGAGAAGTTTCAACAACAGGTGGTTCGAAAGTTAAGCCATAAAATTATCAGTAATCCAGAGGTCAATTACCGTGTCGATCTGAACGAGGACAGCAACTTAGACCCGCTACTGGTGGTACCGGAATCGGTTCAAGGTCAGGCTGCCGTCTACTCTGTTCGAGTACCTGATCCGACCACATATCCCAAAGATCCAGAGGCTTACGATGTCGATTGGGATCAAGTCGCTAAAACAGGAATTGAATTGGTCGCCTTATCGATTACTTTTGATCAAACTTCGCAACAAATGGTTGTCAATGCCGAAACGAATTCTTATGCCTACGAAGGACAACCGTCGCATTATCGGAGCAGCTATCACGCCCGTGACCATAGCTGGATGGACTCCTATCTTCGCTACATGGTGATTCGTGATGTCTTATTCGGTCCTTACCATTGGTACCGTCCGGGTTGGTACGGTGGCTGGTACCCACGGTACTACGGGGGATGGCACGGCCCAGTAGCCACCAGAACTGTGACTCGAACCAGAACTGTTACCCGTTACAGATCTGCACCATCTACCAGTACTGCCCCTCAAAGGGTAGCACGAAGCAGCAAAGCTAAAAGCCGAACACAAGCACCGAAAGCCATCCAGCAAATGAAATCGAAGCGAACTATGGCGGCTCGCCAAAAAACGGTCTCCACTCGAAGTGGTGCATTCGGTCGGACAACCAGCAACCGTTCGACTTCCGCTACTAGAAGTGGTACTACCTCTTCCCGTGGTGGCGGGTTCGGTCGAAGCAGTTCTTCATCAAGTCGTAGCCGTTCCACAACTCGAAGTAGCAGTTCATTTCGGGGTGGAAGTCGTGGAACCGGTAAGTGATTTGGCTTATCCTCTTAGCGATTATTATTGCCTTGATTGTAGGTCTCGTCTGGCTGCGGCAATCGAAGAAAACTGAACCTTCTGCGCCCGCCGAGGAGCTAAATCTGGATCGATTGGATGTTGGTGGTGTGGTATTGATTCAAAGCATCGAGTATTTTGTGGAACAAAAAAATCGCTATGCTAGCAATGGTGAGGAGTGGTTTGAATTGAAACTCTCTGGAATGGAGGGCGAAACATCTTGGTTAGGGTGGCAAACTGACATCCCCGTTAATGCCAATCCAACAGTCTCGTCTATTACACTCACGCAAGAGATTGACTTCGACCAGTTGAATCTGCGGCTCGAAGAACTAGCTCAGTTCAGCCAGAACCAATCTGGACGGTTCGACTATGAAGAAACGATCTACTATCTGAGCAGATCTGGCGAAGATTGCTTGTACGAAAACTGTCACACCCGGGGGGAATCCTTCTATTTTTGGGATTTTGAAGACGAAGAACACGAAAAGGTCATCAGTGTCCAACAATGGGGACAACACTCTTACGAGGCATCCATTGGACATTTTATTCGGCCTTCTGAGGTCGATATTTATAGTACTAGCGGTAGTATCAGCTAAAATGCTACTATTCTCAATTAGACTCAATACGGATTAACCATCTATTCTAGCCAGAGAAAGGGAATTATGAAAAACAGCGTTATAACCAAATGGATTATTGTCATTGCCGTTATTACGGGCACAGCCACCGCACAACAAAGTGTAGTCAATGCGACTGCCGCCAATTTCTGGGCAGAGTTGCCGCTTGGATTAGCCGCGGCTCTGATCTATAGCCTTCTTGGTATCATCGTTTTAATGATCGGCTTCAAAGTCTTCGACTGGATAACCCCTTTTAGCTTGGACCAGGAGATTGAGGAGAAGAACAATACAGCCGCAGGGGTCATCGTAGCAGGTATTATGATTGCCTTGGGGTTAATAGTGGCTGCTGCAATATTGTAGATCCACCCTTTGAACCGTGTACCGCGCAGAAAACCCGCTGAACCAACAATCCATACGGCAAAGCCAACACTACATCGAGCAGAAGGTTTCCAATCTTCAGTTTGGACTCTACAGCTATCGGTTTGATCCGAATCTATTTGAAATTTTTCGTCAAACCCAACTCCAACGACGTGGCTATCAAGCAGAATTTTGGATTATTGGCAGTAGCCACGTCGTCAATATACAGACTGAAACCGTAGAAATAGCGGAGGTCATCTCAGCGGCAAAGACGGGTTTGCCAACCGATGGCCGGATACGGTTGGTTGACCCTTTCAGAAGTGGCTGCTATCAACACTCAGCAGATTTGCGTTATCATGTCAATTTGGAATTGAACCGGTACGATAATCGTGAGCTGTTTATTAATCAATCGCAACCGCCTGTAGATAAGCAAATCTACCGATTACAACAAACCTTCCCTAGCTACAATGGCGACCATCCTCCACCTACCACAACGATCGACATCCTTCGAGCCGACGGGGAACAATTGGCCTTTCGTACACTTCACACCTATACGGAAGAACTCGCTCTAGCCATCACCCAGACCGAGATTCAATTTACCTGAACGAAGTCACCCCGAGTCGATTATCCATACTCATCGTCTGTTATACCTTCACTATCTAAGGCTATAATGTAAGAGAAACGGTGGCTATCAATTATCATTGAATTTCAGCCTAGCTACCTATAGCGATTCCATAATAAAAAGATCATATATAAGCGAGGTAATCCAATCCATAAATATATCGGCATTAATCGCTGTTTCATATAATCTGTAGACAAGCAGTTTACGATTGAATCAGCCCCCAATTGAATTAATGCCTCCCTTTGCTCGCCAATCATGCTTTCCATAGTAGCGTTTGCCTTTTTGGTTATAGCCATGTGTTCGAGGGCTATCCACAGAAAAACCACTTTCATCAATATAGACCAGGGGCGTTTTATTGTTTGGTAGTGACCAATAATTGATTTAAAGATTGATCGCTTTTCATCCTCACCTTTAGGATACGGTAACGTTTTTTATAGGCAATTGGAGAGTCTTTTTGCCTACCAGACACAACTTAGGCAAACATCTAGTCGCTGGGCTCTCTGGCTCAAATAAGCCTCGGAATATGTTTCTAGACCCTCGGTTAATTATTCCAGGTTAATTTTGGTGGCGGGTTGATTTCGAGTCAGCTTTGGCCGGATACTTTTTGTCCATCTGAAGATCGTGGCTCGACCAACGTTGAATTGTTTGGAACAGTGGTCTAAACTTAATTTTTCATCTTCCTTTATTTCTAATATTTTTCTTCTGAAATCTATCGAATATGCCATCTTAGAATTATAATCATTTTATTATGAAATTGCTCTATGGGCCTTTGGTTATATTACGTAATAGGTACAACCAATAATAAATAGATTGGCAGCTAGAACCAGCCTTCTTCCAACCTCACTCACGGTGTTACAGTTCCACTATCAGCAAATCAGTTGGCATTCCATGAACAGGTTGGAGGATGCCAAGCCTACCAAATATCCAGAACCCACGTAACATCTACATTAAACACCGCCCTAGCGGTTATGCTTGACTCTGCTGCTTATTCTATGGAATAATGTGTAGTTTGCAAAATCAATCGCTGAGGTTTTTATGTCAGTAAAAGTTGGAATTAACGGTTTTGGTCGAATTGGCCGAAACGCCTTTCGAGCTGCGTTAGCCAACCCAAGTTTAGGGGTCGACATCATGGCTGTCAACGACCTAACAGATCCTGAAACACTTGCACATCTTCTAAAATACGATTCAGTTCATGGAAACTTGCCAGACGAAATTAGTGCCACAGATGACGGGCTCAGGGTTAATGGGAAAGATATCAAGGTTCTTTCAGAGCGTGACCCAGCTGATTTGCCTTGGTCCGACCAAGGGGTGGAAGTGGTTATTGAATCGACAGGGTTCTTTACCGTACGAGAAGACGCAGCGAAGCACATTACCGCTGGTGGTGCTAAAAAAGTTGTGATTTCGGCTCCGGCCAAAGGTGAAGATATTACGATCGTACTCGGGGTCAATGATGATAAGTATGACAAAGATAATCACCACATCATTTCGAACGCCTCCTGTACCACTAATTGTTTGGCACCGATTGCTAAGGTTTTACTAGAAAACTTCGGCATCAATAGCGGTTTGATGACCACAATTCACGCTTATACAGGTGACCAACGGGTACACGACTTCCCACACAAAGATATGCGTCGGGCGAGAGCGGCCGCTTTATCGATGATTCCAACTACGACCGGCGCCGCTGTTGCCGTTTCAAGCGTCTTGCCTGAACTAGAAGGGAAACTAGATGGCATGGCGATTCGGGTGCCAACTGCCAATGTCTCAGTGGTTGATTTAGCGGTAGATCTGGAGAGAAAGGCTGGGGCTGATGAGGTCAACGCTGTGCTGAAAGAAGCTGCCGAATCGAACCTTAACGGCATTTTAGGTTACAGTGAGCTTCCACTGGTTTCAATCGACTTTAATGGTTGCAAACTATCTTCCGTCCTTGACGCACCATTTACCAAAGTAATCGAAGGTGGATTGGTTAAGGTGCTATCATGGTACGATAATGAGACGGGCTACTCTAACCGATTGGTTGAACTAACAGCCAAAATCCTCTAATCTATAATTGCTATCGGACGTAGGTCCAAAGACTATAAAATATAAAATTGAGAACACCCATTATTGCGGGCAACTGGAAGCTTAATAAGACTATTAGTGAGGCTGTGGATCTAGTTTCACAACTACGGCTATTAGTTGAAGGTACTAACGAAGTTGAGGTTATCGTTGCCCCAACCTTTACGGCACTATCAGCAGTTTCAAAAACACTGGAAGGTAGTTCGATTAGTATAGCCGCCCAAGATCTATACTGGGAAGAGAAGGGAGCTTTTACAGGTGAAGTCTCCGCATCCTTAATCGTAGATTCTGGCTGTAGCCATGTCATCATTGGTCACTCTGAACGTCGGCAGTATTTTGGAGAAACCAATCAATCTGTCAACTGGAAAGCAAAATCGGCCCTCAATGCCGGCTTAATTCCGATTATCTGCGTCGGTGAAATGTTAGAAGATCGGGAAGTAGGGAAAACCGAACAAGTTGTAAAAGATCATTTGGTCAACGGTATTGCCAACTTAACGGAAGAGCAGATCTTGAATTCTGTCGTCGCCTACGAGCCTGTTTGGGCTATTGGTACAGGAAAAACGGCGACCCCAGATCAAGCACAAGAGGTGCATGCTTTAATTAGATCTGTATTGGCCGACACCTATTCCTCCGCTAATGTGGCGGATCGCATCAGAATTCAATATGGTGGAAGTGTCACACCGGCTAGTGCTGCCGCCTTACTGTCACAACCTGATGTCGATGGGGCTTTAGTTGGCGGTGCAAGTCTCGAGGCAGAGTCATTCGCTGATATTGTCAAGGCGGCACAACAGTAGATCTGAAGTAGATCTGAGAAATCTCAAATCGTCTCTAAAGGTGCAAGAGGGAGTAAAATCATGAGTATTCTGGTTGGATTTATGGTGGCAGTTTTTGTTGCCGTCTGTATTCTGCTGGTAATTGTAATTCTATTACAAGATAGTAAAGGTGAAGGGCTGTCTTCTAGTGCCTTCGGCGGAAGTGGTTTGGAATCTGTTTTGGGCGGACATGGTGCAACCACATTTTTGTCCAAGATGACAACTTGGACTGCTATCAGCTTTATGGCCATTGCGCTATTTTTAATGAAGTTTTATGGCGAATCTAGTAACCTCTCGCCAATTCAGCAAACCGGCCCAGTTGAACAAGCGGTGGACACTACTGATGAAAACGCAGATGCTACCGCTGACTCTAAAGTTGAGACGACAGACTCGCAAGCACCTGGGAATCCAGCAACCGAAAATGATTCCACAACTGGTGAAAGTCAGGACGAGTAGGCAATAATACCACTACTAGCTCCTGTGATAATTGGCATAAGCATTTCCTGTCAGCGATGAATGGGGAACGGCGCTTTGCTGAGTTGGGTTGTTCATCCCGTCTTTGACAATTGGAAGCGATCAGCAGTGCTGATCGCTTTTCTGATTATGTTAATTGCTGTCGTCTATTTTGCATCTCAATCGGTTTATCTCACACTACTGTCTCTGTTTTTCCTCGCTGGGGCACTCTATAAATACTTCGTACCATTTCACTATCAAGTTGATAATAAGAAGGTGACAATTCAATCTTTCCTTTACTGTTTCGAGCAAGACTGGACTAACTTCCGCAGTTTCTATATCGATCAGAACGGTATTCTGCTTAGTCCGTTTGCTCAGCCCTCTCGCCTAGAAAACTTTCGGGGGGTATACGTCCGCTTTGGTAATAATAAAGGGGCTGTGATCGATTTTGTCAAGCAACAGATTCCACTATCCGTCGAATTTACAGATACAATCTAGCCACGCCTGGCTAATTCACGCAAGGAGTTAAAGAATGCCAACTATCTGGTATGGTATTGGTGCAGTCGTAGGGCTGGTACTGATCGCCACGTCGTTACGAATCTTAAAAGAGTACGATCGGGCAGTCGTCTTTCGGCTAGGGCGTTTTAATGCCGTTAAAGGGCCCGGTTTCGTTTTACTGATGCCATTCTGGATCGATAGGATGGAACGGGTTAGTATGCGAACTATTGTCCAAGATGTTACCCCGCAAGACGTGATTACTAAGGATAACGTTTCTGTTAGCGTTAATGCAGTTCTGTGGTTTCGGGTCGTCGATCCAGAGAAGGCCGTGATTGAAGTAGAGGATTTTAGTTTTGCCATCTCCAACTTTGCACAAACTACCCTGCGTAGTGTGCTAGGACGAGCTGAACTGGATGACCTGTTGTCTGAACGAGAAAAACTCAATCAGGATTTGGAAGAAACCATTCGTAACCATAGTGATGATTGGGGAATTCGGGTCCTGGGTGTAGAGATTAAACATGTCGATTTGCCGGTCGAAATGAAACGGGCAATGGCAAAACAGGCTGAAGCAGAAAGAGAACGACGGGCTAAAGCCACACACGCCGACGGAGAATTAGAATCGGCGTCAACATTAGCTGAAGCGGCTAAGATATTAAGTGCTGATCCTACCTCGATCCAACTCCGTTACTTACAAGCCATGATCGAAGTTTCGGCCGAGAAAAATTCAACTTTAATTTTTCCCGTTCCGGTAGATCTCGTAAGTGCACTAACTCAAGCGAGTCGCACCCACTCAACAGAGGGGTAATCATGGCCTCTATTTTTACGCAGATTGTTGAGGGAAAACTCCCTTGCCACAAGATCTGCGAAAACGATTCCTTTTTAGCCTTTCTAGATATTAGCCCGATTAAACTCGGCCATACACTGGTCATTCCCAAACAAGAGATTGACTATATTTTTGATTTGGATGATACCATCTATCAAGGGCTGATGTCTTTTGCCAAACCGATAGCAGTCGCAATTAAGGTGGCGCTATCTTGCTCACGTGTTGGTGTTGTCGTGGCGGGTTACGAGGTTCCCCATGCCCATGTTCATCTGGTTCCAACAGACAGTATGGCCGATTTCAGTTTTGCTAACGCTCAGCGGGCAACCGAGGTGCAACTGACTGAAGTAGCTGATAAAATTCGCCGACAGTTATAAGATACTGAAATGACCTCCAATGACTCTTCCTCGAACGGCACCAGTGTTTCGAAACGGATACCGATGCTGTCCCGCCCTCGTCGTAATCGAAAGTCCATTTCGATCCGTGATATGGTTCGGGAAACCCAACTTCATCCTTCAGATTTAATACTTCCTCTATTCGTTATTGAAGGCAAAAACCAAAAGATTGAGATTGAGTCCATGCCTGATTTCTTTCGTTTAAGTATAGATCTAATTGTAGAGGAGGCTAAAGCGGCTTATCATTTGGGAGTTCCAGCACTCGCACTTTTCCCTGCTTTGACGGACGAATCCAAGGATCCGTTAGCGACCGAATCAACCAATCCTGATGGCCTGTTACAACGAGCGGTTAGAGAAGTTAAATTAGCGGTACCAGAGATAACTGTTATTACCGATGTCGCAATGGATCCATATTCCAGCGATGGCCACGATGGGCTGGTCGAAGAAGGGCGGATCTTGAATGATCCAACACTCGATATTTTAGCCGGAATGGCTGTCTCTCAAGCCGAAGCAGGAACCGATATTGTTGCGCCATCGGATATGATGGATGGCCGAATCAAGCATATTCGACAGGCCTTAGACCAAAACGGTTTTTCCGAGGTTAGCATTCTGGCCTACTCCGCCAAGTATGCTTCGGCTTTTTATGGACCGTTCCGAGATGCGCTCGACTCAGCGCCCAAACATGGTGACAAGAAAACTTATCAGATGGATCCAGCCAATCGACAAGAGGCACTCCGTGAAGTTATAGCTGATGTTAATCAGGGGGCGGACATAGTGATGGTAAAACCGGCACTGGCATACTTAGACGTTATTTTGGCGGTCAAGTCAGCAATCCATTTACCGGTCGCCGCTTACAATGTCAGTGGGGAGTACGCTATGATAAAAGCCAGCGCTAAGCTGGGCTGGCTGGATGAGGCGACTAGCACCATGGAGATGCTGACCGCTATCAAACGGGCAGGTGCCGATCTGATCCTAACCTATTTTGCCAGATCTATTGCAGAAATTTTATCAAATTAGCAATTACAGTCGATTTATCTAGCTTTATTTAGGGAGACCTTAGAAGCCTTCGTCGTTGATCGCGGCCTTGTGGAACGATACGTGTGTCTGCGCCTCAAGCGAACCTCAACGAAGTCGCCCATCAAGACTCTGCAGAAGTTGCTCTGACAAATCCTACCCTATGATTTTGTATCCTACCTCAGCGGGAGGGACGAGAATCCGGTCATGTTCACAGAATAGTTCCAGTCTCTTGACCTTCTTGTCTCGAATGATGGATTGGATCAGCACCACATCAGCACACCGCGTTTCGTGCCGATCGTATATCTCCGCAATGTAACGATCAACTACGTCATCGCCGGCAGCCGGATTCACCACGAAGGCGATGTCCACATGTGCGTTCACCTCAATCCACTCCTCCGATCGCATACAGTGTCCTCTGTAAAATGCGGTGAGTGATGATTCCGATACTCGAAATATGCCAGGTTCTCTATCCGGCACACATTCTGTTCTTGTTCAGTTGCCCAACGCTCTAAAATTCTAAAGCCTTGATTACTCCTGACGAATGGGTAACGCGACCCTAAACGAAGTGCCAGTCCCTTAGGCGAGAGAAATATGTGGGAACTAGCGGTAGCGGGACAAGGGGTATGTGCATTTTTGTGTTAGATGCTTACCTTGACTTGTGCAAGAGATCTGTTACACTAAAAAGTAATGGACATCGTTTATGTTCTGCAAAAGGGTAAACATGGCTTTTAACCCTTTTAACTATAACTAAAGTCAAACTAGGGAGGCAACGTATAGACCGTCCTGTTTTATGGACGGTTTAAGTATTACGCTGATAACATTTGATGAGAAAAATGATCGTGTTCCTGATGGGTTCACAGAAATCGTAGAAAAAGATCTGATCAGTTACTGGAGCTTTGATTCCGGTAAAATGCAAGGCAAGAAAGTGGTCGACGGCTTCGGCAAACATAACGGTAACATTCAAGGGGCATTGAAATCGGTTAAAGGTAAAATCGGTGAAGCTCTAGCTTTCGATGCCGATAAAGCTAATTTCGTCCAGTTCGATGGGGCCAAAGAACTCGACTTTAGCCAAGACTTTGCTTGGATGTGTTGGATCAAGACTGGAGCCAAAGTTGCCGGTGTCCTGTTTGCCAAAACGGGAGTTCCTGGCGGTGACGACAAAGGGCCGAAGACCTGGTGGATTGTAGATAACGTTTTATCCTTCGATGTCGGGTGGGTGGGCAACGCCAAGGATGCCAAAGCTCAGGTAGCCGATGATAAGTGGCATCACGTAGCCGTGACAGTGGAAGGTAAAGCGGGTAATATCCAGTATTACGTAGATGGAGACGCTACTGGTAACGGACAGATGGCCGTCAACCAGTTCCCAGAAGACGGTTTTAAACAGCGAGTTAATATGGGGCAAGATGGTCGCTGCGATGGTGAATTTGGCTATTATGAAGGTCTGATTGATGAGTTCGCTGTCTATAATCGACTGCTAACAGAGGCTGAGGTCAAGCAAAATGCTAACTCCGATCGTGGGCTGTCGGTTGAGCCCGACGATAAACTGCCGTTGAAGTGGAGCGAACTCAAAGTCCAATAACCCCACTGTTATTTGTGAATAGTGAATGTAAGTCTCAATTCACATGTTTTTCTGCTAACTGAGCAGCACCCGATCAGCGGATACTAAGCCAATAATGCCGATCGAAAGCCAAAAGAGAGCCCTGAGAGAGCTAGGCATTACTTTTAGATCATTGCTGATCGGTACACTGCTCTGTATCTGGAACGCTTACTGGTTAGCTTATGCGGCTGAACTGATCCGTCCTCAGTTCCTGCTCAACTTCGTTTCTCTCTTCTTTAACGCTGTTTTTAGCCTCTTTTTTCTAATTGTAGTTAACCTACCCTTGAAGCGGTTTGCGGCCCGAAGCGCGTTGACAGCTCAAGAGATGCTGGTGGCCTATATCATGGTAGTGATGGTCTCGACCTTTGGTGGACACACCATGATGACCTTTCTAATTGGAACTCTGGCTTACCCTTTCCGCTTTGCTACAGCAGAAAACGAATGGTCAGAGCTTTTTTGGCACTATATTCCCGACTGGTTCGTTCCTAAACTAGAGGTCCTCGACGCCTATTTTACTGGCGACTCCACGCTCTATCTGCCTAAACACCTGGGAGGTTGGCTGGTTCCGGTTCTAACCTGGACCGGGTTTATCGCACTGCTCTGGTTTGTGATGATCTGCTTCAACGCGATAATTCGTGCCAAGTGGACAGAGCAGGAGAAACTGGCCTATCCGATTGTCCAACTGCCGGTTCAGATGGTGGCCGGACAACAGAGATTCTACAAAAGTGGGCTGATGTGGATAGGTTTCAGCATTGCGGGACTATTGGAGATCTTAGCCGGTCTAAACTACCTGTTTCCCCAAATCCCAGCCGTTCATCTCAACCACTACTCGATTTCACACTGGTTTAGCGAAAAACCTTGGAACGCGGTCGGCTGGATTAGCCTATCAGCCTATCCTTTCATTATCGGCCTGACCTTTTTTGTTCCGCTCGATATTTCGATGTCGGCCTGGTTCTTCTTCCTGTTTGGCAAAACTGAGCGGATTATCCGCACCGGTATGATGGGCGTTGGTGAACTTTATATGGCAGAACGAGCAGGTGGCGCTTGGCTAGCAGTTGGGGCACTCGGTATCTGGGGAACGCGAAAACATCTGCTGGCCGTCTGGCGAAAGTTTGCCGATAGCAGTGCCGAGAGCGACGATTCACAGGAACCGATGCGCTACCGAACCGCTGTTTCCGGCTTGATTTTAGGGCTGCTGGGACTGACGATTTTTTCTCTACAAGCGGGGATGTCGGTCTGGGGGATCGTCGGCTTTTTCGTGATCTTCCTTGTTATGGCCGTTGGAGTAACACGTGTTCGGGCCGAGTTTGGTCCCCCTTCCCACGAGATTTTAGCCCTCGATCCTGCTCGTCTATTATCGGTCACCTTCGGTCCGAGACTGGTCGGTACTAATAACCTGACCATTATCTCCTTCTACTACTGGTTGAACCGGCTTAACGTTTCTCATCCAATGCCGAACCAGTTGGAAGCTTTCAAGATCGCTGAGCGCACCCATATTAACAGCCGTCACCTGATCTGGGTAATGATGCTGGCTACTATCATCGGGGCTATTGCCTCTTTCTGGGCTTTCCTACATCTGATGTATAAGTATGGGGCTTTATCGGTACACGGCTACATCGTCGGAATTGGACGAGAGGTCTTCAGTCGCCGGCTGGAACGCTGGATCAATAACCCAACGGGCATCAATTTAGCCGGCACACAGTCGATGGGCATTGGGGCAATTTTGACCTCGATCTTATACGCACTCCGGTTACGCTTCATATGGTGGCCGTTCCACCCCATCGGTTATGTCATGACGGCGGCCACCTGGGGCGGGTTGGCCGATTTCTGGTTCTCAGTTTTTCTCGGTTGGCTAGTTAAATTCAGCCTTCTCAAATTCTTTGGGCTTAAAACTTACCAGCAAGCGGCTCCCTTTTTCCTTGGCTTGGTGATGGGCGATTACGTGTTTGTTAGCCTCTGGTCTTTGCTGGGAACTATTTTCGATATACCGACCTACGTCCTCTGGTCACCGTAATTGACGGTTATAGGCTGAACTCATTGGTGTTAATTATTGCTGATTTAACCGTTACCCCTACCGAGTTCGGATGGCTAAAATAAAATTTGTCTATCACAAGCCAATTCGGTAAAATGAATCTATCGTTGGCTAACAGCCCTAATCGTTGAAAACGGATCTATGAATTATGGAGTCGAAAGATGGCAGTTAAGATTGGATATTGCGCTTTAAGATGGCGAAACCCGGAGTTGGAACCTGCCCTGGCGGAACTGAAGAAGATCGGCTGGGACGGTTGGGAGTGCCGATTATCCTTGGATTGGTTGGGTGCCCCACGTCGTTTACGCCAAATCTGCGACAACGCCGAGATGCCGGTGGCTATTCTGGCAGCGAACGGAACGCCCGAAGACCTCAGTTGGGAGAATGTAGAACGGAACAAGCGGCGAATGGAGTATGCGGCTGAACTGGAGGCCGACTGCTTTATGTTTATGAATCGTGGCCGACCGGACACTGTGACCGAAGACGATGTTATAGCCTCGGCAGCAGCGGCGGAATCTTGGGCCGAATATGCGGCTCAGTTCAACCTGGAAGTCAGTTATCACATTCATACCAACTGCTTGGTAGATTCAATCCAAGATTGGCAACTCTACATGAGCCGGCTGGATAAAACCAAGCTTTGCATCGACGTTTCTCACTCCCAACTTTGGGGATACGACCCGGTGGATTCGATCCAGGACTTTCAATCTCAACTCAATTACATCCATCTGCAAGACTATTCTTCGACCTCAATTGACGCAGACGGCAAACACCAACCGGCTTGGGTAAGCGTTGGTCTCTCGGAGAGCGTTGACTTTCCCGCAGTCATGAAGACGTTGGAAACAATTGGGTTCGATCGATGGGTCACCTGTTGCCCGGGGCAACCGATCCCAGGTCAAGAAGATGTAATGAGCGAAGTTCAATATAGTCGGCAGATGCGGGAGTATATGCAAAGTTTAGGCTACTAAGCTTAATCACCTCTTTGTGTTTTCTATTCCTACTCACCACAACCTGACAGGGATTTGCTCTCTTGTCGAAGGCCGGGTCGATAAGAAAGCCAAGTGTAGTCCGAATTTTAAGATTGGCAGGATCTACTGTGTCAAACGGAAGAGCCTCATTCAGATAGATTGGGACAAGCTACAGTGCAGCTACTATTTAAACTGACTCATCCCTTTCGAACAAAGATAGAAGATCGTTTCCTGGCATTAAAGGGAGCTTTAAGGTAAAGCGTTGTCTACAAAGGTAGTGCTGGCAATATCTGGGGGCATGTCCTGAAGTTTATGACTTTACTGCACGCCCTGGTCAATGTGACGGAAAACTCTGTAGCAAAGGTGTTATTAGAACTGGGAAGGTGACAGCAAATGGGAGAAAGCCTAAGGTGAAGTTCACCTCAAAAAGGAGAAATTGTTGAAAAAGTAAAAGTTCTTGTTGACTTAGTAGTGGAGTTTTTGTAAATTCCAACGGTGAGAGTCTACAGGGCCTACAGCGGAATGTTGGATTTTAATTAGCAATCCCAAAATGACAGCCAGATCTGAAAGAATTGTTATCTCCTAATTTTAGAACTATCGGCGTCTCAGACTAATTCTTTTGTATTAGGGGTATATTTACTGGCTACCTGAACACCCCCGTGAAAACTTTATGCACCTCTTTGAGCTCACAATTCGCAGATGGACAGACTACGATAGCACAAGCCCCTTAGCCTCTTTTGGGCTGATTAGTCAAATAGAGTCGCCATTAGCTTGGCATAGTGGTTTAAATCTGAGGTTCTTATTTGGTTCCCCTACCTCAGGTTGGTCTCTTTTACACTTATACCCTCTTTAGGCGACTGCACTACTTACCCTTCCTTTGCTACACCCGTTCAATTATATCTTGATAGTTTTTACACTGGTCTCGTTCGATAAATCATATTAGACCTCTTCGCTAGTTGCTCCTAGGAGATCCTCTCGGCTTTTGGCTAAGGATGAGGCGGCACGATGGGTCTTATACCGGTCGGCTGGATGTTTCCGGAGAATTAATAAATCTTCCCGTTCCTTGATCACCTGGTCGCCTTCAGCCAGCGGCATCTCAATTTTTCGCATACTGGTCGATAGGTTGACAATTACTCTGCTGGGTTGGAGCAGGGTAAGTACCCAGCCATCGACAGTCGCCAGTCGACGGAACCGGGTTGCAATATCGATAGACTGAACCTGAGCTGCATTGATGATAGTTACACTTTCAGCCTCAATCGTATTCAAATTGGCTGAGTCCGAACCTTGAGTCGCTTCAACAGAGACATCGTTATCGGCTGGTAAGGGGTTAGATTCTGACATATCGGTTTCTCCTGCCATTGACGGTCGGGTTAATAGTACTATCGGATGTCTGGCAGGTCGAGTATATCAGACCTTTGACCAAAAATCAAAGGCAGTATACTGTCGGACAAAACTGATTAAATCGTGACAGAAAAGTTAATGCGAATGAAACAAAAATCAGCCTTGACAAGGTTGCATTTCTAAAGTTAGAATCGCTTCCATTTTACAAGTAGCAAATGCATACAGATTGTAGCCTTATATCAATTGGAGATTAACACCGTATGTACTCGCAACCAATTCCTGACAAATATTACAAGTTAACACAATACGAACTGGACGAACGGATCGCCTTGATGAAAGAAGAGCTAGCGGATCGGGTCGTTATCTTAGGTCATCACTATCAGCGAGATGAAGTGATCCAGTTCGCTGACTATCGTGGTGATTCTTTCAAGTTATCTCAATTGGCCGCCAGCCGTTCAGGTGCAGATTACATCGTTTTTTGTGGTGTCCATTTCATGGCTGAGAGTGCTGATATATTGAGTGCTGACCACCAAAAAGTTTCTCTGCCAGATCTAAATGCCGGTTGTCACATGGCTGATATGGCTGACCTGGATTTGGTTGAAGAGTGTTGGGAACAACTGACCGATGTTTGCGGTGACAGTACAATTCCAATTACCTACATGAACTCGGCCGCAGACCTGAAAGCCTTCTGTGGTGAAAACGAAGGAGCTGTTTGCACCTCTTCCAATGCTTTAGCCGTCATGGATTGGGCGTTTGCTAAAAAAGACAAGCTACTTTTTTTCCCAGATGAGCACCTGGGACGCAACACCGGTGTAGCGCGCGGGATTAACCTAAACGAGATGATTCTGTGGAATCCGAGTGAGGACATGGGCGGTAATACGGAGGAAGCCGTAGAAAGGGCTAAACTGATTCTATGGCAAGGTAACTGCCCAATCCACCAACTGTTTACTCCTAAGCAGATTGATCGCCTCCGTCAAGAGGTACCAGACGTCAAGATTCTGGTTCATCCGGAATGTCGATACGAAGTGGTGCAAAAATCTGATCTGAATGGATCCACCGCCTTTATCCTCAAGACCATTGAAGAGGCCCCGGCTGGCTCTAAATGGGCAATTGGCACTGAGATGCACCTAGTCAATCGGTTGGCACAGGAACATCCAGATAAGTGGATTACCTCAATTGATCCCAACATGTGCCTCTGTACTACTATGAACCGCATTGACACCCCTCACCTGCTTTGGACACTGGAAAACCTGCTGGACGATGAGGTCGTAAACCAAATCACCGTCGAACCGGAGATCGCTCACTGGGCTAAGGTTGCCCTAGGCCGGATGTTGGAAATCGTTTAATTGGTCTCAGGTATTTCGATCAAGATACACGACGAGTTCCTTTGTTGCGTTAATAGCAAGGGATAGCTCCTCTTCCCTGACAGCGCGGAGATCTAACCAGAGTTGAGCGTCCTGAATCCGCCCAATGACGCCAGATCGCCTGAAGTGTTTAGCCATGTTCTGGGCGGAGATGCCTTGCGGTTGAATGACAACCGCCGCACTCGGCAATCGATCGATCGGCAACGAGCCGCTCCCAATCTGGGTGGTAGATTCAATCACCTTAACAGTCGCCAAGTTCTCTAGTATTGGGGACAATGCTTCCGCCAAACGTTGAGCCAGGTTCTGGATCTCTGCTAACGGTCGGGTGTACCGCCATAACATCGGCAACTGATCGGTCAAGTCTTTCCTATTTAGATAAAGACGAAGCGTTGCCTCTAAAGCCGATAGCGTCAACTTTCCCACTCGTAATGCACGCATCAATGGATGCTGCCGTATTTTCTGGATCAGCCCATCCTTTCCGGCAATGATACCGGCTTGGGGGCCACCTAACAGTTTATCGCCGCTAAAGGTAACAATATCAATGCCCATTTGTAACCGTTCTTTGACTACAGGTTCGGCCGGCAATCCAAATTCTGACAGATCAATCAGCGATCCACTCCCTAGGTCTTCGAAGACGGGAATCTGATGTTGTCGTCCTAATTCAACCAATTGTTCTATAGGTGGCATCGAGTGAAAGCCGATCACTGCGTAGTTGCTAGGGTGTACTTTTAATAGTAATCCTGTATTTTCGTTGATGGCGTTCCGGTAGTCGTCGAGATGTGTTCGGTTGGTGGTTCCTACCTCTCGCAGGATTGCACCACTAGCGGCCATTACTTCCGGTATCCGAAACGACCCCCCGATCTCGATTAATTCGCCACGCGAAATGATTACCTCTTTTGCTGGCGCTAGTGTGGACAACACCAGCAAAACGGCAGCAGCATTGTTATTAACTACAGTTGAGGCTTCACAACCCGTTAGTAATTGCAAGAAGGGCTCAGTGATTCGATCCCGGTGTCCCCTTTCGCCTGATTCTAGATCGTATTCCAGATCCACATATTGTGTCGCAACCCGCTGGAGATTTCTGCAGACAGACGCAGAAAGGAGTGATCGACCCAGGTTCGTGTGGGTGATCGTTCCCGTCGCATTGACCACTGATCGCATCCGTGCTTTTAGTTCGAGTTCAACCTGTGTGCCGTAGTCATTAGCACCCAGCAGATCCGTGTTACCGGCTAAGATCTGCCGTCTGACATTTGCAACGACTCGACGAAGCGCCTTAAGCACGAAATTTCGGTCGTATCGGTCCAGTAGATCAGCCAGTGCTTCGCTCGCCAGCAGCTGCTCCAGCGAAGGGATTTGCTGCAAGGCCAATTTTTGGGCGTCGGACAACTCGGATTTCATCCGATTAAATCGTTATCTGGTTTAGAGCGGACGACGAGAATGACTCTATTTGGATAGCGCACTTGCAACCTTGTTAATAGCTGTAGCCATGTCGTCGATATCTCCCTCGTTCATCTGTTCGTGAATCCCCATAACCGCAACTGTCCCCAATCCTTGAACCGCATTAGGGACAAGGTCCGGGCCATAATGGTAGTCTTTCGACACATAAGGACTGTTGAAGGGGAAACCACTGTTACCATAGGTTTGGCCTTTGGTTAGAAATTCGCCCCGCAGAAAAATCGGATCTTTGATATAATGGGGGGAAACGGAAATCCCTTCTGCCTTCACTGCTTGACAAAACGCCTCGGGTTGGTGCCCCGTAACATGGAAGATGTAGTTCCACCAAGAGACCTCCCGATCTTCCGGTAAAGGAACAGTTGTAATCCCGGCTGCTGAGGAGATCTGATCGGTTAAGCGTCGGCCGAGTTCTACCCGACGCTCTACCACTGACCTAACCTTTTCCAACTGTGCAAGACCGACAGCACCTTGTAATTCAGTCATCCGATAATTAGGGGCTAAGAAAGCGTGATTCCGATCACCCATATACTGATAGTCCCAACCTTTGTCGGAAAAAAGTTTGAGTCGAATATAGGTCTCCTCATCATTAGCGATAATAAATCCGCCATCACCCGTAGTCATATGTTTGGACTGTTGCAGGCTAAAACAGCCCATCTGACCAAAGGCGCCGGCATAACGACCTTTGTATCTGGTGGCGTGGGTCTGGCAGCAGTCCTCAATTAGTATCAGATCGTGTTTTTGTGCGATACGGGCTACCGTATCTATATCACACGGGTGTCCAAACAGGTGAACGAGAATGATAGCACGTGTACTATCTTTAATATTAGCTTCAATCGACTCTGGCAGCATATTCAACGTTAGTGGATCGACATCAGCAAAAACAGGAACCGCATTCTGCATCAGTATTGGCATCACACTGCCCGGATCGGTAATTGGGGCGGTGATGATCTCATCACCAGGTTCCGGGTTGACCACACCAACTGCAGTGTGGATCGCTGCTGTACCGCTGGTTGAAGCCTGGGCAAAAGCGGTTCCATAAAAATCTGCTATCTGTTTTTCAAAGTCTTTGACCATCTTACCGCTTTTTCCAAACAGATTTTGACTCCGCACCGCCTGTAAAAGGAGTTCTTCTTCTCGTGA
>JASMLX010000101.1 GCA_030748495.1 Candidatus Poribacteria bacterium | reverse complement strand
TACTGGGTAGACAGATTCTGGAACGATGACGATGGTGTCACTGAAAGCAAGATACGGAGTGCCAATCTGGATGGAACTAATCTAGTCGATTTGGTCACCGGCTTAGCTGGTGTTTTCGAAATAACTATTCATAACAACCAACTCTACTGGATAAGCGAAGCTTGGAACAATGACGATGGTGTCTATGAACGCAAGATACAGAGTGCCAATCTGGATGGAACTAATCTAGTTGATTTGGTCACCGGCTTAGCTGATGTTTACGGAATAACTATTCATAACAACCAACTCTACTGGGTAGACAGATTCTGGAACGATGACGATGGTGTCACTGAAAGCAAGATACAGAGTGCCAATCTGGATGGAACCAATCTAGTCGATTTGGTCACCGGCTTAGCTGATGTTTACGAGGTAAGCACTATTCATAACAATCGGCTCTACTGGATAGACAGAGTCTTTAACCTTGAAAATGGCTATATGACTGTCACTGAAAGCAAGATACAGAGTGCCAATCTGGACGGAACTAATCTAGTTGATTTGGCCACCGGTTCAGGTGACAAATGGAGCTTGTCAACATACGGTAGCCAGATTTACTGGGTCGATTATGATCCAAACACAAGTTTATCTAGTATACAAACTGCTAGCTTCACGATGGAAGACACGGTGCAAAACGATTCTCTAGCTGTTGTGCTGGGTTCGTTGGATATTCGTTCACAATCCGATCAAGACATTGAATTCTACTTGGGTTGTAACCTTACTCTAACAGGGGATATCCAATTAGATACGGTCGATAACATTAGTCAAATCAAATTAGAAGCCGCCAATACGGTTTATATCCAAGCGCAAGAGCTCGAGATCAAAACAGGTGAAGGGATAGGAAGTCGTGCAGAGGTTATAGCACCTGATATTATCATTAACGGTACAACCAGGGTAATTGCTGCTGAGGGTGATGCTGTCCTGAATTCGCCAAGCCTTCAGACCGACGGTGACTTGACAATCGTTTCACTAGAAGGTGTTGGCGCTCCGCAGGTGGATGTAGGTAATGGGTCTCTTCAGGTCGGCGCCGACCTGAACGTGGTGCAAACACAAACAACAGGAGGCGTTCCTCGTCTAGTTGCAAGCGGTGTAATGAAGGTTGGCCAACATATCGAGATTGGTTCAGACGCTGACCTGAATTTAAGCGGTACAGTGGAACTGGATGGAACAGGCGATCAAGAGGCCAGTTTTGGTGATTCTGACCTGAGCGACGTTACTCTTAAGATCAATAAAGCATCTGGTATTGCGATCTTGTCCAACGATGCCGGGCCTATCTCTCTGAATAATCTCGATGTTTATTCAGACCTGACCTTACAGGATGACAACGCCGACTTGAGTGTAGCTAGCACCTTGACCGTCTGGGCCGCCGGCTCACAGGATGTTACCCTGCAAGCATCCGCCGCTGACCTCGCACCAGTTGGAAATCTGGAAATCCGTGCTGGGTCTGGCAGTGGAAACGCCATCGTTAAGGGAATGGGAAGCGTAACTGAGGTTGAGGATCTGGCTCTGATGTCAGAAGGCACTGGTTCTGGTAGTCCTATTCTCGATCTTGGTAACCAGCCGCTTACCGTTAGTAACGATCTATCTTTTGCTGGTTCAGGTAGTAGTACGCCAACGTTACG
Organism: Candidatus Poribacteria bacterium; assembly: GCA_030748495.1. Lineage (GTDB taxonomy): Bacteria > Poribacteria > WGA-4E > WGA-4E > UBA9662. The sequence goes on along the minus strand of JASMLX010000101.1, from coordinate 22,572 downwards.
GGCGGGTGTAGGAGATATTAGAATTGCCGGCGATTTAACTGTCTCTAGCAGTCAGGTCGACTTTAGCCCTGCCAGTCAATCTTCCAGCCCCTGTAAGATTTTCTTGGACGGTACTACACCTCAATCAATGAATACTGTTGACGGTATTAACCTCGGCAACGCAATTCTGAACGTGCAAAACTCAGATGCTATCCTTTCCAGCACCAGTAGCCAACCGATTGAGCTTAGAGGGTTGACCATTAGCCATCAACACGGTGATTCATCTAAAGATGGGCAAGTATTCAAGTTGACCGTCAACGTTCCCTTGACGGTTCTCGGGGCCGAAGATATTAACTATGTTGCTCCACACACGATTGTCATTGAAGGCGGTGATGCCGATGGTGAAACCGCCGAGCTGATCTTAAACGGTGACTTGTTGGGTGAACCGGATGTCCTAGTGGTTGGTGGTAGTGGCCCTAGCGGAATAGCTGCTAGTATCACGCAAAGTACAGGTCAAATGCTACTATCCAGTCTTACTATCAACAGCCAAGTTGGGTCAGGGTCATTGTCCGTAGCGAGTAGTTTAGATGCGAACATAATCAGCCTGTCGGCCGAAGGGAGTGGAAATGTTGATCTCACTGCGAGTGGTAATGTTGATGCTGAAGACTTAAGCCTTGGTGGTGCTGGAGCGGGGGCGGTCGTTCTGGGTATGGATACGCACAATCTAAATGTCATAGGCGAATTAAAATTTGTCCATCTGAGCAGCCAAGCCAGCTTAGAACAGGATTCTGATAACCCCGGTTCAATCACTGTTGGTCAATTTGTTTTGGAGCAACCGACGCTGAACATGCCAACCTTTACCACCCAGCAACTCTCGATTATCGACACCCAGGACTATAGCCGAGAGTTAACGATGTCTGGGGACTTGATTGTAGAACAATGGGTAGAAATTCAAGGTCTACAGCAATCTGCCACCTTGGATATGAACACATTTAATATTATTGGTAAGGCTGACAGCAAAGCCGATTTATTGATCGATGCGAACAGTGGCCAAGCGGCCATTACCAATGCCGGATCAGTTTCCATCGCCGACCTGGAGTTGAGATCCAATCAAGTTTTAGCCGAATTTACCCTTTCCGGTCAACGGTTCGAGGCAGAGAACATACTGGTATCTACGGCGGGAGCCGGGGATGCAAGCCTGCAGTTATCTGGAACGGAACCAGAGATTATAGTTAACGGTGATTTGCAGATTGAAACCCAGGGTGGAACCGGCACACCTGAGCTAATGACCAGCGGGAATTCGATCGAAGTTGGAGGAGACCTCCGTTTGCTGAAGTCGGGAGTAAGCGATGCCGACCCAGCCCCCAATTTAGATTTGACTACCAACGGTGGAAACGTTGCCGGTAGCATCCGTTTAGCAGGTGACCTGGAAGTAACAGGCGGTGAATTAAATTTAGGACTGAACAGCGAATTAATTCTCGACAGCCAAGAAGCACAGGATATTAATCTGACCAATGTCGATCTATCTACAATCGGAGCCACATTACGGGTTCGGAACAATGCTGAAGTGGCTCCAGCCACAATCACTGTTCCCGTAATTTCAGGTTCGGAATACTTCATTGGCGGAAATCTGGTGGTTGAAAAAGATGCTGGTATTGTCCTTACTGGAACTGCAGGAGCAGCCTTTGTAATCGATCAAAATGCCAGCCTGAGAGGTCAACTAACCATTGACAGTGTCGATGTAGCGTTTAACGACACAAATAATTCAGGCGTCGTTATCGGTCAATCAGGCCATCTGGCAATGACCTCACCCAATCGTATCATTTTAGTTAATGGAAAGTTGAACAACCAATTGGGTGGAAGCGTCGATTTAGCAGTAGATTCAACACTAGAGCTTGGAAAGCATACGACTATTCAGACGGGTAATGGTGGAACTTCTCTGGGAATCATTGACGGTAGTCACCGGATGATGCTGACAGGGGAGGGGAGCGTGTACTTACAGAACGGTTTTATCGCGGATAATTCTAGTAAATTGATCACCTCTAGCCCAAGTGTTGTGGTTGAGTTAGCAGGAACACTTGACTCTACTGAAGCCCCAATTACTTTTAATGGCCCGGTGGAGATTGTGGACTCTACTACAATCGACCTGGCGGCGGACAATCCAATCACCTTCGAAGGGGAGGTGACTTCAGCCAGCGGGGCTACATTGACTGTAGGTAATAGTGATTCTTCGCCAGGTTCACTGGCTTTTCGTAATAATGTCACCTTAAATGGCGATTTGATAACTGGAACTGCCAATGTTAGTCCCAAGATACTGGTTGGCTCCGACACTACTTTCACCAGTAATGCCAACCTGGTGATTGCTGGCTCTACTGTGGATAGATTGTTGTTGTCTTGTGAAGCCGATGGTAAAGAATTCAATTTGGTTAACAATGGTAATCTGGATTTTGAGTGGGTAGCAGTTAGAGGAACCGCCTATTCCGGTTCAGGTAGCATTAGCTTCAATCTGGATGATAGTGTGGTTAACGCTACCGGGAACACAGAGTGGCCAGCTGAAACTTTTGCCAGTCCACTGGCTCAAAGAACGGGTGTTATTGAAAATTTCGGTACCCAGCTAATCTCTGCTACTTCTGAAGGCATATCTGATGGACAAGAGTATAACTTTTATCTGGATGAAAAACCCGATTTATCCAATAAAGACCAATTGCGCGATTCGGTTCTGTTCACTCAGGCAGCCTCAACGGCGACTTGGAGCAAGGCCACAAAACCGGTAGCCTTTGGTAAATACCATCTGTACTTGGAGCCACAGGGCATTGATCAAGGTGAATATGTCATTGTGGCTGATAGTCCAGTAAATATTATCCCGGTTGCCTTCTTACCTGACGAAAATGATCAACCGACCACGGGTGATAATATCACTGAAACTGAGTTTGAAATTAACTGGACGGATAATGGGAAGACTGGTGGTCAGATTGAGTTACGGTATGCCGATAAACCTGATTACCAGGGTTTAGCCGAAATCAGAGCGCATTCAGTCTTTATCACCGAGGTTCAAGCAGATCAGGATAGTACAGATGGACACTATTTGTGGGATACAGCCCAATTAGCTACTGATCTAGGGTCTGAGTACTATATTTATGCCATCTACTCGGAAGGTGGAAGCTCATTTTTCGATGTCAGTGAAGCGGTAGTCATTAGAAATGGCGGAGACGAAAACTCAGCGGTTCGATGGGCTAACCTGTCAAATAGCGTTGTCGTCAATCAAGCCGTCACATTAGAATGGTTTGAGATCTGGCCTCAGGACTCTACAGCTAGCGTAAATATCGATCTCTATTTTAATCCTCTTAGCAACCTGACGATGGCGGACCTAACAGCTCTAGACTCCCAAGGGATCGTAGTGAAAGACCAACCTCTTAATGACGCTGGCACTAACAGTTATGAGTGGAACGACTTACAGATCCAAATGGGAGCGCCAACAGGTGGGACAGAGAGTACGTTGATAGATACCAGTTTGCCTGAAGGCTTCTACGTCGGTCGGAGTTTGATCTTACAGCCCAGCACCGCTAACGCCGATGCGCAAACATATACAATTACTGGTTACGATAATGCTACTAATACCATCACCTTCGACGGAACGTTTCCTGAACCTGTTTCTGATACAAGCATCAGTAGTTACCAAATTGTGGTCCCAGACGGTTCATACTATATCTATGCCCATCTGAACGCAGATGATGATGCGCTTGATGCAATGGCCGCCAGTCAAGGGACGGTAACAGTCAGTTCAACAGCTACCGAAGATCCAACAACTAGCGATTCTGATACCGGTGGAACGAGTGAACCAGAGATCGTTATACCGGTCAGGCAAACACTAGATTTACCTGGATATGTTCCTGCGCAGGCTATTTCACGACTCGGGAAGGGGCATATTTGGGACGTTGACGTATCTCCAACCGAAGATACAATCGCAATTTCCTCCTCAATTGGTATTTGGCTCTGGGACTATGATGGCAGTGATGGAAGCTATCAGGAGATTGCCCTGCTACAAGGAGAGGGAACCCGTGTAAGCAGGCAGGTCGAACAAGATGGCTTCGGTTTTACTAATGACGGAATCTATCTGATTTCATACGATGACCACGGTGTGGTTTCGGTTTGGTCCACAATAGACAAACAACAGGCGGGAATAATCCATCCAAATAGTGAAGGCAACCTGGTAACGGCTTGGGCATACAGTTCCACCACCAGTATACTGGCAATTGGTCGGCAGGATGGAACCGTCTCACTGTGGTCCGTAGGTGGCCTATTGATTGATGATTTAGGCGATGGCGTTCCTAGTCCAATAACAGCCCTTACATTTAGCCCGGATGGACAGTCTATATCGGTTGGATATGCTAACGGGGACATCAAGGTTTGGTCAGTCCAAGATTATCAGCTATCAGTTGAACTTAGCGGAGACGGCACAACTGTTACATCCATTGGTTATCGGCCTAATGGAGGTGAAATGGTCGCAGTTTATCAAGATAGCGTTTCTGTAGATGCAAAAGCTATTATTTGGCCTACGCCCGCAGGCGCTTCGCAACAACCAGTTGCGGAATTAGACGATTTGCCACTAGTTAGCGGTACACCTATTTACAGTGCAGATTCAGGAGGCAACTACCTGGCTATCCCATTTGAGGATGGTACCTTCCGAATTTGGTCGACAGACCAGTACCAATTGCTGGCCAATCGCGAGGCATATTCAGTGCCAGTTGACAGCCTCCAATATCACCCTTTGGGTAAATCACTGGTCACAGTTAGTGTTAATGGAACTATTGATGTTTGGTCGACCGACACCTATCAGCAGATTGCCGTCTTAACGGAGGCCGCCCCTTCAAATGGATTTGGCGTTGCCAAGCATGCCGCTGACGGTCGTTTGATTGGGATTAATCACCGTGGAGAATTACGGATTTGGTCATCTGAGGGGTCATTTTACCTGATTAAAGGAGTTTGGCTCGGTGATGGTCACAACATAGTAATAACTGATATTGACTTTGGACAAGATTTACTAATTGAGATTGATGATCTTGGTAGTGCAAAGCATTTTACACATACTATAAACCATGCAACCCCAGATCAGCTAGTAACAGAGATCACAGAGACCGACTTAGCCAATCAGAATTCTAACCAATTTCGATCTAGTACTAGCGTATCAGAGACTTCTTTACCCACAGAGTTGCCAACAGATGATCAGGTTACGTTCTGGGATACGAGTCCAGACCTAAATTACATCGTGACCGGTAGCGATGATGGCACAGTCAAAATTTGGTCTCAGAGTGGCGATGGCTATGCAGAAAAGACAACTATTGCCGACCATCATGCCGCTGTTATGTCAGTGGTTTACAGTGCAGATGGCAGGTATTTGGCTGTAGGGTCCGAGGATGGTACGATCATAATCTACTCCTCTGACGGATTGCCTATTCAACCAGATTGGCGTAGCTCGGTGACAGTTACAACGACCTCGGGTGAAGAGGAAGTACTCAATTTTGGTGTCGATATGGATGCATTGGACGGACTCGATGAATTTGATTTGAGTCAAGTTGCACCTCCACCTGCACAGGGGGCAGCCGGAGTCGAATTAGAGAGCTTCTTTGATCTCAGTTCCACTGACCCTGATGCACCTATTACAGAGGTAATGACGAACATAAAGAATTCCCAACACACCGATTACGTCTTCCAGTTTAAAGTCAGAGCCGATGATAGCGCCTTTGATCTAACGATCGATATGGGGCCAATTCCCAACGAATTTGGGATTGCACATCTACAACGAGTTGATGTTACCCCAATTGTGACGTATGATCTATTAGACGCGAGTCAGTATACCTTTGCAGCGACTGCAGGAGCCCACTACACATTTGAGATTTCGTTGAATCGGGGAGAAGTCGCCAAGATTCATCTGGAACCGGGATGGAACTTGGTTTCGATTCCAGGTGAACCGTTTGATAATGATCCGGTCACTCTAGAGGAGGCTTCAACTGATATTACAGATAACGGTAGCTCTGTGAAGTCAGTCTCAGTGAACTCCATGTGGCACTGGAATCCATCTGCTGAGCAGTATCAGGCCGTTACAGAACTGAAATGCGGTGAAGGTTTCTGGCTCTTCTCTGAAGATTCGACTTCTCAAGAGATCGAGATTCGTCTTCGTCCAGTCACTGAATATACAACTTCTCTGCAAGCCGGTTGGAATATGATCGGTAGTATTTCAGTTGACGTTAATTTTGAAGACCCTCAGGACGATCCCGATGGCGCTATTATCGATCAGACACTGTTCGGCTGGGACGCAAGCCAAGGAGGAGATTATTATAACGAGACTTCAATTGATAGCGGAAAGGGTTATTGGGTCTTAGCACTGGAAGCCTGTGAGCTGGTGGTAACGTCACACCAAATCTCAACGGCACCGTCAACTGTAGCCGCCTCAGCGGATTTAACTATACCCATTACCATCGCCTCTGGTCTAGGGCAAAATGGTCCATCTGGACAAAAGGTTGTCTCGATTGGCCTACACCGTCAAGCTCAAAGCAGTTGCGATAGATGGGATCAGTTTATACCGCCAATTTCGCCTTCTACTACTAATGATGGGCAGATTTACCTTTCTAACGATAGCATCAATCAAACACTTAAAAGATTGATGCCACTGGCGGAAGACATCCGGCCAGCCGGTACAAATAGCAGCCAAATAATTACTTGGCAGTTGGTTGTGCGGAGTCAAACGGCCACTACTCTACAGGTTGACCCAACGACGATTCCAAAGGATAAAGATCTGGAACTGACTACACCCGCGGCCACATTTAACTTAAGGTCACAACCGTTGGTTAATCTAGGGCCAAATGAAAATCAGGTGACACTCATATTGAAGCCCAGAGTACCTGAAGCCTCTTCTCTGTTGCAGAACTATCCCAACCCCTTCAATCCTGAAACTTGGATTCCTTACGGCCTGTCTGAGGATGCACAGGTAACAATTGAGATCTACAACACCACAGGGGAGATGGTTCAGCGTCTGGTCATCGGACATAAAGCGGCTGGTCTTTACTACTCAACGGATCGTGCTGCTTATTGGGATGGGCAAAACCAGAGTGGAGAGCAGGTGGCCAGTGGGATCTATTTCTATCGTATTGTTGCGGGGCAGTATGATCAGACCCGCAAGATGGTGATTTTAAAATAGGTGCCAACAAGAGTAAGAATGGATGTTAACCGAAGGTGGCCAGGTAACTGAGCAACCCTCCAGTTGGCATCTATTCGACAGATAATTTCTCCCTCTCACCACCATTAGCAGGTTTTGGGTTTCTGATTGGCAAATCTGTTCCAAAACCGACTCTATCGTACTAATTATCTACACTGGTAAGCTAACGGTAATTAGGTTGGCCTGTCAACCCTCCTCCAGCCTGCTGACCTTTGACCAGCCGAATATCCGAGTATTTTAGCTCCACTGACCGTTAGCACAAGGATTTGTGCTCTTGGCAAATCCAGGTTTAACAACACTTTCAGTTCATTTTTCAGTCTAGCGGCCAATTGCTATCTAGGCTATCCATGCTAATAGCGAAATCTACCCCGGCTGAAATAGATCGTCGAGCTAGGTGCTGCCAGTACTGATGGCTAGTGCGGACCAAACGGCTCGGATATGGGATTCAGTCTAGACAGGAAAGATACCTCTTTAAGGCTATGAGGATCAAACCGCCAAAGTGTGGGATATAAAAAAGATTGGAAAGGAATTGTTCACTCTCAGCAGTCATAACGGTAATGTCCTCTTAGTTGACCATACGAATACGATATTCGACCGTTGCAATAATAACCAGCATGGTTTAAGATAACCAGATTGGATACCAGTGGCGTGCCTCAGCCATAGTAAGGGATTTAATCTGTGGGAAGTTGTATAGTCATTCCAAAAATAGACCGTATGATTTAATAATTTGATCAATGGTTGTTCTTGTAGCGGCCAAACACGGTTTCTTTTTCAGGATGGCAAAGACTCTCTTTATTGGATCGAGGTCCGGCTAATATGGGGGACGAAAAATGACTTTAGGCCTACTTATCATTTGCCATCCGGTTGTCCTCTTTTTTGGGGGTAAACCTGGCATTATCGAGGATGATAGTCGATTTAGGCCTTGACTCTTGGCATCGATGCTCCTCCATCCATTTATTAAACCCTCAAGCCTTAGTTGTCTCTTCATCTAGAACAGGTGTGATCATTTCTTGGCCTCTCTTACCTGCAATCCGGTTGGTGCGCACACCACCTTTGTCAGGTCTTTCCACGTCAAATCTTTTTCCTCTTTTTGACCCGGCCCGGCAAAGGGACGGGATGTAGATTCTTCCAATCCAGATTCGTCAACATCGACAATATCTGCCGAGCCGTTCTTCTTGATCAGGTTACGTACCTTCTGGAGAAAGGTGAGGCCGGATCCATGATCCCGTTCCTGATTAAGTTGTTTTCACCTGACGACAGGCACACCAGATAGCATTAGGCCAAACGCCTAATTGGTCAGCAGGTTCAGCCAGAAGTTGATCTGGATTGGCTGGTATGTCCGGTTCTAATTCCTGCCAATCATTTTTCAGGACCGGCCGGGGCCTTTTGGGCAATAAATCTGCCCGTTGACACCAGTCATTTACACCCCACCAGCTAACTTGATAAATGCAGCTAGATTCTATCCTCCGGCCACCTGGCCGAACAGGATTCACCACGCACAGGCGTAAATCTATACTGTATGACATTGGTTATTCTTTAAAAAAATAACACATACGGTCTGCTTCTGGAATAGCTATAGTATTCGCTGGCATGATATTGATTTAAGTTTAACACGGAACAGAAGCGTCACATAGCCCCCGCCAAGGATCAGCTAATCTCAACGTTCATCAGCAGAAGCAGTGGTGCTTGGTATATCGCAGCAGTACTACCAGAAGACCACCCACCAGTACTCAATTGTTAGCTAACTACCTCAATCCTTCCAATCCAGAAACCAGGGCGTCCTTTGAGCTGAGTTAGGAGACAGAAGTCACGGTGGCTATCTGCGATGTGTTAGCCACCCGCGGAGGCGGAAAAAAGGTGATTAGAAGATGAGTCGGCCCAAAGGGGGTTCAACACTAAATTAGATTTGGCTCTGGATCAGAATGGTCGGCCGATCCGAACGGTGATTACGGCAGGCACCACCGCCGATTGTTCTCCAACTGAAGATCTAAGACCAAGGATTCAGGCTCAGCATTTACTGGCCAATGGAGGGTTATGATGACCAATCTATTCTTCCAAAAGCCAATCAAGTTGAGATGCGGCCGGTTATTCGGTCAAAGAAAAAGAGAAAATTTCAGAGAAATGACAACCCAGATTGAGGCCAAAGGCGGCAGAGAGTCGAAAATGCATTACGACATCTAAAACGGTAGAGTAGAATGGCTACAGGTAAGGGTAAAAATTCAGACTCTTTTTATTAGCCGTCATTGGTCTAGGGTGTATATTTTTACGGACTACTCGTGACTACGCTATGCGGAAAACTGTTTGGGTAAAAAGTGATAGTCTAGGGCGATTTTATCATCTAAAAAACGTAATTTTCGTAGAAATCGTGACACCGATTTCGCAGATTTTACGTTCTTCTTAACGGATAGGTAAGATTTTAGTTGGTTGGAGAAATTAGGATGCTCTATCTCAATACACTAGAAAATAGTGCGATAAGTAGTCGAGAAAATCGATTTGTAATTTGCCATCAGCCGGTGGATTCAATGCAATCGATCCCGGAGTTGGCACCATCTCAACAATTATTAGATCAGTGGCAAACAAAATCAATCGAATGGGTGGAATTCCGCGAACAATACCTACAGGAGATGCGGGAAGAGTTTCTGGGTGAGAAGAGTCGTCTCCAAGGGGTTGCAAAATACAGTCTGGAAAACGATGTCACTCTCCACTCACCAGAACCTAGCGGGCAACAGACATACCGGGCGTTACTGGGGCAAATTATCAGCGGAATTTGGAAACAGGAACAACAGAGGGGTAATATCGTTGATCTAGCGCTACCATCAGCCTCTAAACATTCGCCTGAAAATCAGAAAATGATGCAGTCCATAGCTGAAAACTGTGCCCATTTCTCGGTCGTTAAAACTTGGCCTAGTGGCCCTAGAAGTTGTGAGGGCTGCTACTATTTAGATCAGCAAGTCTATGTTTGCCCCCCTACCGACCAAGTGGTTATTAAATATCATTGGACCTAGCCGCCAGAAATGTCTCGATTTCTTTTGGCACTAGATGGTCAATGCTCTGCCGGTTCTCCAATCGCCGGCGAATTTCGCTCGAGGATATCTCCTTATAAAAGTCGTCCAGTGCAACCAAATCAATCTCAGTGGCAAATTCCGGCCAATTTCCGAGAAAATCGGTGATTGATTGGTCGTCAAACGACGACCGGTTGGCAACAATTAATCGGCATTGACCAAAAAGTTCATTTAAAGCAGATCGAAGGTCATCGTAATACTTAGGCTCAAAAATCCGGATTAAGGTGTCGTAGCCAACGATAAAAGAGAATTGGGTTGTTGGTGGCAACTCTCGTTTCAAGGCTTCGATTTTATCGATAAATCGACCGTGACTCGAAACTACAACTGAATAGTTATCGAACGACTTAGCATAAACTCGCATCATCAATAATCGCTCAACCAATGAAAATCCAAAAACCCCTTTATCAACATTATTTTTTGCCAATAATAAAACAATTTCGTCTAACTGGAAGGTTCGTTGCGCCAACTCGATCAGCTTGGTATGAGCAACCGTCATCGGATTGAAAGAGGAGGAGAAAATTCCGACCCTGTTTCCTGGAGTTACAATATGGTTTTCAGCGCGTCGAATCCAGCGAATGGATGGTAATTCCAGCTGCTCCAGAGAATCAACCAGGTGTTGTAAGGACTCAGGAGGAGTTTCCATGATATTGTTGCCATTAGCCACTTTTACGCCTACCTGTCGGTCGTTTTTAATAACATGGGCTATTATACTATCGATTTTGAACGGCTGTAGTTCAAAGCAGGTTGTGAGTCCCGCCAATTCAAGCAATCAAAGCGAGGCATTAGCACAAAGACTGTCGGCTGTTGAAGCCTGGATCGAGGCTGCTAGCCAAGAAAAAGAGAATTCTGATACCGAACTCAGCCAAACTAAAATTGACCTGAAGGAGCAACTCAAACCAATCCAGCAGCAATTAATTGCACTCGGACAAAAGCTAGCCGTACTCCAAGAAACACAACAACACCTCGACCAATTACAAAACCAGATTAGCACTTTAGAAGAACGGGTTAATTTTATTATATCCAAGACTAATTCAAACCATAAAGTTGCTCCACCCGGCTGGTTAAACAAGGTGATTTGGGAAACTGATGGTGTTGTCTATGTTGTCGGGGTTTCGGACAATCCTAGTAACGGTAAGAAGTTCGCTCTCTTGAACGCCAAGAATGAACTGCGTGAATATTTTGGACTCCAGACTATCGACCAGGTACAGATTTTAGAGACTTTTCAGCAAGGTGAAAAGTATTACGTCCTTATCTCTCGCACTATCCACTAACCTGAACCCGCAACTTGAGCTAATTTGATGATGGCATTGACGAACTTCGCTCATCTTCATCATTTTTCTAGTTAGTTTACTTTACCAGACCTGAATATAATAATACCTTTCTGTTTTATTGCGTTACACCACCTACTTATGCCTACTTTATTAGGTCTTATTAGGCTGTTAAGTTGCGGATTCGGGGCTATTAGTATGAAACATCGAGACACAGTTAGAACCCCACAAATCCACCACAGACCGGTATACACTGCCCGGTTACATAATCAGAAAGGTCTGTTACCAGAAACTCAACCACTTTGGCGCAATCTTCAGGCATTCCCAACCGGCGCAACGGAATCTGCGCTTCCAGGCTCTGTCGACTCTCTGTGCGACCTCTACCGCCCGCGATTGCGCGCGATGAGAGAATCCAGCCCGGAGCCGTACAGTTGACGTTGATTCCGTACGGCCCCAACTCTGCAGCCAGGATACGCGTATATTGCACCACCCCTGCTTTTGCCACTTTATAGGGCATACCACCGCCAGTACCACCACTCCACAATCCGGCTTGAGAACTTATATTCACAATACGGCCGTAGCCGGACTTTTTCATTGGCGGGCTGACGGCCTGACAACAAAAAATTGTGCTGCTGAGGTTGATATCCATGAGGTACTGGTAATACTCCTCCTCTGAATCCGACGCCATTGTGGACTTGGGTTTGCCCAATGCACCACCGGCGTTGTTTACCAGAATATCTATTTGCCCGAATGTATCTACGATTTCGTCGGTCATTTCAAAAGCTTCATTGCGCCGGGCAACATCAGCCTGAATGCCGAGTGAACGTCGCCCTAAATTCTCAATCTCTTCCATCACTGTTTCTGCAGTCAGTTCTTCGTCGTATTCCTCGGCCGCGTCTAAATCGATGTCGTTAACGACAACGTCGGCACCGAGTTGAGCCAGGTGCAGTGCATAAGCACGCCCAAGACCACGCGCTGCACCTGTAACAAGCGCAATTTGCCCATCTAATTTCCCCATCGAATATCTCCTACGCGATTTGTTCTATCGCTGACGGTTCGAATCTCGAACCCTTTCAACTATCCTCGCCGATGTTCTATACAAAACTGATCAGCAGGAACCTTTGAGAAACTTCCAACGATTGGGTACTGTCATCCACCTAGAAAGTTAACAGTACAAATTCTGGCTTTTGATAATACTGCATAATTACTTCGTTTACTTTGCCAACAGCAGTAATGGTGGTGGTTGAACCTGCTCTAATTCGGTTTAGAATTGGCAAAGACACTACATTTTAGAGGATTATCAGTGGAAAAGCAAAGGTTTTCTGGTAGTGCTACTAACGCATATAATGTCTGCGGAATACAATTCACACCCAATAGCTAAACTATAACCTGGAATGTCATTTGGGATATCTGCCATCCCAAGCTTTTTAACCGCTTATGCCCGTGCTCAGACAAAGTGAGCAAAAACTGCCCTACAGCGCATTACTTTCACCTTTCAACCTGATCTAATTTTATTCGTCATCATAGCTGATGAATACCGATGATAGAACCGGGTAGATTTAAGGCGGCTCTGCTGATATAATGTTTAGCTGATCTGCTGGTGATTGCCACTACCGGTCTAGTACGGGTCCAGAGAGAAAAATTGACAGATAAATATATTATGGAGTAATAAAGATGAGCCAACCCAATTTCATTATTTTTTTAACTGACGATCAAGGATATGGAGATCTGTCTTGCATGGGAGCCACCGACTTTCGGACTCCGAATCTGGACCGAATGGCCGCTGGTGGGGTTCGTTTTACCAATTGGTATTCCAACTCGCCGGTCTGTTCCCCTTCGAGAGCGGCACTACTGACCGGTCGGTATCCCGGTAACGCAGGTGTCCGTTCGATCCTGGCCGGTCACCGCACCGCCACCGGATTGCCAACCGAAGTACCGACTATCGCTAACGCTCTACAAGACCTAGGTTACTACACAGCCATGTCGGGCAAGTGGCATCTCGGCTTAGCTGAAGGCTCTCGACCAGAAAATCATGGTTTTGACGATTGGTTTGGTTTTATGGCCGGTTGTATCGATTTCTATTCTCACATTTTCTATTGGCAGATGAATAGAGACGGACGTGCCCAACTCCATGACCTGTGGGAAAACGGAATAGAGATTTACCGTGATGGCGAATATTTCACTGAGCTGATTACCGAATATACCATCAAGTATGTTCGGCGGGCTATCGAACAAAATAAACCCTTTTTGCTGTATGTGCCTTACAATGCTCCCCACTATCCGATGCATGCACCTGCTAAGTATGTAGAGCGATTCCCCAACCTAAGCTGGGATCGGCAAATTATGGCCGCCATGTTGTCAGCCGTCGACGACAGTGTGGGCGAAATTTTGAACGAATTGGAACGTCAAGGTATCCTTGATAATACCTTCACCTATTTTCAGAGCGATAATGGACCGTCTCGTGAGATTCGCAATTGGCTAGATGGAACACCAGATCCCTATTACGGAGGATCAGCAGGTAAACTGAAAGGCCATAAATTTAGCCTTTACGAAGGTGGTATTCGTTCTCCTGGCATTATGAGTTGGCCGGATAAAGTTACGGCAGGACAGGTGGTCGATCAACCGGGAGCGGCCATGGATGTATTTCCCACCTTCCTATCAGCAGCAGGTGGAGACCCGAATGACTACCAACTCGACGGCAAAAATGTGATGCCGATGCTAACTGAAGGTCGACCTTCGCCACACGACGCCATCTTCTGGGAGATGAGCCAACAGACGGCGGTCCGTCGAGGCAAGTGGAAACTGGTGTTGAACGGGCAACTGGTCGAAGGCGCACCGACGGAAGACGATGTGCACTTGGCGGATCTGGAAACGGATATGGGAGAAACCGACAACCGGAAGGATCAGCATCCAGAACTAACGGCTGAACTGACCCAGTTGGCTCAGACGTGGCGACAGGGTATCGAAGATCGCTGGCAGAACGAATGGCAGCCCAGAACCAACGGCACCACCGGAAAAACGAACTAAGGGGAACTTGCATCATGGATAACAACTGTTTATGGTATCGGCAACCGGCTAAAGAGTGGGTAGAGGCGCTTCCCGTCGGCAACGGTCGATTGGGAGCTATGGTCTTTGGGGGAATTAATCAGGAACGGATTCAGCTCAATGAAGATAGCGTCTGGAGTGGTCAACCCATCGAGCGGGAAAACCCGGAGGCATTGGAAAATCTACCCTTGGCGCGAGAATTGTTGTTTGCCGGCCAGTACGTGGAGGCCGAAAAGCTGGTAGCCGAGAAGATCATGGGCTTGCGGATCGAAGGGGGCATCCATACCTACCAAACATTGGGAGATCTAACCCTCGATTTCAGCCATCCAAAGGAGGTTACCGAATACCGCCGGTCACTCGACCTCGACACTGCTATCGCCACGGTTGAGTATCATATGGGGGATGGCAATTATCGGCGAGAGGTGTTTGTCAGTGCAGTAGATCAAGCGATTGTAATCAGGCTGACTGGGAATCGGCCCATCACCACCGATCTGGTGCTATCTCGCCCCAGAGATGCCCGGATCCAGGTCGGCAATCAGCAAATAACCATGTCCGGACAAGCTATCGGCGATGGTGGTGAAGATCACGCTGCCGGTGTCGATTTTGTGGCTAAGTTGGCGGTTCAACTCGTGGAAGGCCAGATCTATACCAAGTCGAATGGGCTAAAAGTCGAAGGGGTGTCGTCGGTCACTCTCTTGATTACGGCTGCCACCAGTTACAGGGGGCAGGATCCAGACCAGGTTGCCAGTCAGCAGATGACACAGGTCGTTGAGCAAAGTTACACAGATCTACGAACCCACCATATCGAGGAGCACCAACGGTTATTCCGGCGTGTTCAGATCGATCTAGGGACAACCGAACTTCCAGATTTATCCACCGATGAACGGTTAGAGGCTGTTAAACAGGGGGGGGAAGACCCGCTTCTGTTGGCCCAGTATTTCCAGTTTGGTCGCTACCTATTGATGTCCAGTTCGCGCCCCGGCTCGCTACCCGCCAATCTGCAAGGATTATGGGAAGCCACTATGAATCCACCCTGGAATGCCGACTACCACATCAACATCAATATTCAGATGAACTACTGGCCGACCGAAGTCTGTAACCTGGCCGAGTGTCATCAACCCTTCTTCGACTTTATCGACCGCTTGAGAGTCCGAGGCCGAATTACAGCCGAGAAGACGTATGGTTGCCGGGGCTTTGTAGCCCATCACACTACCGATGCACTTCTTTTCACCAGTGCCATCGGCCATCCGGTTTACGGTATGTGGTCGATGGGAGCGGGTTGGTCCTGTCAGCATCTGTGGGAGCATTTTTTGTATGGTGGAGACCAGACCTTCCTGGCCGAAACCGCCTATCCGATTATGAAGGAGGCAGCCCTATTTTTCGTTGACTACCTGTCTGAAGATCCGGCTACCGGGCAGTTGGTTTCCGGTCCTTCTAGCTCACCGGAAAATAGTTTCCGTACGTCAACCGGCGAGGTATCACACCTGGTGATGGGCTGTACCATGGATCACCAAATCGTCCGCGACTCCTTTAACAGTTGCGTTGAGGCCAGTCGACTTCTCGACATCGACCACGAGTTTCGCCAACAGTTGGAACAGATGCTGGAGCGACTAGCACCCAACCAAATCGGTAGCGATGGGCGGTTGATGGAGTGGACCGAAGAGTTTGAGGAGCCAGAACCCGGCCATCGACATATCTCGCACCTGTTTGGCTTGCATCCGGGCAACCAGATTTCGCCTACCCAAACCCCCGACCTGGCCGAGGCCTGTCGGCAAACGCTAGACTATCGGTTACGTCACGGTGGTGGCCATACAGGTTGGAGTCGTGCCTGGATGATTAACTTTTATGCCCGACTACTGGATGGTAATACCGCTTATCATCACCTGTTGGCCCTGTTACGCCAATCGACCCATCCCAACCTCTTCGATGATCATCCTCCTTTCCAGATCGATGGCAACTTTGGTGGTTGTGCGGGGTTAGCAGAGATGCTACTCCAGAGCCAGGCCAATGAAATCCATCTCTTACCGGCTCTACCCGACGTCTGGCCACAGGGGGCGATCTCCGGCCTACGCGCCAGGGGAGGATTTGAGATCGATATCGCCTGGCAGGATGGAAAAATGGCGCAGGCGATGGTAAAATCTGGGTTGGGCCGGTCCTGCCAGGTTCGATCTACGACTCAGGTACAGGTGTCTGCTGGCGGTCATCCAATAGAGGTAGAGACCGTCGATGACAACACGGTTCGATTCCAGACACAACCCGGCGGCCAATACCGACTGGATGCCTAAGCTGGGCCTCGGTCGGAAATCTTAGGCAAATGGATCGATGAAGTTCAGCGAACTGTTTTACTCCATTCAGGGCGAGGGGCAACTAATTGGTGTCCCTTCCGTCTTTTTTCGTACCGGTTTCTGCAACTTGCGCTGTATTTGGTGTGATACTCCCTATACCAGTTGGCAGCCGGAAAGTAAGGAGATCTCCGTTGAAGAATCTGTAACCACTATTATGGGTTTTAATTGCCGACATACGGTGATTACAGGAGGAGAACCGTTCATCCAAACCGAAGATCTCATCTCGCTCTGCCATCTGTTGACTGAGCGGGGGCAGCACGTTACCGTCGAGACCAACGCTACCGTTTTTGCTGAGGTTGAAGCCGACCTGATCTCGATGAGTCCCAAACTTGAAAACTCCAATCCACCGGCTAATAACCGACATTTCAGCCGGCATCAGCGGGAGCGTATCAACAGATCGGTAATCCAGCGATTTCTGGCCCGATATTCTTGTCAGGTTAAGTTTGTGGTCGATGATCCTGAAGATCTGACCGAGATCCAGGACTTGCAGGCTGAGATTGAGATTCCGCCTGAGACGATTGTGCTGATGCCGCAGGGCGTTCGACCTGATCAAATCCAGGACAAACAGGCTTGGCTGATCGAGCTCTGTAAAACTCACGGCTATCGCTACTCCCCTCGGCTTCATATCGATATTTGGGGCGATCAACGGGGCGTTTAAGGATAGATACAGGTCGATAAACAACCGGATATGCGTCAATCGGATCGGTTTCTGAGCTACTACCGCCGACTGTTTACCTTTCTCGCAATCGGTCTCTTGGTCTTGGCACTCGGCCTGATGATCGCTTACCGTCAATTAGGCGGAATCGAAGGGGCCAGATATTGGATAGCCGGGAAGGCACTGGATGCGATCGAAGCCCATGCCCTTGATAATCGGCCTGACGACATCTCGGAGGATCAGGTCAAGGCCCACTTCCAGGTTGTTCGCCAGGCCAATAAGGAGAGGGAGTCCGATCTGGCGAAGTTATATTTAATTCTGCGCTACTATCAAGCTAACTATTGGCAGACCAAACCATCCAACACTCAAGCCCGTCAATTTTTGGCCGAGTTGATGACTACGATCAACCCGCGCCTCGATCCAGACGAAATCGACTGAGAGGTGTCTGGCGTTCTGGACATAAGGCTAGGTTGCCAAATTATTGCCAAATCAAGGCCGTTTACCACCCCAGGTTGGGAAAATAGTATTAGGAGGTCGATGGGCTGCGTCGTTTCAGGCCCCTAGCCAGCATGGTACCGATCACAACTACTAAACCGACAATTGCCAACCCAGCGATTTTGGGAAGAAGTTGCCACAGAAACGCTTGCCGTTGTTGCCGACGGGCCTGCCGTAGATAGGTATGAGATTCGGAGTGATTCGGTTCTAAGATCAAGGCTTGGGTAAAAGCCTGGATAGATGGTTGAATTTTCCCCTGGGTAAAATAGGTAATACCGAGATTACAGTAGGCGGTGGCATTTTCCGGGTCTCGATCCGTAACCTCAGTAAAAGCCGCGATAGCCTGTGGGTACTCCTGTTGCACGCTATGTCGCCAACCGACAAAGAGAAGGGTTTCGATCAGGTTGCGTTGCGCCTGCCAGCAATTCGGGTCGTGGTCCAACGCCTGTTGGTAATAGTCGATGGCCTGAGTCCACTGTTGATCTCGCGCTGACTGTGCGCCCAGGTTATTGAGGGTAGTGCCCATACCGATTCGGGTTCCGGTATGGGTCGGATCAGCCTGCAGGATCTTAGCATAGACCTGGAGGGCTTCCGGATACAACTGCATCATCTCGTAGGTAGAACCGAGGTCGTACAACAAAATGCGTGAGTCTGGAAACGCCACCAGTCCTTGCGACAGGCTGGATAACACAGCCTCGATCTGACCCGATTTTCGCAGGGCCAAGGTGCGCTGATGGTAAGCGGCAACCATGTTCTTTTGTAGTGGTTCCGATTCCGGCGATAATCGCAGTGCCCGTTCCAGGTAGTCGCAAGCCAGCTCAAAGTTACCCTGCAACAGATGGACAGTACCAGTTGCGCCCAGCACATCGGCGGTCGGTTGCAGGCTCATCGAGCGCAGGTAATCTTTCAGTGCCAGTTCGTAGTCGGCATTCTTTTGTCGAATCTGCGCCATCTGCAACGCCGCTTTGCGGGCCAGGGGGTTGATGGTAATCGCTTTCTGGAAGGCCGACATCGCCGACGGGTAATCGCCCTGATCAACATAGACCGTGCCCAGGGCGTAAAGATGCTCAGCCAGATTTGGGTGCCTGACCATCTCCTCCTTCAAGGAACGAATCGACTGTTGGTGGAGTTGCGTGCCAACCGGATACTGACGCAGTTGCTGAGCGGTGGCAATGTCGCGCTCGGATAGATCAGCAACGGTGGGTTCGAAGTACATGATGTCGTTGGGGGCGGTGCTATGCCCCCAAATCCCGATAGCGTGGCCGATTTCGTGTAGCAAGACGGTTCGCAGCCGGGTAGGATCCAGAAATCCGAGCGTCTTGGGTTGACGCACGAAAATCTCGATTTCGACCTGCGTCTCCTTTTCAGCCGAATCCGCATCTGTAGACGGAATCATCACCGCTTCCCCACCGTGCGGATCCAGTCCGCCCACCTGACGATAGTGGGCCCAAAAAATGCGGATCTCGGCCCGATCTGTTTCGCCGACGAACTCGAAATCAAACTCAAAATCAAGGCCTACCTCCCAAGTCTTAAAGCAGTCTACCACCGTCTTCTGGTAAGCGTCGACCAGGTCACGGCTGACCGGAATAGTACCGATAAAAACGCGAATCTGGCGTTGCTGGAATCGGGTGAGCCTGCCACTGGTGAACATGGCACAACGATCCAGATAGTGTTCCTGGCTGGGTTGAATCAATTGTTCCGGTTGTTGGTCTATATTAGGCGATAGATCTGCTACACCGGCATGCAGACTCCGACAACATAAGACCCCGCAAAATAACAGGAGTTGCCAGTTGCCGGTCATATTTTCGGCAGGAGAAGATTCATTTAATCATTATACCATCTTGCCTGTTTAGACCAGAATTCTTTCCAGCCGCAAGCGATTCCGAGATAAAAACCAGTGATATATCTTCCATTCACCGATTAGACCGATAAAATTGTTTTATTTTTGTGCCATTCCTGCTATAATCTGTTGCAAGTATATCACAATAGTATCTGATCACTTCTCATCCTGGTTAGTAGGCGTCTAAGATTATGGCTATTCCTTTTCAGCAACACCCTGTTTTATGGTTTCCTGTGGCCTTGGCCTCGGCCGCCCTATTGTTAGCCGGGCTGGCCTGGCGTCGCCGTCAGGCCACAGGGGCTAAAGCACTAACCCTGTTACTGCTGACCAACGCCCTGTACCTGCTTCCTGCCTCCCTCTCCGTTGACGCCCTGTTGAGAGATGACTCGACCGCTTACCAATTCTGGGCCCAATTAGCCTATTGGCTAACTCCCATCTGGTGTTTCTCCTTACTCTTGCTAACCACTGCTATTTGTAATTCAAGGAACTGGGCCAGATTGTCCGTACTGGCACCTATTTTTTTGTCTCTGTTAATTTCTCCTATCGCCGCCACCGTTAACTACCAGGCCATCGTCAATTTATCGACGCCGGATGACAGGGGGCTATACTGGCCTATGACGGCGTTGGGCACCGTTCTATTTCTGCCCTACCTGCTGGTCGGCGGGCTAATTTTCTACCTTTGGCTTTCTACACTCCTGTCGACTAACCGATCCAGCCGTCGGCAACGGTGGAAAGTCGCGCTACCGGTTTTGGCAATGAGCCTGGGTTCTCTGTTGTACGCCATCTCATGGCCCGGCAGCAACTGGGGTTTAACTTTTGTCCTCTACCAGCTTCTGGGTGGACTGGTAGGTGTGGGTTTGCTGACCACCATTCTACGTTTTGGGTTACTGGCCTACCTGCCCTACTACCAGAGCGTTGTCTTTGGACGGATGCCGATGGCCGGACTGGTGCTGGATGGGCAACAACGAATACTGGCCCTCAACTCAACCACCGAACAACTGTTTCAGACTAAGTTAGATCAGGTGGAGGGGCAACTTCTGTCTGAGGCTTTTCCACTGCTGAGAGACGCAACTGATACTGTCATCATTGATGGAGAGGCTTACAGCTATGACATCAGCCCACTATCTGACCGCCGAGGTCGAGTCTCGGGCCAACTGATTCGATTATCGCCTCGACCTTCCCCTGTGTCAGTCCAGCAGCTGTATCACGATCTGGGGTTGGAGCCGCAAGATCTTAGCACTCAACTGCCGACCGGTGAAATGGTAGAGTTCAACTACTTGGGCAACCTGGTGTTTCAGTACACCATCTACTTTAGTACCACCTTGGAGATGGTGAAAACCTTCTCGGCAATTATAAACAGGATTATTGAGGCCGCTCAAGAGAGGGGAGAAACGGCTCTCTATCTGATAATAGATGCTAGCCGACAACAGTCGACTAGTCGCCCGGCCCGGGCATACCTGCAACAACAGATGGCCAAGTGGGCTAAGTTAGGAGCGTTCACCGGCCTGTCAGTTGTCAATCCCAACTGGTTTGTCAGACAATCGTTTCGACTAGCTAGTCGATTGCAACCCGGCCTAACGCTATCATTCCATCTCAACCAACAGGAAGCCCTGGCCCAAATCCGCCAGCAACAACGGCAATCGGTGGATCAGTCTGAGTTTCTGCAATGGTGGCAAGAAGCGCAGCAGACTCTGCAGGTGGGTGACCAAAGCCTGAAGGTGGTGCGTCGGCCGCAGTGGGTTTATGAGACCGAAACAGGTAGACTGGAACACGCTGTGATTGAGGGGGAAACGGTGCTGACCAACCTGTCTGGTGTGATTGAACCAGATACAATCGAGCGCGGCCTGGAGATTATCAACCGGATCCGGGCCCAACTGGGAGATAGAATACAGTATCGCATTGCCAATATGGCTAAAGTAACAGTAGCCTCTCATTTGACACGAATCAAAGGGGCAGCAGCCTTAGAGCAGCACCAAGCCAGTTTTGAGACCACTCTCATGGTCCCACCAGCCGGCAAGCCGGGCTTGGCCCAGACCGTCTACTCTCTTTTGCCGGCGGCGGCGCGGCAAAAAACTCAGTTGGTGGACAACCTGGATCAAGCCCTGCAACAGCTCTATGGGCCAGTGGAGATAGCAGCGGAGGTCTCGATCGATCAATTGAATCTCGCCGGTCTCAAGCAACGGTTAATACAGAGCGAACAGCAACTGGCCGAACAGCGGCAACAAGCGGATCTTTTAACTCAACAACTAGGTCAGATGTTATGGTCGATAGAGGAAGCAAGCAGTACGGAGTTCGCCGACGGTGTGGATCAGAGCCACAATTTACCCTTAGCTGAATTGACCAGCGTCATCCAGGTAGTTAGTTCTGATCTGAAAGAGTTACTGGCCGAACGAGATCGGTCTCAACAAGAATTGGAACAGACAGTAGCTGAACGGACACGAGAACTGCAACAGGCCAAAGAGGAGGCGCAAGGATTGCAATCGGAAGCCGAGTTGGCCCAGGCCCAAGCCGAGGAAGCTAGCCAGGCCAAGAGCCGGTTCCTATCCCGTATGAGTCACGAAATCCGCACTCCTATCCACGGAGTGCTGGGTTCTCTGGATCTTATGCAGCCGGACACACTAACCGCCGATCAGCAGCACCAACTGCGACAGGCTCAAGCTTCAGCCAACC
>JASMLX010000100.1 GCA_030748495.1 Candidatus Poribacteria bacterium | reverse complement strand
ATCTGGACTGAAAAGGGTGGTAATAGTGGCATTGACGGCAAGTGTAGTAGGAGAGGTGTGGGAAAAGTGTCAATCAGTAGGGATGGATGGATATGTAGGCAAACCGTTTCAAGCAGAAGAACTGATGGAACAGTTGAATCAAGTGATGGATTGATTTCTCAAAAATCTGATTACCTGCCAAGAATTCCCCTAGCTATTCCTTTTAGACTAAACCCAGCCACATCAAATTTTCCTGCTTTTTTAATACTCTTCTCTATTTCTTTCCGACGGTTATAATCTCGTATTTAACAACTGTCCATCATTGAGATAGATCAATATACAGACACCAGAAAAATGGTAATCCTAAAATGGTTAGTTTGGCAAGACCTTGAGAACTAAATCCTTTGAGCATCTAAATCTATCAGGTAGTTCATCTAGTATATATATAATAGAACACCTACCTGAGACAAATCTGACTGTGGTTTCCAATCTTAGGTGTTCCAATCTCTCGTTCCTTGATCAATCAACTGCCAGAACTGGTGTTAGTTTTGCTTGAGCAGAGATCAACACTCAATTGGCAGAAAGATCTCCTGAGTCTCATTTTCACTAATCGATGATCCTTCTGATTCAAATATATCAATACCTCCCTCCCTGTGGTATTAAATCAATGCTGTGGTTTAGGTTTTCACAGGATCATTGTGTGTTACTGCCATATTCATGTTAAATCCTGCATATGCACTAACATTGAATTGGCAGGCGAATATAAAGGTTATTTGCTTTAATATTCGTTTTGCTTATATTTCTCGAGTACCTTACCTATCCCAAAAACAAGCAAGTCGAAATTTAAGCGTTATTCATGTGTTTTATGACGTTAAATCGGAGGGATAAGAACTATAGACACGATCTTTTGAGTTCAGATCTGATCTGCAACTTAATCCTGAATGATCAACAAAATTTCCTGCTAGAGTGTGCGAATTCTCTGCTTGAATGGTAACTGAAGACTCAACTGCCACGGCTAAAATCTATGACGTAACAGGAAAGCAAATCAGAATGATTCAATTAGATCATATACCAGCAGGGAATTATGTTGAGGTAAGTAGAGCAATCTATTGGGATGGTAGTACAAATACTGGAGAATCTGTATCTTCAGGCACTTACTTCTATCAAATCGAGGTAGGAGACTACACAGAAACACGCAAGATGGTGATTCCGAAGTAGGGCAGGCTCATTGTTAATTGAAGTGTTGGTATCTGTGTTAGTCTTTGTTGTCTGTTTCTTTATCTTTGCCAAACATCCTGACGACGATGAGGATAGACCTGAGTAGGCAATGGAATGTTTAATGTCAACGATTAATAATGGCCATCATGGCATAAACTCACGACCTGGTTTATAATGGTCAATTAGAGGAAATGTGGTGAGACATTAAACCTTGCACAAGAAGTTGAAGAAGAATAATCAAGGCGAGCTAATAATGCTCGTCTTTTTTGTTGCTGGAATTAAAGTCGCAATCAAACCTAACGACAATTATAGTATCTTCAAAACTTCCTTCTGTAAGGTGGGTCATCTCCTCTGACTCACCTTCTTTTTTTGTCTTGACACTCACCGTCGTAGGTATGTTAGTTGCTTCAAAGCTGATTCTAACTGGATATTCCTTTACAGTACATTCCCCTTATTCTGCTCGTCTTCCCTAACCTTTTCCTTCAACTCCGCGGGCACATTCTTAGCATCTTTAGGATCCACAAAAATCTGCACCTCTAGACCCGCTGGCGTCAGCATCTCAAATCTACCCTACCGGTCCGTATAGGTGCGGCTGGCTTCTACAAGGGTAAATCACTATCACTGCAAGATACCATCATAGAGGCAAAAGATAAAGAAATCGAAATACTGAAAGGAAAATTAGCTGACGTACAATCCCAACTAGATTACGCCAACCGTTCAATCTGGGCTAAAATTGGGGATGTGTTCCTATTCC
This sequence comes from Candidatus Poribacteria bacterium, assembly GCA_030748495.1. Lineage (GTDB taxonomy): Bacteria > Poribacteria > WGA-4E > WGA-4E > UBA9662. Next base: position 22,300 of record JASMLX010000100.1, on the reverse strand, counting down.
GAAACTAACTATTATGACGCCCCTCGAAAACCGTAGGCGTAGTTTCTATTACTCAGATGGTAGTAGTAGCGGGTAGCTATAGGCAGGGAGTTAGCAGAGGCGGACCAAAAACCACCCTGCAGCACCGTCTACTTACTAACGCTGTCGGGTCATTGCTTGTATACTATCATGACCCGACAGCGGATTAACGGCCGGGTTTTTACTATAATAACCTGGAACCTATCGTCAATAACCTTCTCTGCTACCGATCCTATTTTCGTATTGCCTATTCCAGTTGCCATCGTTACTTTGATGCTTCCTCGAATACAACCCGCAACACATCTATTGAACATTTATTGACAGGAGACTACGATGAGTCAGGACCGCCCAAACTTACTCTACATTCACTCTGATCAGCACAATCCCGCCGTAACTGGCTGCTACGGCGATCCTTTCGTGCAGACTCCCAACCTGGATTGCCTCGCCGCAAATGGCGTCCAGTTCAACAACTGCTACTGCCCTTCGCCTATTTGTGTCCCCTCCAGAATGTCCATGCTTTCCGGTCGTTATCCTTACGAGAACAACGTCTGGACCAACAGTCATATTCTCGATTCCGCAATCCCAACCTTGGCCCACGCGATGGGAGCAGGAGGTTACAACCCCGTTCTCATCGGCCGCATGCACTCACTGGGGCCGGACCAGCTTCACGGCTACACGGAACGCCTGGTGGGTGACCATCAATCCAACCATCACGGCAGCGGCGGCGTAAGCCACGGGATGCTGGCCGGGACGGCGGGGCCCACCCGAATTAGCCTCGAGAAATCAGGCTCCGGCCAGAGTGCTTACCAGGTCCATGACGAGGACGTTACTGCGGCCACCGTTCACTTTCTGGACCGCCTTGGTGTCAAGAAAAGGGCCGGGCAACCCTCCGAACCTTTCTCACTCTCCGTGGGCTTTATGCTTCCTCACCAGCCGTTTGTCGCCCGTAAGGAAGACTACGAACGCTACTATGATGTCATTACCCCGCCAAAGCATTCTGAGCCATATTCTAATCGGCTCCATCCACATATCAAGATGTGGAGAGAAAAAACCGGAATTGCCGAAGTCACCGATGCCGAGACCCGCCGGTCCAGAGCGGCCTATTGGGCCTTGGTCGACCGGATGGATCAGATGATCGGTCAGGTTCTCACCGCATTGGAGGCAAACAACCTGTCGGACAACACGCTCATCGTCTACATGTCCGATCACGGCGAGCAAGTCGGCGAGCACGGTCTGTGGTGGAAGCAGACTTTCTACGAGGACTCGGCCAAGGTCCCAGCTATTCTTTCGTGGCCGGGGCACCTGCCGAAAGGAGAGCAGCTCGACAACGTCATCTCTTCGCTGGATCTGAATGCCACTATGATCGAGGCCCTCGGTTGCCCTGCGCTTCCACATAGTCGGGGTCGGAGCCTCCTTCCCCTCGCCCGGGGTGAAAAAAGTAACTGGGAAAACATCGCCCTCTCGGAATTCTGCCAGGACGCCAGCGGCGGTGGAAGTCCCTTTCCCGAGGAAGGTCTATTCCAGCGCATGGTCCGCTTGGAGGAATGGAAACTCAACTACTACCACGGCCAGCCGGTCCAGCTATTCAACCTGAAGGAAGACCCCTACGAACTGAATGATCGGGCCAACGATCCCAGCTGTAAGGAGATTGTGGAAGGCCTCACACAACGCATTCTGGATGACTGGGATCCGGCGACCATAGCTGAAAAAATGGCTGCCTTACGAAAGGACCAGGCGATCCTCACCCCGTGGGCGAGAAATACGAAGCCTGAAGACAGATTCCGCTGGGATCTTCGCCCCGGAATGAGTTACCTGGACGATTAACGCAGAATTGGAGGCGGGATAGGAAGAATAAACGGTGTTCTTCCCTCCTGTAGCGTGGCTGGAGCATCTAGCTCCGGTAGAGGACAGGCTATTGCGTGCGATATTTATACAACATTCCGTTTTGCACCGGAAAAAACTGCTTCAAAAGGATTTTAAATCACAGTCTACGAATATTCCTTTTATCTCGTCCAAGGCAAAAGAGCCTTAGAACTGACGTAAAGCATTACAACTTGAGAATCCCCACCTGTAGTCAATATTCCTACTTCAGCCACGTCATCCGCTTCGTGTGTCGGTGTACCCACTGTTATTATAGTGATACGGTACAGGTATCTCCCACTGGCTACACCTGAGCCAACAGCCTTTGCGCCGTTCCGGCGGAGGGCTTCATGACAACTGGTATCATTCACACCGTCTATTCGGTCGGTTTTCCGTGGGCGTTGGCCCGGTTTAAATTCCTTCTTGAACTCAAAGTTGGGGAGCAAGCGGCCACTACTGGCGCGCACGTGCGTACACCGTCACATGACTCTTGCTGTCGGATCTGAACGGAGAGCGGTTCCACCAGGCCCATCGTTCCACACGCTCAAGTCCTGCTAGTTGAGCCATCAGATCAAGCTCGCTAGGCCAGGCGTAGCGCATGAAATGCGGGACCATCCGCGTACCGTCTTCGCCTATCACAATGCGTTGAAAAGCAATAGTCTGGGCCACGCGATCGTGTATCGCGATCTCGAATCGGGCGGAATCTATTTTGGCCCAGGAACCCTTCATCCGTTGACCATCCACATACTCAGAGAAGTCGGGTACGACCGTCTCCACAACGAACACACCTTTGGCGCTTAGGTGCCGGGCGGCATTCTTGAAGCAACACACCTGATCTTCTTGGGTCGTTAAGTTAAAGATGGTGTTGAACACCAAGTAGATTAGATCGAAGGTGCCCTTCACGCGAACTTGCGCTATGTCTCCAATTTCCACGGGGATGGCACTACCGCCGGGTTTCTGACGGAGCTTCGCTACCATCGCTTCAGATGCCTCGATGCCGTGCACAGACAGACCGCGGGCGGCCAGCGGGAGAGCCACCCGCCCGGTTCCAATCGCCAGCTCGAGGACTTTCCCGTCTCCAGCTAGTTCGGCGAGCGTTTCTACGGAGTCGAGCGTCTCTTCTAACATCAAGTCTTCGTAAATCATGTCGTACTGCTCAGCATTCAGCTGACCGAAAGTCTTAGTTCCATATCCTTTCATGGGGCCTCCTCATCGAGCTCTAGCATACGCTTGTCATACACCGCGCTGGTCTACCACAACCGCCAAGACCGATTCTGTATTTTTCCATTTTCAGACTTCGTAACATGTAAAAATATTACCTTACCCCGCCAGCATCTTGCTCAGTTATTAAGTATTACCCGAGCTTCGCCGTTTTTTGGTGCCTAATATTTGTCGATGAGACTCCAGTCTCAGCCAAAAAGCTGGCCCTCTCCCAACTTGCTGATTACGAGTCTTACATCTGTTGGAATAAGCGTATCCACTTTCTTGTACAAACGGTTTAAACCGACCCGCTGTTACCTCCGTACTATCCATGTAGAAAATTGGCCTTGATAGACCCGCAGGAAGTACGCCTCATCTTGGCTCCATCTTTCTTCCAAATGATTTGCTTTGGTCTGATTAATTTACCCTCTCTAACAACAACTGACTCAATTCCCTTAAACTCATTAGCACTTCCAGCAACCACCTCTTTTTCATCTTCAGCATAAACTGAAAACACCAACAAAGCCAACAACAATATCCAACTAAATCTCCGCATCATACTTCCGGTTTCAGTTGATTGACCAGTTGCGGTCGTTGAGCTTTGGCTCCGCTGGCTATCTCCTGATAGATCTTCTGACAACCGGCTGACTGCAGAGCATCGATCTGCAGTTGCGGGCTCTGTGGGGCCGTACTGACCCGGGCCTGGCCCACTTTGTAAGGTGAAGCAGCCGTTTCTGTTTCGGTCAACCCATTGACCTTAACCATAATAAAAACCTGTTTCTCAAAAACAGTATTTTATAGCGGGTTAAGGGTTAAGGGTTAAGGGTTAAAATCCAGCCATTTCAGGCCAGCCCGGTGGTAGCAGAAAAAGGGCCTTTTTTTGCTACCACCGGTGACTTATTCTCTGTGGTGACAAAGATTTTTGGTCCTGGCCTTGAGGAAGTGTTGATGACACTAACTCTTTTCTTTTCAAATTCTGTGATTTTTACTATAATCCATTAGCTATGTCAGGACGTATTCTCCTATTCTCGCCGTGACATCGACTTTGTTTGTCATCTATTTGACCACCTCCCCCCCGTGATCGTGAGCCTTGGACCGACTGGCAGGATATTCTATCCACCGCTGATTGGTTAGCTGAGGTGTATCGTGGCATTGAAGCGGTTAACACTTTCTTGTTTATCATCAGTCCCAACTTGGTAACGTCCGAAATCTGCATCTTGGAGATCGAGCATGCGGGCAAGCATAAATAATCGCTTAATTCCAGTGATTTGGAAAAAAGGTAGAAGATAATCAAGTTCACTCTGCCATGACGGCCTACAACTGAGCTTTTCTGCGACAACAAGACGACTTTGATGCTAACTTTGAGTTGTTGATTGATGCCCTTGATACTTACTCGGACTAGTGTCGGAAAGCATATACGTTTACTTACACTGTCCATAGATTGGGATCAGAATCGGCGTCGAAGAAGTGCTGGTTTATGAGGGTAGAAACTTCAGACTATCGAAGGATGGTTAGCCCAAAGTGGTTCCAAAGAGCCTAGACCAGCAGAGTTGCACAGTGAATATATCGCCTTTGGTCAGGCGACTATAACCAGTTGGCAAAAGCTGATGATCTCTAGTGTGACCATAGCATTTATTTTACTGTCAGGCTTGTCGGTCTTCTCCTTCCTACAACGTCAACAAGCGGTGAAACAACGCCTGCGAGCAGAAAAAAACGAGGGTAATTCAGGGAAGGGTCATGGTCCCACCATTTGTCAGATGTTTTGGCCTGTGCTATAATAATTTGTAATAGGTCGGGTGCAAGTACCAGTATTCAGGTGAAATCCAAACTTGCGCCACGGGTTTACGGTCAAGAATACCCGTGTTGGTTGATCGCCTGCCCGGCGACGTCTACTTGCACGATTCTAATGTACATCTACAGGTGAACTTCTCAGTTTTGTCCTGAGGGAATTTCCGACCCGTGGGACATTTCCTGTCGATAATATTTTGACCGGATAGAGAGATCAAATAGTTGTTACCCGCCCGTCTTGCTCAACGATGACTTTCGATGTTGCGCTTTTTCACACCGTACGACGACGAACTTGGGCCGGCTATCAATATATCTAAGTCAAGCACCATCAAAGTGAAAACAGACTGTATTCTATCCCGTGAGGATAACTGGTTTCAGGGGCCAGAGGTTGAACAATATCAACAAGCCGATACTCTCTTCTTTGACTGACATAAAAGCAGAAAAGAAAATCTCAGCAATTCACGAAACCTCAATAGATGAGTCATAAAGCTTCAACCTGGTGGGAATTAACCTATTGCGCTATATCCTTTGTCTTACTCGCCTTGTTCTGGACTGGTTGCGGTGACGGTGAAACCCAATTTAGCCTCAGCAAATTCGAAGATCTGGAGAGGCAGATGACGACCAAACAGATCAGGAGTGTACTGGGTCAACCTGACAAGGAGTACGTTGTCACCTCTAAAAACTCTCCTTATTTAACTACGGTTTGGGTTTATAGTGCTGACCGGGACGATTATTTCATCTATTTTGTCGGAGGTAGTCTGGTCGATAAGAAACACAAATCGGGATCCCACCCGTCAACGAAAGAGATGGAACCCAGCTAGATTGTATCGAGGAGATGGATGCACTGATAAGTTGCGTGTGCTATAATAACATGAATAGCCAGCCCCAACTTCTAGATCCATAAGGTATTTCAGATCTCAGCTTAACACCAACTTATCAGAAACACTTTTGAGATGGCCATCAGACAACTCCAAGTTCCAAAAACGGTAAAATGGATCAACAGTAACTCGCTCCAACAAAAAGTTGACTATCAAGTTTCGATTGATAGAAATGGTATTGTCCACTTCTCTAGAAGTTTCAATCATCTAATTGGAGATTTGCCGCAGGTTCGTGTGGGCTATGATCGGACCAAGGATGACCTCTATATTCAGTTTGTGACAGAAGGTGGCGATGCGCCAATTCGTCAAAATGGAAGTTATAAGCTGGTGTTATACCGAAAAGCGTTAAGTTGTTTAGACCTGATGCCAGATCCTAAAAAGGGAAGGGCGTTGCTCTTTACGGAAGACAATGGGCTGGAGGTAGATGAGACTCAGAAACTGATTCGGCTCAGTTACGAACAGGCTACTTACAGCCAACGCAAGCGAGGTAAAATGCCAGAATACCTGTAATTGACGACATCTGGAGTCACTAAATATCAGGTCAAATTGGAGAAGAAACCAAGATGTTGAAATTTATGCGCGTTATTGCCGGTCTGACAATCAGCTTTGGCCTAATCGGTTGTAGTATTTTGAAGGTGGCTATTGGCACCAACCAATCTTGGAGCCGAAACTACGCTCGGCTTCCAGGAACAACGGCCACTGCGCCTGAGATGATTGACGGCGATTACCGAACGACTGGTAAAACCACTTTTCCGGAGGGGGCTTCTGCTGCAATGGGAATCTCTGCTTTTTCTGAAGCCGTAATCCAGTTACCTGAAAAGAAGTCGATCCATCGAATCGTAATTCACAGCGACAAACTGCAACAGTTCGATGTCATGGTCAATAGTAATCGTGGGTATATCACCTTGAAAGAGGTCAAGAGTATGACCGTCAATCCGATAGATCTACGAGTGTCAACTACGACTGATAAGATAAAAGTGCGTGTTCGTAAATCCTCGGACGATATCGCCGCTACGCGACAATCGACCGGTGGCCGCAGACGCGGGCTTCGCCGGGTGGCTGCTACCATTCAGGAAATCGAACTGTACGGTTTCAGTGACAAGTCAGAGGCTGAACCAATCGAAGAGGCTGAACCCGTCGAAAAAGACGAAATGGATCAATTCTTTAGCCCGTAGGTTCTATCTATCTTACCTATCGCATGTATTACCAATCCAAGGAGATCTATGCTGGTCTTCAAAAAGATTTCAAACCGGTAGCCTTTTATGATTAAACAAGAGTCTCAGCGGTCCGGTGTTCAGTGTTAAGAAGTCCAATTTCCAACCCTTATAATATTACAGTCGGCAGTCGTTAGCGTTCTGGCTTCCTGACAAAACAATTAGCCACGACGCCAGTCAAGCGCCAAGTGAGATTACGGGAAACATAGGAGGGTGGAAATGCGGCCAACAACAATTTTGCGGTTGTTACATTTCCCTACAAAACCGACAATGTGCGGGTCTAAACGGAGGAACGCGAAATGAATCAAAAGTTAGCCATCGATGGTGGAGTGCCTGTTCGAGAAAATAAACCCTGGCCTGGATGGCCACAGGTCGACAGTGAAGAGTGGGAAACTGAAATTGAACCTCGAATGCGCCAGGTATATCTCAGCGCCAGTGAAGGATTGCCGGGTGTCCAGTCTAAGGCTTTGGGGCAAGGCTATGCCGACTATACCGGAACAAAATATGCTACTTTTCTACCACACGGAACTGATGCGATCAGCGCCGCTATCTCTGGTGCTCTTGATCTGGATGGGTTTGAAGACGGCGGTGAAATCATCACCACAAATTACACCTTTATAGCAACCGCTTCAGCTGCTTTGGACCGGCGGTGTTCAGTCGCTTTCGTCGATATCGATCCAGATAATTTCACCATTGATCCATCAGCAGTTGAAGCCGCTATTACAAGCCGAACTCGCGCTATTATGGCCGTGCATCTCGGTGGTCACCCGGCTAACATGGACGCTCTCAACGAGATTGCCAGAAAACATCACCTGAAAGTAATTGAAGATTGTGCCCAAGCCCACGGCGCTGAATCCAATGGTGAAAAAGTTGGTTCTTTAGGTCATGTCGGCGCCTTTAGTTTTCAGTCCTCAAAGAACCTGACCTCCGGCGAGGGAGGAATGGTCACCACAAATGATAAGAATATACACAATCTGGTACATGCTTTTATGAATGTTGGGCGTTTGCCAGAAGGCGCGCGATGGGAATATCCACGATTGGGCTGGAACTATCGTCCATCCGAATACTTAGCGGCCTTATTGATTACGCGTCTACCTAAGCTAGAAGATCAGACCGATATTCGTAACGCCAACGCCGCTTATCTATCGGCAGAATTGAAGCAAATCCAAGGGATTACACCACCAAGCCATAGCCGTTGGGTTTCCAAGCACGGCTATCACCTATACATGATGCGCTACAACCCGGAAGGGTTCGGAGGAAAGTTGCGGGGTGAGTTTCTACGGGCGTTGAGTGCTGAGGGAATTCCCTCTTCCAGCGGTTACGGTCAGTCCTTGTCACAAGAAGGTGGCTTACAGCGGGTCGCCTCTCAGTATCCAGATTTAATTCGTGAACTGCCCTGCCCAAACACAGAACAGGCCTGCCAGGAAAGCGTCTGGTTATTCCAAAATATTCTGCTGGGATCACGACAAGAAATGGATCAGATTATCGAAGCTATCGCCAAGATCCAAAACGCCTGGGTCTAAGATCTGCTCAAATTACTTTTTAAGTAACGTTTCAAATCACAGACCTGTTATCAAACTCCACGGCTACTCGTTACCTATCAGGATCATATACGCCGGTGGCGGAAGTACAGTGGAATTACCAACTACGCCTGTACCGGGGAGATAGATAAATCCAGGTCTTGGTTGGCAGTTGATTTTCATAGGCTTCCCCATACATCCCCATTTCAACTGAGGCTTTTACAAGACTACGACTACTTTGCACGCGCTCTTTCGGTTCATGTGATGGAGCGAAACAACGATACACCAGAAACGATGGAGCCTTTACCAGACTACCTTCGCACCATTTGCCAGTGTTTTCTCATGAGTGGGCGGTAGTAACGGCTGATTTTGAAGAATGAAACAAGCGTACCGATTTACCGATAAAAGACGACACGTCCTCCGAAGGCATTCAACCGCCGGTTGACCAAAGCGATCTTTCCAGTTTAGATTATTCGGCACTTAATCCGGCCTCCAGTGCTAGAATAGCATAAGCTGTAACTAAAACAGGATCTCGCTCCATCCATCGGCTACTCTCTTCGTTTCGCCAATAGGCTAACTTAACCGCATCCCCTTTTTTGAACAGCAATTGTTCGAGGTTAGCTGGATTCGGTATATCTTGCTTGGCAACTACTGAATCCTCAATTTTTAATTCGATCAGTTTGTCTGCTAAGTCCTCGAACCAAAAGGTTTCGGTAATTCGGCCTCTCATGGTTGTCTTGATCTTTTCGAAAGTTGCAAGTGAGGTGGCCATGGTGTAGTAATAGTAATAGATTCCCTGCTGACCTTTATTCAGATCCATACCCGGGTTGACTTCAACAGTATAGTTGTTGCGAATCCATTTGTAAGCATCTTGTATCGAAAGCGGGATTTGAATTCGGTCATCATCTTCGCTGACCCCAGCGTGGATCAGTCCTAATAGACCTGCATAGGTCATACTTCCATAAGGTCTGCCCTTAGTTCCCGTTTTACTTTCACCACTCGATGAATAGACAAATCCTCCGTAATTCTGATAGTCCATACGGATTGTTCCCCCCTCTTCTGCCCATTCTTTACTATTGCTCCTACTGGATTGGCATCGTTCTATAAATTGTACAGCCTTATCAAAAAACGCTTTGTCATCGTATCCCTCTTCTTCTTGCAGGACTTCAATTGCGTAGCTGTTAGTGTCTTTTAGCGCTTGAATAGCAAAGCTCAAGTTAGAAAGATCGTGATGACCGTCGCTACGATTACCGTAACTAATTCCCCCATAATACCGATTGTTTGGATCATCTGTCATCTGTAGGCTCTTAAGGAAGTTTCGTGCATCTCTAATAAAAGCGTGGTAGTAATTATTTTCGGTTGCCGCGAGTGCTATCAGTGAAACGCTGGTGGTGTAGCTGGGGAAAGTCATCTCCGTCTCTTTGCTGAGATCGCAGATACTGCCATCTAGATTCTGATTCTTGATCAGGACATTGATTGACTTTCTGATAAACTGATGGGTAGTTTCAGAGTACTTTTTCTCAGGGTGCTTTAAGAAAGCCGCAATTACCAAAGCGGTAATACCAAGGTGGTTGTGGAACAGCCCGTTTGACCCTTGTTGGATTTCTAGCCAGCGCAACCCTTGATCAATTGTCTCCAGAACACGTGGATCCAAATCAAGGCGCATTTCATGGTACTTGAACGAAGTGGTTAAGTCATCGGCGCTTGGGAACTGGGCCCAGATCTCAATGGGTATTAGAATAAGGACTGTGACAAGTAGTCTCCAGACCTCTAAAATTTGTTTGGAATAAGACATATCCAGAAAAAGAAACTTCATGCCACCACAGACTAGCAGATAGATCGTTTTTTTTCAAGGACTGATCTTTACCCAGTTTTGACAGAAGCCAACTCCGGTCCTCGACAATCTTAATCAACTGACTGGGGGATTGAATCGACTTAGATGAATAGTGAATGTAAGGGTTAAATTCACAACCGATGAAGCGCTTTAATCCTTCCCATCATTCGTTTAATCCGTGGTGAATCCTCCTCACTATTTCTAATTCACTGTTTTGGCGAGTTCTGCTGTTGGATACGTGCTTACTTGAAGCAACTTGGCTCCGCTTTCTCGCCTTAATGGACGGCTTACTGTTTAGTACCTTTATCGCATATGGTGATTACAAGTCTCATATACTATAGTCACCTTAGCAGATTTGACCATACCCATTACTATCGACCCGATGCTAGGGCAAATCCAAAAGGTCGCCTCGATTAGCCCTACACCGTCAAGCTCAAAGTAGTTGCCCCGGTAGTAAGTGTTAGCTTACAAACGACACATAATATCCGTAAATGCATGCTCTAACAAGGCTTAGATATCTCGTTGAATAAGAAACCACGTCCTGGTGCGCCCAGGAAATTAGGTGTCAGAGAAGAAGCATATGCTATTGCACCGCCTGATCCCAGCCCTCAGCCAGCCGTAAAAGTATTGGATCATGCAAATGATAGTCGACAAACTGATGCAACTGAAATGTGTGGAGCCTATCAAGGCGAAGACAGTTCGCTATCGCCTAAAAAAGAGAGGCTCAAACCTTGGTAACACAAGCAGTGGTGCCCACCCAAAGTAGATTACTTCCTGGTTGAGTTACCTGTTTTTAACCTTCGTTCTCGATTCTTATTTGGGCTGACAACCAAACTGTTCATCCGGACACTGAAGGGTTTTAATCAGAGATGGTATTCATCGTAGTTGATCGAGCCCAATATCCACACTACCTAAGCTCGTACCTGCCCATTTCTAATAGCAACCATTGCGGCTAAAATTTATGAATGTTTAGCTGAGAAAACCTAGGAAAGTGACTTAGGCCACAGAGAGGGAAATGAGAATATGATTCCTCAAAAGACGGACTTGACAAAAATTAACAGTATAATTATACTATCGCGACCTAGTAAAAACTGGAGTTTTTCAAAATGTTGCAAAAAGTAACTGTTCTCGCTATGGCGATGGTAATTCTATTAAGTTTGGCTGTTCAAGCCAAAATCACTGATAAAGACGTCAACCTAAAAAAAGGTTTGGTACTTTATATGCCTTTTGACGAAGGAAAAGGGAAATCCGTAGCGGATACTTCTAGTAATGGACTTAAAGGGGCTATCCAAGGAAATGCCAAATGGACCGCGGGCAAGTTTGGCCAGGCTCTTCAATTCGCTGCTTCTGCTGACCGTGTCCTAATTGATGATAATAAGGTCTTTCATATTGAAGGTGCGATTACTCAGGCTGCTTGGGTCAAATTGGATAAATTACCGAGTGCTCATGCTGTCGTTTTTGGCGTCAGGAAAAATCCGCCGGCCACCGGGGGACGACACATTAGTTTCGGCTACGGCATGAATCCGTCCAACGGCATCAAAGTGTGGACTAACGGAGCAAAAGGCGGATTCAAGGACATCAACGATAACAAAACCAAATTGAAAGTCGGCGAATGGTACTACTTAGCCTATACCCATACAACTGCTGACGATGGATTGGTCAGAATCTTCGTTAATGGGATTGCCACACATGAAGAAAAATCCAAAAATCCTGTCTTACCAGCTGCTAATAAAGATTCCGTACAAATTGGCACTTGGGCGGGGGAAGCCTGGCCCGGTTCTGTTGACGAAGTCCGATTGTGGAATCGCGCTCTCAGCGACGCTGAAATGAAGTTGAGTATGCAACTTGGAGCCAAAGAGTTCGCAACTGCTGTCGAAGCCAAAAATAAGTTGGCTGTCACTTGGAGCCAGATCAAGCTAAATCAGTAACCCTTAGTAATCCAATCCCGCAGAATGTAAAAGGCGTTTGTTAAACTACAAACGCCTTTTTAGACTTGGCTAGACGAGGTCCGATTTCACACCTGAGCTATATCAAGTCGATAATGAAAAGGAACATAGTTACTGGAATTTTCCTACGCCTAAGCTTTTCTCTGACAAGAAAATTAGGCGTAGAATTAGAATTTTAGAGATAAAGGAGTGGTGTTATGAAATGTGTTTATATTATTTTGACCCTAATTGTATCTTTGCCATTTTTAGTGCAGGCGGCTGAAATTACTGATGGACTGGTTCTATACATGCCGCTTGACGAAGGAAGTGGGAATAAAACAAAGGGCAAATCCAAGACCAAAGCCGACGGAGAAGTGAAGAAAGCGAAATGGGTAGACGGTAAATTCGGCAAGGCTCTGCAGTTTAAGGCTTCTTCCGAGCACGTGTTGATACCCGACAACAAAGCCTTTCACATTAAAGGTGCAATCACACAAGCAGCTTGGGTCTGGCTGGACCGACTACCAAGCGCACACGCCATTGTCTTCGGTACCCGGGGAGGCGGCGGCCGTGCTATTGGTTTTGGTTACGGTATGAATCCAAGCAACGGTATCAAAGTCTGGACCAACGCCAAAGCCGGCGGATTCTTGGATATTAACGACAATAAAACCGGCTTAAAAACTAAACAGTGGTACTACCTTGCCTATACGCATACCGACGATGATAAAGGGATGGTTAAAATCTATGTCGACGGCAAGGTCACCCACGAGCAAGGATCTGGAAATCCGGTGCTACCAGCCGGTACGCCCAGTGCAGTTCAAATTGGTACCTGGTCCGGCGAGGCTTGGCCTGGTGTTGTGGATGAAGTTCGGATGTGGAACCGGGTCCTATCCGAAAAAGAGATTCAGTTTAGCATGAAGACCGGTGAGAAGGAATTCTTGGCCGTTCAGCCATCAGGAAAGTTAACGACAACCTGGAGTCGGTTGAGAGTCCAGTAATCAAACTGACGATAATTTCTTTCAACTACCAGTCCGGATCACGATAGTTAGTGGTTGGGCTGGTAGTTTTTTTTGATCAACTTTAATTTTCAAGGTTAGGTCACTTTCGCTTTTGATTAACCTGCTGGGCGATGGAAAATGGTAGGTAGTGCATACCAGAACAAGTACTACGAATTATCACCACCACAGTTGTGACTTCAGGTTAACATACACTGGCCGAGATGCCAGCCGCTAAAGCCTAGTGCTGTGACCCAGTTCAACTAGGCGATGCCTTTAGAACAAGAGGTCTAACCGAATCGCCCCCTTCTCCTCACTCCCTTCACCAATGCCTGTCGAAGTTTAGCGTTTATTATGTGAACAGAGGCATTGGTAGGCAGTTGATTGGTTGCGGTGCCTTCGAAACCGTTGCTTGGCCGCGACATCCTTTATTTTTAGATCGTATTTAGATCGTGGTGAAGCGTGGCCCTGGTCTTATACAGGTAGTCTTATGCGGGCCGTATCGACTTTGCTCGATACCGCATTTTCGCAGTACCGATTTGACGATACTAGAAATTAGAGGAATGGCCGTCTCCCTCCCTCAATTTAGTCGCTCCAAGACTTTTCTGGGCGGACTATCTCCCCGCTGTTAATGACAAAATAGGGAAATATTAGCTCCGAAAAAGGTCTTATCAAGAGACATTTACCAATAGGTGGATGACTCAGATATGGCATCCCAACTGCTAAAAGTAATCACAAACGGAATGCAGATGCTGGCTTTTGGGGAAAAGGAGATTTAGTACCTGCAGTTCCGAATCGGAGATGTCCAATTGGTCGAGCACCCTCAAATTTTGTAATTCCGGAAAGGTTAAATCTCCAAACAGGATTCGTATCCATTCATCCGGGGATAGCAAAACTTTTGTGGTCCCGCTCTGATCCGCCAGAACTTCGAGTTGTCCTGACAATATCTTCAGAGTACAGGCCTGGCCGGCGACCGTGATGCAGAAGGAACTCACGCCATCGGGCGCCTCCCTTTCCAAAGCGTTGCGGAAAAAGCTAGATCGGTCGAGGCGACTCCGCAGTGTAGATTTCATTTTGGATAACAATTTAGGCAACGAGACAGTCCGGTACATCATCTTCTGATTAATTGAAAACGAAGGGGTGGATTGACTTTCACGGATCAGCATAACTGTTAGCGGGTGATGAAGCGAAAGGTGTCCCGTTAGTTTTGATGTCTTTTGCTGAATGGCTTGATTTAGGATGGCTCGACTGAGAACCAACAGCGATTCTGGACGATCAGGTGTCCAACCAACTTCCCGCAGGTTAGGATAGCCCTGCGCCAAAAACGGGTCTGTTCCGCTGTCATCAACTCCTAGACACAGGTTGGCGTATGCTAGAATCTGCCCGGAGTCTTCAATCACTAGAGACGGAATAACACCAACCCGCCGCGCATACCCGTCATGCCAGTAATGAGGTGATCGAACGATTGACCCCGAATGGTGGCACTTCTGGTAAATTTGTATAACCGATTGTAGGTCAGTGCCTATCTCAAATTGTCGACAGTTCCACGGTGACAGAGGAAAAGCCTCTTCTAACTCGAGGGGTAATTCTACGGTTGTTTGAGGAAAAGCAGACCAACCAAAATTCTGGTAAAACGGTTGAATAGTTGTCAAAAGGAGACTCAGGTCATAATCGTGCTTTTCCATGTAAGAGATGGCATCCATTATCAATGCTGAGGCGTATCCTCGTTGGCGATAGTCCTCCTGAGTAACCACCATCCCGACACCTGCCAGTTTGACTTCAGTGTCACCAACGCAGACAACTCTATCCGAAATCCGAAGGTGGCTCACAATTTTGCCATTTACCAGACCAACCCGAGACTGCTCCAGGCGATAGCTTGAGTCCTGGTAGATCTGACTGGCATAGCGAGGTCGACATTGGGTCGCAAACACCTCAGCTAACAAATCGATGATTTCTTCCTGCTCGCCCTCTCTGGCCGCTCTAATTTCCATTGATGCTTCCTACTACTAAAATCTCTTGTGGTTCTAACGGGTACCTTGCCGATCGGTCATCTTTAAGCCGTTTCCTATTTTTCCCAGCCGCTTTGGTAGATATCTGCCCTGTGGATCGGGGGTTGGCAAATAGCGGTATTGGTCTTTCCATTAGATCTGACAGGAAGAATCTCGTTAATAGAGCATTTTCGATCCTCTTAGATCTGCGGGGAGATCCACCGATTCTCCTTTTCAAAGTTCTTTTTACCTCTAAAGCTAAAATGCCATATATGGCTCAGACTCTACAGGTGTAAACGGCTTGGGCGGATATTTCTCCATTACATCCTCTTTTAACTCCACCCCCCAACCAGGCCCTTCGGGTGGCACACAATACCCGTCAATCACTTCAATCGGCTGAGAGAGAACTTTATTGTAAAGTGGGATAGATTCCAAAAATATCTCCTGCATCAAACTGTTGTGAATACACAAATCCAGATGTAAACTGGCAACAGTCGAAAGCGGGCCATTTGAATTGTGCGGTGCCAACGTGACATAATACGTCTCTGCCATCGCAGCAATCTTCTTCAACTCGGTAATGCCGCCTGCATGACAGATATCTGGTTGAATAATTCCTACAGCATTCAGTTCTAACAATGCACGGAATCCCCACCGCGTATACAACTGCTCGCCCGTTGCAACCGGCACACGCACCTCATGGGCAAACTGTGCTAGTGCTTCTGGATTGTCCCACAGAATTGGTTCTTCCATCCAGGCAATATTAAACGGCTCCAACTCCTGTGCCACACGTCGCGCACTCCAGATATTCAACCGCGCCCGAATATCAATCCCAATTTCGGTCTGCGGTCCCGCCGCTTGCCGTGTGGCTTCCACAAGTGCCACCCCGTGTTCAATCCGATCGATTTTCGCTACCTGTTCACCACCAAACGGATAGAGCTTTAGTGCGGTATATCCCTGATCTACGACTCTTTTCACCCCTTCAGCGGTTCCTTCCGGCGTGTTTCCGTTCCTCGGCCAGCCGTTGGCATACATTCGAATTTTATCATGCGATTTCCCACCCAGTAATTCATACACTGGCACCCTTAGCGCTTTTCCCTTAATATCCCAAAGGGCCAGATCAATAGCGCTGATCGCACTCGTTGTCACCGGTCCACCTGACCACGTGACACGCCGATAGAGTGACGTCCAGATGCGCTCAATCTCAAATGGGTCTTTGCCAATCAGAAATCTTTTAAACGCCTCGAACTCCGCCGTCAAACCTTCATCTTTATACTGTAAACTGGCTTCACCAAGTCCATAAATCCCCGCATCCGTCTCAATCTTTACGAACGTCCAGTTTGTCCCTCCTGGCCCCGGTATACCCATACGTATCACATGCAGATCTGTGATTTTCACCCTCATCCTCCCCTAAACAGTATTATTGCTAGCTGTGAAGTCCCGCCTGTTTGTATAGGCGATGTTTAAATCTCCCGGCTTCATTTTCCTGCCGTTCTTTCATCGCCTCAATAAGCGGTTTATGGTTAAGCCTTCTGTGGCGGAATACAGTGATTATAAATCTTCATCTATTGTTGCATTGCAGTTTTCAGTTCAGCTATTGATTCCAATCGTGTTGACTCAATCACTTCAGAGAAGTGAACGTTGAAATGTTCCATGATCCCGCTCGTTTGTACTCTATCCGGAGCTTGATCAGTTGCTGATCTGCCATACATTAAGGCCTCCAGTTGATCCAGAAAGTCAATGCAATGGTATCAGGTAATTTAATGCTGATTTGGACTTTTCTCATTCAAGTCCTTCCTTTGGCCGAACCTCTAGGCTGATTTCAAAGTAGACCTCTTCAACGGAACGGGTCAGTGGCTGAAATTCGGATTAAAGCGGATACTATCAAAAAAATTGATCGTTGAAGCCGAATCCGTCTTTTGAACGAATTTGATGACTGTAGAGGGTCATTATCGTCCCAATATAGGCCAGCAAACACAACTACTGGCTTCCGCTAGCAAAGCCAAGCGGATTGAACCTTGGCCTTTTTCATAATCTACTATTCTTGACGCTTACTGGCCAAGTGATCCTTCACTTCAGATGACCTATCCGTGATTAGTAACTAACATATACACCATCTTTTCCTATGTAAGGCGCATCAGTGTAAGGGACTTCGGTTCCTTAGCGGATAAATGTGCATTCAAAGTTAATCTATTATAGCTAAATCATTATAGTATGACATAATAGACGCCATGACATTGAACTTTGGCTATCGACCTAAAAATGCAGATGTTTCTCTCGTAATCCGGTACTTTCATACAAGTTCATTGGTCAGTTTAGACAAACGGGTTATGACCCAATCTGTTTGCCCGTCGACTTTTGGAACCTGAGGTTTCATCTTAGCATGGTAAGGCACATTTTCAGTCATATACGAGAATAGTTCGTGTACAACAATCTGTAATTGCTATTGAGATCAGCTTCACCACGCAAACCTTTCAAGAAGAAATAGGTAAATAATCCATGCCGTTTCTCTGAATACCAATTACTGAATTGGTCACCATCGGAGCTTGTTAAAATCACGTGATTCGTTTTATCGTTGAAGTTTCCAACCTTTAACTCCGGTATAATGTAAGCCACTAACCTCCGTGATCAAGTCACCACCCACACTTTTACCACTGAAACAAGCATCGAAAACAACCGTAATATGTTTGGCCGGAACCAAATTTAGATTGGTATAAAACGTGTCCATTGAGTAGCTACTTATCCGGAAATTCTGTTGTTTACAATCGATAGGGACAAGATAACCATTGCGCTTTCCTGCGGTAGTTGGTAATCCATGTCCTGAGTAATAAACAAACAGTTTTGATTTACCCGGCTTGCCCCGGTGATAAACCTCACCTTCTGGAATACCAGGGATGCCGAACAATCCATCCAAGTCGCCTTTGGTCGCATTTTCAATTAAAATAATGGGTAGTGCTAAACCATAGCTGATTCCCTCTCCAAATTAGATTTTCCGATCAACCACTTAATGGCTTCAAAATGATGTTTCCATTTCTTGGAAACAGAAGATGTCTTTCTGACAAATCTTCCTCATCTTGGTCGAATCGTATTGTTACAGCCTTCAATATAAATATAAACTCTTTGGTGAAGTTGATTACTTTTCCCTTTAAGGCCTCTTTTCACATTTAACTATCGAAATATCGCTGACAAAGCCACTAGCTAGAACAATAAGGTCCAACGTTACTTGGTTACCTTGAAGTCCAACCTCTACTGTATTTCGAAATCCACCACCTTTTTGGGTTCGCTGTATTCCTTGAGTATACTGTCCAAGTCAAATTGATCTCCGAGTAAAAAATAACCTCGTGTAAGAGGGATAGGTATTAGCTACCCAGCTGGCGCTATCTTTCTTCTTGTCTTCAGTTTTCTATTGGCATCAAATTATAATATAAATTATCCTATCATAGAATATCAGTTAAGAATTATAAGATTTAGGCATTTTGTTTTTCTAATAGGGCACAGGACTTTTCCATACCATGCAAAATTCTTCTTCATTTTTATCAAAGCAAAAGGACACAGATCACCAGCTTGTATTGGAAGGTACAAACGTGACACCGCATATGATTGCTAAATCGATGCGATATCATCAAGATCCAGAACCTGCCTCCGGAGCTCGGGTTCAACTTTTCTTGCACAATAATGGTCCTCAATCTTTGTTCATAACTAATCAAACCCGTGTTCGTTTCAATGGGAAATTCGCCCAAGAGTTATTGACAGAGAATATTTGGGCTTGGCATGATACCCCGTCAGCCCGGAACGACTCAGACCTTCTTGCTCCAGACCAGCTGACTGTTTGGACTTTTAATAGCCGAAATTCCACTTTTGGCCCGAACGGAGAATTTGACCTGGAAATTGGTCCTGAGAACAAACCATGGTTTTCGAGCAAGTTGAGTCTTACACCGCCTAAATGCTGGCTTTCAGCCGTTACCTTTTTGGCCCCAGAAGGTAGAGTTCATCCTGAAAAGCTGGTTATTCATGTAGCAAACACATCTAACAAAGCTATTAAGATCACTTCCTGTCGCCTTTGGTTAGCTGCTGGCCCAACAGCCCCTCACATACTTTCATTACAAAAAACATTAAAACCGATAAAACTCTTTAACCATCAAGATGTAATACCTGTGAAAAAGCGTGGTGGCTTCATAGTCGAAACGGATCCACTGCCACTAACATACACAGCTGTAGAGATTATTGTTACACCTGTTGACGGTGCCTCTTATTCTATCTGGGCTTATCTACGCGTCAAGGTAGAATGCTTCGATATTTCAGGTGGATGGGTGAACGGCTCTGAAAATCATCTCCGGAATGAAATCTTTCTCAAAACACTTAAACGACTTTATATCAATACTTCTCACAACTCTATTGTGCCCGGATATAGTGATGCTGAGTTGTATCAACAGTATCCTTTGAAGTACTTTGGTGGGTTACGGCCTTTTGAAGTTTATGATACAGACACAATGTTACCTAACATCCATGCGGTTGAGTTTCTAGGAGAGCCTCAATATGGGGGAGGAACTCCCGTGCCACCACAAGAAGTTTGGGAAGCACTAGCACCTTATGCTGTTACACGGTTGGCTACAACTTTGACACACAGTGAAGAAAGAATTTGGCGCGATTATGCTGGTTTAAGCGACTATCCTCACTATGATGCTTATCGTGTCACGGCACCTTCACCCGACGCTTGGAAAAAGT
Source organism: Candidatus Poribacteria bacterium (assembly GCA_030748495.1). GTDB lineage: Bacteria > Poribacteria > WGA-4E > WGA-4E > UBA9662. The sequence continues at coordinate 2,361 of JASMLX010000100.1, read as the reverse complement.
ATGATCGCTGGAAAGGAGAGAGAATTGGTTGGGGATCACCTCTAGAAACCATCGGAGATATGTGCTGATCACTTAGGGAGCTAAATCGTCCAATGCCTTGCGCAATTTGGTCGCAAGGGCCACACACGTGGTCCGTATATGATCAACGTCAACGAACTGCTCCTACCCCAACAGAAATTCGAATGCAGGCCTATCACGCTATTTCAACTCGTATCACTTCGTTATACTGGTTTATAGTCTTAGCCTCAAGTCTCTATGCGCGTGGCGTGACACTTTAGAGACGCTTGTACGTATTGGCCGTGAACTTAGACTTATTGACGAGTTTTTATTAGAAGGAGACGCTTATGAGCACAAACGGCTAGTAGATATAAATGGTGACTTAGATTGGGATATTAATTCTGTCTGTGGCCCTAGAGCAGGTCTCCTATTCGCATTGGATTTGAACTACAGACCGGATTTGGAAGAGCGAATTTTTAAGTTTGGACCTCCTAGAGAGACTAAATGGACATTTGAACTCCCAGCTTACTTACAACAGATCAGTGATGTTTTTAGAATCGACGCTGATGGAGTTTACGATGTGAACTGGAATCGAATAGATGGTTCAGTCGAAATTTCTGACCAGGCCAGTCAGGTTATGCTTTATATTGCAACCCACAATCCTGACCTGCGGTTTGATCTAGAAACCAAACGTCAGAATTTAGTAAAAGAAGGGGCGACTGTTGGTTTTGATCCGGTAGGAAGTGATTCTGACTTCTATGTTTTACAGGAAGTGCTTACAGCAGCGGATTGACTTTAGACCTAAAGCTCATATTTTAGCTGCAGTGGTCGATGCAGATAATTATTTAGCCCTTGAAAGATTAAGTGTGTTTTTACCGTGCGGATATTGAATGAGTCAGATGAAAATGGCCAGGCTCTCGTGTGGGAGGTAGTGTTAAGTTGCCTCAGAAAATCAGAGAAATGATAAGGCTTTCGGTTATGTGGTTATCGGTAATAGCGATTTTTACATTGATAGTCCTCTCATAGTTGAAATGGATAAGTTGAGAAGTGTGGTTAACCAATGTGGGAGCGAGTTGTTACCTTCTAAAGATGAAGTACATGATCTCGATTGGCTAGAAAATGCAGAATTTGTTTCTTATGAGGGGTTCTGTAATGGTGAGTTTAACTTCAGAAGGTTTATTGAAAAACGCCATTTAATCCAAGGCTAAGAAAAGGTTTAGAGATTGGTCACATTAAACAGAAAGATAGTGCTCCTAAAGTAGTTAGACTAGGGCTAGTTAACACGATCTAAGCGAATCGACAATCAGCACCAAGAACCCGAAAGCAGAAAACATCCGATCCAGCTTGTCGAAGCCAGAGAAGATCCGGTCAAATCCCTTTCGCCTGCTGAACAATCGTCTTACTTCATTTCTCTTTTTGTCGTGCTCTTGGTTAGACTCCCAAGGATCCAGGCGATTCGATTTGGCCGAAACAACAGCCGAGTACATCAAGTCTAAAGCCGGCTATCGAGTCGTATCTCCTTCATCTGCTGGATCCATAATCCATTGGGCCGACAGCAAAAGGGCAATCTATGCCTTTCAACCAGCCTTCTCCTTCAGCCTCATCATGACCGTTGCTAGGGAACAGTCGAAAAGCTGTTGCCCTACCAGCATCTTGGGCCAGCAGATGGATTTTTGTGGACCACCCTCCTCCTGACTTTCCAATCGGCGGCTGGCCGTTTTTTCATGCTCCTGTTCCATCAGGATGCACTTTCACGGATCTGCCATCTAATCAATAGCCTTCTATCCTGACTGGAATGATTTTCTTTGCTGGCCAGGCTGCAAATCTGCCATTTAAGACTCCTGTTTTGGCCCATCGGTTCATCCGCCGGTAGATTGGAGGCCAATTTCCAAACCTAGAGGGAAGACCTCTCCATTTACATCCGTGCTCGGCAACATACAAAATCCGATTCCGAACCTTCCGATTGGATAGTTTGACCTTTCCTCTTTGGCCGGGTCAAGACGGCTTTATTTCTTGATATTATTCATGTGTTAGTTCCATCATAGCCCATCATACAGGATTTCTCTTCTTAGTGTTAACGACTCTAGTCAATTGACCGATTTCAGGTGGAATTTCAGTCAATCCTTGATTACTTAAATCAAGAACCTGAACCTTGTCCTGCTTTGTTTAATGCTTCTGATAAATTCGTATAGGTTTGCACTTGAACTCCTATTGTTCATCAACCACTCTCCACATTCAAACCGAATAATCATTGAATCCAAGTCCGTTTAGATTCTACTAATAATTTCTGATTCTGGTTCATTGACATAATCCAGACCAGAAAGACTAAGAGAACATCAATTCTTGTAGTTTTTGTTTTAATTC